>NZ_WYCT01000203.1 GCF_011008945.1 Streptomyces harenosi
GCCCTCGACCCCGGCGCCGAGGAGCCCAAGGAACTCGCCGCCGCCCGCAAGACCGCCGACAAGCTCGCCGCCCAGCGGCAGGCCGAGGCTGCCGACAGCGCGGGGACCGCGGAGACGGCGGAGACCGCCGCGCGGCCCGGCTCCCGGACGGTGCCGCACGCCGACGAGCAGGCCCGCGCCGCCGAGCGGCCCACCCGGCCGATGGGGGAGTCCCGGCAGCAGACGGACCAGCCGGAGCAGGAGGGCCGGGAATGAGCCTCGCCGCAACCACCGGGGGCCTGGCCGCCACCGCGCCCAGCGGCCTCACCGGCCGTGGCGCGGCCCTGGCCGCCGAGACCCACGGCTTCCTCTCGCCGACCGGGGTGGAGATCGCCTTCCTCCTGGTCGGTCTGGTGACCTTCGGTGCCGCGATCGTCACCGTCACCACCCGGCAGCTCGTGCACGCCGCGCTGTGGCTCGTGGTGGCCCTCGGCGGTCTGGCCGTCGAGTACCTCCTGCTCACCGCCGAGTTCATCGCCTGGGTGCAGGTCCTCATCTATGTCGGTTCCGTCGTCGTCCTCCTGCTGTTCGGACTGATGCTCACCAGGGCCCCGATCGGCCGGTCGCCGGACGCCGACTCCGGCAACCGCTGGGCCGCGCTCACCGTGGCCGTCGCCGCCGCGGCGGCCCTGGTGTGGGTCGTCGTCGACGCCTTCCGGACGACCTGGATCGACCTGGACGGCCCGGCCGCGGGCTCCACGCAGGCCACCGGCGCCAGCCTCTTCCAGAACTGGGTTCTCCCCTTCGAGGCCCTCTCCGTCCTCCTCCTCGCCGCCCTCGTCGGCGCGATCGTCCTGTCGCGGAAGGCCAAGGCGGAGCCGACCGGCGCCGCCGGCGGACGCGGCGACACCCCTGGACCGGCCCGCACGGCAGGCAGGGCGCTCGCGGGCGGCCCGGCGGCCGGCCACGGCACCCCGGGCCGCACCCGGCGGGACGGCGCCCGAGCCGATGCCCGAACCGACGACGCCCGGGCCGGCAGGCAGGCCGACAACGCCGGGGCCGGCGACAAGGCCGGCACCGAGGGCGGTGACCGCTGATGCACCTCGCCTACCCCGCCGTGCTGTCCGCCCTCCTGTTCTGCACGGGGCTGTACGGCGTCCTCGCCCGCCGCAACGCGATCCTCGTACTGATGTCGGTCGAGCTGATGCTCAACGCCGTCAACCTCAACCTGGTCGCCTTCGACGTCTGGCTCAGCAAGGCGGCCGAGGAGACCCTGCACTCCGGCCAGGCCCTGACCCTGTTCACCATCGCCATCGCCGCCGCCGAGATCGGCATCGGCCTGGCGATCGTCCTCGCCGTCCACCGCAACCGCGGCACCGCGGACATCGACAAGCTCCGCGACACCGCCGAGGGACACGGCACCGAGGACACCGACCGAGACGCCCTCACGGCCGCCGAGGCCGAGAAGGCCGAGGCCACCGCGTGACCACCACCACCCTCGCCGTCCTCGTCCCCCTCCTTCCGTTCCTGGGCGCCGCCGCCGGGCTCCTGCTGGGCCGCACCGCCCCCGGGTTCGTCCGCCCGCTCGCCGTGCTGCCGACGCTCGCGTCCCTCGTGCTGGCCTGCCTCGTCGCCGCACGCCAGGGCGGTGGCCGGGCCATCGACGCCGCCACCGGGCTCACGCCCACCGGCTCGGTGCCGATCGAGCTCGCCCTGCACATCGACGGCTTCGCCGCGCTCACCGCCGTCCTGGTCGCCCTGGTGGCGACCTGCGTGCAGATCTACTCCACGGGCTACCTGCGCGAGGACCCGCGCTACCCCTCGTACGCCGCTCTCGTCTCCCTCTTCACCTCCGCGATGCTCCTCGTCGTCTACTCCGGCGACCTGATGGTGCTGCTGGTCGGCTGGGAGATCATGGGCATCTGCTCGTACTTCCTGGTCGGCCACTACTGGGAGACGCCTGAGGCCCGCGCCGCTTCCCTGAAGGCGTTCCTGGTCACCAAGCTCGGCGACGTCCCCTTCCTGATCGGACTGTTCGCGCTGGCCACCGACGCCGGGTCCTTCCGCATCACCGAGGTCCTCGGCGCGGTCGCGAGCGGCGGACTCGACCACGCGACGCCGATCGCCCTCCTGCTGCTGGCCGGCGTCGCGGGCAAGTCGGCGCAGTTCCCGCTGCACACCTGGCTTCCGGACGCCATGGCGGGCCCCACCCCGGTCTCCGCGCTCATCCACGCCGCGACGATGGTCGCCGCCGGTGTCTACTTCATCGCCCGGCTCCTCCCGGTCTTCGAGGCCTCACGGACCGCGATGGTGGTCCTGGCCGTCATGGCCGCCGTCACGATGACCGGCTCCGCCCTCGCCGCGCTCGCCCAGGACGACATCAAACGGGTCCTCGCCTACTCGACGATCGGCCAGCTCGGCTACATGACCGGTGCCCTCGCCGTCGGCGAGCGGTCCGCCGCCGTCTTCCACCTCCTGTCGCACGGCGCCTTCAAGGCGCTGCTGTTCCTCGCGGCCGGCGTGATCATCCATGCCTCCGGCACCAACTCGCTGGCCGCCATGTCCCGCATGCGGAACCTGCGCGACCGCATTCCCGACGCCTACTGGACGATGACCGTGGCGCTGCTGGCGCTCGCCGCGATCCCGCCGTTCAGCGGTTTCTTCTCCAAGGAGTCCGTCCTCGGCGCCGCCGAACACGTCGTCGGCGGCCACACCGAGCACGCCCCCGGCGCCGCCGGCTGGACCGTCCTGCTGGCCGGTCTCCTCACGGTGCTGCTCACCGCCGCGTACGCGACGCGCCTGTGGCTGCTCGCCTTCCGCGGGCAGGGCGCCGAAGCGCCCGACCACGGCAGGCAGCCGATCGCGATGAACGCCGTGCTGTGGGTGCTCGCCGTGCCCTCCCTCGCCCTGGGCGGACTTGTGTTCCGCCTGCTGCCCGACTGGTTCGACGGCCGTGACCTGACGCCGACCCTCACCACCTCCGTGCTGGGCACGGGCGTGGCCCTGGTCGGCGGCATCGTCACCTACGCGACCTGGCGGCACACCACCGCGCTCGCCGCCCGCGTGCCCCTCGGCGCGGTCGCCGCCCACCCGGAGGGCGACGCCGGCCAGATCGAGGCCGAGGCCATCGCCAGCCATGCCCCCGCCTACGGCGACGTGGCCCACGCGCCCGACCCGGCGGATCCCGGACGGCTCCTGCTCGGCCCCCTGCACCGGCCCGCGGCCGCCGGCTTCCACCTGGACGCCGTGTACACGGCCCTGTTCGTGCGCCCGGTGCGGGCCGGGGCGAGCCTCGTCCGGTTCCTCGACCGGGAGGTCGTCGACACCTACGTACGCGGGGCGGGAGCCCTTCCGCGGTGGCTCGGCGCCGCCGCCCGCCGGGCCCAGACCGGCAACGTCCAGACCTATGTGAGCGCGCTGCTCGCCGGCACCGTCGTCCTCGCGGTCGCCGTCGTCCTCGTCGCCACGGGAGCGTGAGCAGGCGTGATCGATATCAGCGAGTCCGTGATGCAGTTCCTCCTGGCGTTCATCGTGGCCGGCCCGCTCCTCGGCGCCGCCGCCGCTCTCCTGCCCGCCCCGCCCGGGCTGAAGGGCAAGTCCCCGGAGCAGGCCGTGCTGCGGCACGGCGTCACCGTCACCGGGGCCGTCCTCCTCGCCGCGGTCGTCCTCGCGCTCGGCTTCGACCACGGCCACCCGTCGAGGATGCAGGCGAGCACGGACATCAGCTGGATCCCCGCACTCGACGTGCGGATCCACCTCGGCATCGACGGCATCTCCCTCCCCCTGCTGGTCCTGACCGCGCTGCTGACCTTCCTCTGCGCGCTCTACTCGTACTTCAAGAGGCCCGCGGGCCCTTCCCCGAAGGCGTTCGTCGCCCTGCTGCTCGTCCTGGAGTCCGGCACCCTCGCCACCTTCGCCGTCCTCGACCTGCTGCTGTTCTTCCTCGCCTTCGAGATGGTCCTCATCCCGATGTACTTCCTCATCGCCCGCTGGGGCGGCGAGGGCCGGGCCGAGGCGGCCTGGAAATTCATCCTGTACACACTGCTCGGCTCCGTGGTCATGCTGCTCGGCCTGCTCCTGATCGGTCTCAGGGCGGGCACGTTCGACATGGTGGCACTCGCCACTGACAACGGCCGGTCGCTGACCACGTCAGTGCAGGTCATCGCCGTTCTGGCGGTCGGGATCGGGCTCGCGGTGAAGACCCCGATGTGGCCGCTGCACAGCTGGCTGCCCGACGCTCACACCGCCGCGCCGACCATCGGCTCGGTCCTGCTGGCCGGCGTCCTGCTGAAGATGGGCACCTACGGCTTCGTCCGCATCCTGCTCCCCGTCGCCCCCGACGGCTTCCGCACCTTCGCGCCCTACCTCGCCGCCTTCGCGGTCGTCGGGATCATCTACGGGTCCCTGGCCTGCCTGGCCCTGGCCAGGCGCGGCGCGAAGGGCGACCTGAAGCGGCTCATCGCCTACTCCTCCGTCGGCCACATGGGCTTCGTCCTGCTCGGCATCGCGACCATGACCCCGACCGGCGTCAACGGCGCCCTCTTCGCCAACATCGCCCACGGCCTCATCACCGGCCTGCTCTTCTTCCTGGTCGGCGCGGTGAAGGACCGCACCGGCACCACCGACCTCGACACCCTCGCCGAGGAGACCGGCGCCGCGCTGTACGGCAAGGCCCCCCGCCTCGGCGCCCTGCTCGCCTTCGGCGCCGTCGCCTCGCTCGGCCTGCCGGGACTGGCCGGCTTCTGGGGCGAGATGCTCGCCCTCTTCGGCGCCTTCGACCCGCACCCCGGCCTCAGCCGCCCCGCCTTCCTGACCTTCATGGCGATCGGCGCGTTCGGCACGCTGCTGACCGCCGCCTACCTGCTGACCGTGGTCCGCCGCGTCTGCATGGGCACGGTCCCGCGCGAGGCGCCGAAGCTCACCGACGTACGCCGTTACGAGTTCGCGGCCTGGACGCCGCTCGTCGTCCTCACCGTCGTCGCCGGGCTGTGGCCCAAGGCGCTCCTGGGACTGAGCGACCCGGCCGTGCAGCAGCTCCTCGCAGGAGGCACCCGATGAGCTCCCCGGTCCAGCCCCTGGCCGCGTCGCTGATCCAGTCCGTCGACTGGCTCGCCATCGCGCCGCCGACCATCGCGGCGGTCGTCGGCCTCGTCGTCGTCGTCGCGGACCTCTTCGTCGCCGAAGGCCGCAAGGCGCTCCTCGGCCGGCTGTCGGTCGCGGGTCTGGCCGCGTCCGTGCTCATGCTGCTGCCCCTCCGGGACGGCGACCGCTCCACCTTCTGCCTGACCGGCGACCCCGACGTCTGCAGCTACACCGCGGACCAGTTCACGCTGGTCATCCAGTTCCTGGTCCTCGGCGGCGCCCTGGTGGCCGCCCTGCTGTCGGTCACCGCCCTGAAGGACGCGGACCGGGGGCTGCCCGAGGGGGAGTACTGGTTCCTGCTGCTGTCCTCCGCGGCCGGCGCCGCCCTCCTGCCCGCCTCCCGCGACCTCGCGACCCTCGTCGTCGCCCTGGAGGTCGCCTCCCTTCCCGCCTTCGCCCTCGTCGGCCTGCGGCACGGCGACCGGCGCTCCTCGGAAGCGGCCCTGAAGTTCTTCCTGTCCTCGGTCACCGCCACCGCGGTCAGCCTCATGGGCATCAGCTTCCTGTACGCCTCCACCGGCACCCTCTACCTCGGCCGGATCGCCGACCGCGTGCAGCACGTCGACGGGCAGCTCACCACACTGGCCCACGCCGGCGTCGTCCTCACCCTCGTCGGGTTCGCCTTCAAGACGGCCGCCGTCCCCTTCCACTTCTGGGTCCCCGACACCTACGTCGGTGCCCCCCTCCCCATCGCCGCCTACCTGTCGGTCGTCGGCAAGGCGGTCGGCTTCTCCGGCCTGATCCTCGTCGCGGTCGTCGCCCTCCCGTCGTACGCCGCCGTATGGGGCCCGGCGCTGGCCGTGCTGGCCGCCCTCACCATGACCATCGGGAACGCGGGCGCCCTCCGGCAGCAGTCCACGCGCGCGTACAGCGCGGTACGCCTCCTCGCGTGGTCGTCGGTCGGCCAGGCCGGCTACCTCCTGGTGCCGATCGCCGCCGCCGCGTACTCCGACGACGCCGAGCGGTCCGTCGGCTCCACCGTCGCCTACGCCCTGATGTACGCCGCCGTGAACCTTGGCGCCTTCGCGGTGGCCGCCCTGGTGGGCCGCACCCGCTCCCTCAACCGCGTCTCCGACTACCGCGGCCTGTACGCGACCAACCCCCTGACCGCGCTGCTCCTGGCGTTCTTCCTGCTCTGCCTCGCCGGACTGCCGCCGGGCGTCATCGGCCTGTTCGCCAAGGTCACCGTCTTCTCCGCGGCCGTCGACGCGGGCCTGGGCTGGCTCGCCGTGGTGATGGCCGTCAACGTCGTCGTCGCGCTGTTCTACTACCTCCAGTGGACGGCCCTGCTGTTCCGCGCCCCCGAGGGCGAGGCCGTCGAGCACCGCCTCCCCGTCCCGCTCACGGCCGCGATCACCGTCACGGGGGTCCTCGCCGTCGTCCTGTCGGGAGCCCCCCAGCTGGTCCTGCGCTTCGCCGACACCGGGCTGTTCTGACCGGGCTCGCCCCGCACCGCACCGGTCCCTGCGTCACCCCGTACCGCTCCGTCCTCCGCGGGGCGCCGGGACGCGTGACGCTCCGCGCGCGTGGGCACCCGGCGCCCACGCGCGCGTGCCGCACACCGTCCGCCCGTCACCCGTACGGCGCTCGCGCACCGACGTACGGACCAGGGAACTGGCGGTCTCCGCCTGGCGTTGACCGGTACGGGAGGGTCCACTGGACGTGACACCACGGCACCGGTGGCATCGGAGACCGGAAAGCAAGACCAGCAAGCGAGAGCGCCAGGAAAAGGGTTCCCCTGCTGCACCACTTGGAGGGCGTACCGTGCACCGCCGGCACAACGGGCTCAGGACCGCAGTACTCCTCGGGGGACTGTCCGCACTCATCATCGCCATCGGCAGCTTCTTCGGCCGAGCGGGGCTCGTCGTCGCCGTCCTGATCGCACTGGGCACCAACGCCTACGCGTACTGGAACAGCGACAAGCTGGCGCTGCGCGCGATGCGCGCCCGCCCGGTGAGCGAGTTCGAGGCGCCCGGGCTCTATCGCATGGTCCGCGAGCTCTCCACCCAGGCCCGCCAGCCCATGCCCCGGCTCTACATCTCCCCGACGGAGGCGCCCAACGCCTTCGCGACCGGCCGCAACCCCCGCAACGCCGCCGTGTGCTGCACCGACGGCATCCTGCGCCTGCTGGACGAGCGGGAGCTGCGCGGCGTCATCGGCCATGAGCTCAGTCACGTCTACAACCGCGACATCCTGATCTCCTCGGTCGCCGGCGCCCTCGCATCCGTGATCATGTTCCTGGTCAACTTCGCCTGGCTGATCCCCATCGGACGCTCCGACGACGACGACGGCCCCGGCCTCCTCGGCATGCTGCTGATCATGATCCTGGGACCGCTCGCCGCCACGCTCATCCAACTGGCCATCAGCCGGTCCCGGGAGTACGAGGCCGACGCCGCGGGCGCCCAGCTCACCGGCGACCCGATCGCCCTGGCCGGCGCACTGCGCAAGCTGGAACTGGGCACCAAGCAGCTCCCGCTGCCGCCGGAGCCCCGGATCGAGACCGCCAGCCACATGATGATCGCCAACCCGTTCCGCCCGGGTCAGGGGCTGTCGAAGATGTTTTCCACCCACCCGCCGATGGCGGACCGCATCGCCCGGCTCGAGAAGATGGCAGGTCGCACGCAGTGAAGACCATCCTCAACGTCATATGGCTCGTCCTGAGCGGCTTCTGGCTGTTCCTCGGCTACCTGCTGGCCGGTGTGCTGCTGTGCATCACCGTCATCGGCATCCCCTTCGGGATCGCCGCCTTCCGGATCGGCGTCTACGCCCTGTGGCCCTTCGGCTACACGGCGGTCGAACGTCGTGACGCCGGAGCCCCCTCGTGCGTCGGCAACGTCCTGTGGCTCCTCCTCGCCGGCTGGTGGCTGGCCCTCGGCCACATCGTCACCGGAGTCGCGCTCTGCGTCACGATCATCGGCATCCCCCTCGGTGTCGCCAACTTCAAGCTGATCCCGGTCTCGCTGCTGCCGCTCGGCCGTGAGATCGTCCGGACGGATCAGCCGTTCACGGCCCGCTGAGCGGACACCGCCGCCGGTGCCCACGGCCGGCCCCAGGGCCAGGCCCACGGGACGCGCGCCCTGCTGCGACATCGACGAGCCGCGCACGGCGCCGGTCGGAACCAGGGCCTGTCCCTTCCGCCGTCCCTCCGGCCGACTTTTCCACAGGCCCCGGGTTGTCCACAGCCCCGAGCGGCCGTCGGCGGTTGCTCGCATGATGAATCCATGACCGACAGCGAGCACGCGCCACCCCGGACGACGGCCGAAGTCCGCGGCACCCGCGCACGGACGCCCGTCACCTTGTCCGCCCCGGCCGACAGGCCCGTGCCGTTTCCCTCACCGCCGCGCACGGCCGGCCGTCGACGCATACACCTGCGGTCGACCGGACCCACCACCCGCATACGGCGGGCGCTCGAAGGCGGGCGGTCGAGGACCGAGGCGCGGGAGACGGGACGGAGCTAAGGCCTGGCCGTCCACCGCCGCACCCCGTACGCGACCGCGCCCACCGCCAGTACTCCCGCACCCGCGGCCACCGAGGCCGCCGGGAGGGAGACCGCCATGACCACACACCCGACGAGCCCCACCGCCGGCGCGAACCGGGCCTTCGGCGCCCCTTCCAGCGTCCAGGCGGACGCGTTGGCCACCGCGTAGTACGCGAGCACCCCGAAGGAGGAGAACCCGATCGCGCCGCGCACATCCACCGTGGCGGCCAGGGCGGCGACGACCAGCCCCACGGCGAGCTCGGCCCGGTGCGGCACCCGGAAACGCGGGTGCACGACGGCCAGCGCTCCGGGAAGGTGCCGGTCGCGCGCCATGGCCAGCGTGATGCGCGAGACACCCAGGATCAGGGCCAGCAGGGAGCCCAGGGCGGCCACGGCGGCACCCACCCGCACCACCGGCGCCAGCTCGGGCAGGCCGGCCGCCCGCACGGCCTCGTCCAGCGGCGCCGCCGCCTGCCCGAGACCGCCCGGCCCCAGCACCGAGAGGACGGCCACCGCGACGGTCACGTACACGATCAGCACGATGCCCAGGGCCAGCGGGATCGCTCGGGGGATGGTGCGTGCGGGGTCCCGCACCTCCTCGCCGAGGGTCGCGATGCGCGCATATCCCGCGAACGCGAAGAACAGCAGCCCCGCCGCCTCCAGCACCCCACTCGCCGAAGCGCCCTGCCACACCTGGATGTCCAGGCGCCCGGCCTCCGACCGCCCCGACCCGAGACACACCGCCACCACGGAAGCGAGGACCGCCAGCACGACCACGACGATCAGCCGCGTCACCCAGGCCGACTTCTGGACGCCGCCGTAGTTCACCGCGGTCAGCGCGAGCACGGCGGCGACCGCGACCACATGCCTGTGGTCCGGCCAGAGGTACGCGCCCACGGTGAGCGCCATGGCGGCGCACGAAGCCGTCTTGCCGACCACGAACGACCAGCCCGCGAGGTACCCCCAGAACTCCCCGAGCCGCTCGCGCCCGTACACGTAGGTGCCGCCCGAAGCCGGGTACAGGGCGGCCAGCCGCGCCGACGAGGAAGCGTTGCAGTAGGCGACCACGGCGGCCAGCGCCAGCCCCAGCAGCAGCCCTGACCCTGCCGCGCGGGCCGCGGGCGCGAGTGCGGCGAAGATCCCGGCTCCGAGCATCGAGCCAAGCCCGACGACGACGGCATCCCGCACGCCGAGGGTGCGCCGCAGTTCCGAACCCGCAGATGTCATGGCCCGCACCCTACTGACCAGCGCGACCACCGGATGCCGGGGCGACGTCTCCTTCACCAAGCGAGCATGAACACACGACAGCCGACCACCACGAGCGCCCACGGCGCCCCGCCACCGACCCCACCGATCCCCGGCCACCGACACCCGATCGGCCGGCCACCCAGGCCTGATCGGCCGGCCACCCAGGCCTGATCGGCCGGGCAACCGACGCGGCAACCGGCGACGACTCGGGCGGTGGAGCCGGACGACCGAGCCGGGCCCGGAGCCGGGCGACCGAGCCGGACGGTCGAGACCGACGACGGAGACCGACGACGGAGACCGATGACCGATTGACCACCAACGACCGTAGGCACGCGGTGACTCGTGCCCCGGACGGGCACGGCCGAGCGCACCCGGGCGGCCTTCCGCGGCGGCCCACCTGAGCAGGGGCGAGCGGTGCCTCGCCGCCCCCGCTGCTCGCCCACCGCCTCCGGCAGGCGTCGGCAGACGGCGAGGGCCGCCGCCGGAGCCGTGAGGCGGGTTCCGGCGGCGGCCCTCGCCGTCCCGGCGCAGCGGGCTCGGCAGCGTGTGCGCGGATCGGGCCGACAGCTCAGCCGGTCACCGGTAGTTGACGAACTGCATCGCGAAGTCGAAGTCCTTGCCCTTCAGCAGAGCGATCACGGCCTGCAGGTCGTCACGGCTCTTGGAGCTGACGCGCAGTTCCTCGCCCTGGACCTGGGCCTTCACGCCCTTCGGACCCTCGTCGCGGATGATCTTCGCCACCTTCTTCGCGTTCTCCTGGGAGATGCCCTCCTGGATCGTCGCGAAGATCTTGTACTCCTTGCCGGAGATCTGCGGCTCGCCGGCCTCCAGGGCCTTGAGCGAGATGCCACGCTTGATCAGCTTGGACTGGAAGACGTCGAGGACAGCCTTGACCCGGTCCTCGGAGTTGGCCTCCATGAGGATCTTGTCGCCGGACCACGAGATCGAAGCACCCACGCCCTTGAAGTCGTAGCGCTGCGAGATCTCCTTGGCGGCCTGGTTGAGGGCGTTGTCGACCTCCTGCCGCTCGACCTTCGAGACGATGTCGAAACTGGAGTCGGCCATGTCCTGTGGCTCCTTGTATCAGGGTGCGTATCGGTGCGTACGGCGTACGGGGCGGCGGCCGGGCCCGGAGGGGCGTCCCCGGCCGCATCCGGACAAGCCTAGCCACCCCCCGCCCTCCGAGCCCACGATCAACCGGGTGGCGAAGCACCCCTCCACATCGGGTATTGTTTACGTCGTTGCCACGGAGCACCGCCGAAAGACGGTTCGACGGGCAGCAACCCCGGCGGTGTGCCCGAGCGGCCAAAGGGAGCAGACTGTAAATCTGCCGGCTCAGCCTTCCCAGGTTCGAATCCTGGCGCCGCCACCAGATGGAGGAACCCCCTCCGACCAGCCAGAACGGCAGGTCGGAGGGGGTTTCGCTGTGTCTGCGAGACGTTCGATGGCCGACCCGGGCGAGTGGCCTGTCTCGCTCGATCCCGCCCGGGTCTCCTCTTCGGTCGAGGCGCGTCCCTCAGATGCCTACGTGGCTGCCCCTGCCGGCGCCAGTCAGCCGTCGATCAGTCGTCGATCAGGGTGCTGGCGTGTCCCCCTGACCACGCGGAGGTTGGTCCGGGTTGCTCTGCCTCGGTGGCGGAGTGATCTCCTCCACGGGGCCTGCGGCGAAGGCCAGGGGCTCCATGCCCTCGCTACGGGACCATGTGCGGTAGGGAGCCGGTGACGCGAGACGTTCGGCCCAAGCCTCGTCCGCGGGGGCGTAGCCGTCAGGGCCCACCCCCACCCCCGCAAGCGCCAAAAGGTCGGCGAACATGCGAGAGATCAGCTCTTCGTTGAGGTGAGGTTCGACGCCCTCCGCCCCCCAGCGGAGCACAGCTTCCGCCATCCTCGTGAGGCTCTCATCCGTGGCCTGCGGCAGGGCGAGGGCGAGTGTGGCACGGGCGATCTCGACAGCATCTTCGGAACGCATCGCTTATTGCCTCCTTTCGCACACGATGCAACGCCCTGCTCGCCCGGTGAAGCGGAGGAGAATCCGCCCGGATTCCTGAGCTCGACGAAGGCATTCACGGCGGTGGAGATGGGCGTACTGCGGTGTCGACATGGTGTCGCGGACGTAGACCTCCCAATGATCTTGAGCTCGCGTCCAGTCGTTACGGTGAGCCACACGTACCCATGCGTCGACGAAATCCTTCTGCGCATACGTGCCGTGGAAGTACCCCGCGAGATCGTCGATCAGCCCCGGCGGACGCAGACGCTGGCTGAGCTTTCGCTGTTGGAACAGCGTAGCTGCCGGCGTTGATTTGGTCCTCTGGATGCGGGTGGTGATCACATGGCCGGCAAATCCACCGATGATTGCGGGGACGAGCAGCCAGCCTGCCACGGATGCCAGCCACAGCAGGAGGTGCTTGGGCTCGTCGATCAGCGTGAAGACGTGGTACACGTCCGAAGGTGTCGCTTCACGCGTCAGCGCGGCGGAGAGGAACAGCACGGTCAGCGTCAGAGCAACCGGCAAGCCCCAGTCGATGATCCACTGGGTGACGCCGCTCAACGCCTTGCGCGAGCGCCAAGCGCGCCTGAGACGCTTGACGAGGCTCTGACGGCCCGAGGGCAAGTTCAGGGCCGTCGGAACTGGGATTGGTCCGCCGTACAACTGCACCCCCATCGTGTTGGCGGCAACGCCGGTGACCCGCGGGCCACTTGCGCTGGATGGGGGAAGATTCTGCCGTACGCCGGACCGGTCCGGGGAACGCGGTGATCGTGTGGCCAGCCCGGGGACCGGACTCCACGGAGTCGATCTTCAAGCTGAGCCGGTCGAGGCCGATCGCCCAGGTCGGCATTCATGTTCTCGGTACAGGCGAACCCGGCCGGGATCGAGTGCACCAGATTCGTCGTTCCCGAGCCGGCGGGCCCGACGATAGGCCCGCCCTGCTCACGCAGGCAGGCGCGGATCTCATCAGCGTCTCTCCACGCCTCAGCGGAACTCGTGGACCACCTGGATCTCGCCGACGATGTGGGCGTTGAAGTCGTCCAGCTCCTCGGCCGGAACCCAGAGCTCGAGAATCGTCTGCCCGCCGGCCTGCTGGACGGGATACCGGCTCAAGAACTCCGACTCGACATCAAAGCGGGTGACGAAGCCTGCGCCGTCATGCTTCACGTTCCAGTCCCGGGCGATTCTGATCGCGTAATCCTCGTTCAGGACCGGGTAGAAGATCGGCTGCTCCGGCAGCCGGGGCGGCCACGCGCGCCAGTTCAGCTCCCGGACCAGATCCAGCTCCTTGGGGCCGGTGGGGCGCCACAGGGTTGTCGTCGCATGCCGGCTGGTCATGTGTATCGCTTTCTGAACGTAGGCCGCTGGTACGGCGGGTCGAGAGATCGGACGATACCGGCACCGCGCAAGGTGACGCTCTGGAAAAAATGGGAGCACGGCAGCGACGGCGACGCGGCGCGGGGCCGCATCGGGCCTGACTGCATCCCCATGTGGGCGATCGAGACCGAGCAGAGGGCACGCTAGATCGCGGCTGCATTCGACGCTGCTCTGCATGGTCGCCGAATGCTGTACACCGCCGTTTTGGAAAGCGCCGAGTGGAGAGCGGCTTTCGCTGGCCGGTCCAGGGCGGGGCGGCCGCGTCGGCGCGGTGTCTCAGGGGCTGTCTCTTATACACAGCTGACGCTGCCGACGAAG
>NZ_WYCT01000204.1 GCF_011008945.1 Streptomyces harenosi
AGAGGTGTATAAGAGACAGGGGTCGGGCCGCGCCGGGGGGTGTCCGTCCTCGGAACGGCGCGGAATCGGTCGGTCACCGACCTGCCCGCGTCGACGCGCCAACCGCGGCGGGCGGACACCCCCCGGCACGTCCCTTCCCGCCGTGGGCGGCTGCGGGGCGTACCTCGCGGGTGTCCGCACTGGATACCCGCGGGTACGTCCGCTGCCGCCGTGGGCGTCCGTGGGCCTACAGGCGTCCCAGCACCCGGGCCAGCAGGGAGCCCATGCGGGTGGCGGAGTCGCGGCCGGCCTGGAGGACCTCCTCGTGATTGAGGGGCTCGCCCGTCATGCCGGCGGCGAGGTTGGTGACCAGGGAGATGCCGAGCACCTCGGCGCCCGCCTCGCGCGCGGCGATGGCCTCGAGGACCGTCGACATGCCCACCAGGTCGGCACCGATGACGCGGGCCATGCGGATCTCGGCCGGGGTCTCGTAGTGCGGGCCGGGGAACTGGGCGTAGACGCCCTCCTCCAGGGTGGGGTCGACCTCCTTGCACAGGGCGCGCAGGCGCGGGGAGTACAGGTCGGTGAGGTCGACGAAGTTGGCGCCGACGATGGGGGAGGTGGCCGTGAGGTTGATGTGGTCGCTGATCAGGACCGGCTGGCCGGGGCGCATGCCCTCGCGCAGGCCGCCGCAGCCGTTGGTGAGGACCACGGTCTTGCAGCCGGCCGCCACGGCGGTGCGCACGCCGTGGGCGACGGCGGCGACACCGCGGCCCTCGTAGTAGTGGGTGCGGCCCAGGAAGACCAGGGCGCGCTTCTCGCCGATCGTGTACGAGCGGATCTTGCCTCCGTGCCCCTCGACCGCCGGCGGCGGGAAGCCGGGCAGGTCGGTCACCTGGAACTCGGCGTCGGGGGCGCCGAGGGCGTCGACGGCCGGGGCCCAGCCGGAGCCCATCACGAGGGCGACGTCGTGGGTGTCGGCGCCCGTGAGTTCGCGCAGGCGGGCCGCGGCGGCGTCGGCGGCGGCGTACGGGTCGCCCTGGATGTCGTCCGGAAGAAGAGATGCGTTCACGCCGACGAGGGTAGCCGGAATTCGCCTACGCGCGTAGATGACGGAGCTCACGGGATTGCGATCGTTGTCTTGTCGTTTCCGACGAGCCGGGGCGGCGCGCTGGTCAGCAGGGGCGTTTGCGCAGGTCCATGACGTAGTCGTAGGGGGCGCCCGCCGACTCGGCGGCGTCGGCGAGCTCGCCCAGGTAGCGGGCCGAGGGCAGACCGCCCTCGTAGGCGTTCAGGACGTACGCCCAGGCGTGCTCCTCACCCTCCAGGGTGTGCGCGCGCACGCGGGTGCGGCGGTATATGTCCAGTCCCACGCCGACCCAGCGGTCCATCGCCTCCTCGTCCATCGGGGCGATGTCGTACAGCGCGACGAAGACCTGGGCCGTCGGGTCCTCGACGATGGTCGCGAGGGCGCCTTCCCAGCCCATGTCCTCGCCGCCGAAGGTGAGCCGCCAGCCGTTGAGCCAGCCGGTGGCGCGCAGCGGCGAGTGCGGGGCGCGGCGGGACATCAGCCGCGCGTCGAGGTTGCCGGCGTACGCGGCGTAGAGCGACATGGGGAGAGGGTACGGCAGACGTGGCGTACGTCACTGAGGTGGCGCGTGTGCCGAGCCGCGGCCCCGGGGCGGTGCCGCGTTGAAGGGTGCGGGACAATGGAGTACGTGACTCGGATCGTGATCATCGGTGGCGGACCCGGCGGATACGAAGCGGCGCTGGTGGCCGCGCAACTCGGTGCGGAGGTGACCGTCGTCGACTGCGACGGTCTGGGCGGAGCGTCGGTGCTGACCGACTGCGTGCCGTCGAAGACCCTGATCGCCACGGCCGAGGTGATGACCACCTTCGACTCCTCGTACGAGGAGCTGGGGATCATCGTCGCCGACGACACGCCGCACGTCGAGCAGGCCGCCCGGGTCGTGGGCGTGGACCTCGGGAAGGTCAACCGGCGGGTGAAGCGGCTGGCGCTGGCGCAGTCGCACGACATCACCGCCGCCGTCACGCGCGCGGGCGCCCGGGTGCTGCGCGGGCGCGGGCGGCTGGAGGGGATGCAGGCCCTGGACGGGTCGCGCAAGGTCGTGGTGCGGGCCGCGGACGGGAGCGAGGAGACGCTCACCGCCGACGCGGTGCTGATCGCCACCGGCGGCCACCCGCGTGAGCTGCCGGACGCCCGGCCCGACGGCGAGCGGATCCTGAACTGGACCCAGGTCTACGACCTGACCGAGCTCCCCGAGGAGCTGATCGTGGTCGGGTCGGGCGTGACGGGCGCCGAGTTCGCCGGCGCCTACCAGGCGCTCGGGTCGCGGGTGACGCTGGTGTCGTCGCGGGACCGGGTGCTGCCCGGCGAGGACCCGGACGCGGCGGCGGTGCTGGAGGACGTCTTCCGGCGGCGCGGCATGAACGTCATGGCGCGGTCGCGCGCCCAGGCCGCCAAGCGGGTCGGGGACCGGGTCGAGGTGACACTGGCCGACGGCCGGGTCATCTCCGGCACGCACTGCCTGATGGCGGTCGGCGCCATCCCGAACACCGAGGGCATGGGCCTGGAGGAGGCCGGCGTCAGGCTGCGCGACTCCGGGCACATCTGGACCGACAAGGTGTCGCGGACGACGGCTCCGGGCGTCTACGCGGCCGGTGACGTCACGGGCGTGTTCGCGCTGGCGTCGGTGGCGGCCATGCAGGGCCGGATCGCCATGTACCACTTCCTGGGGGACGCCGTCGCCCCGCTGAACCTGAAGACCGTGTCGTCGAACGTCTTCACCGACCCGGAGATCGCCACCGTCGGCTACACCCAGGCCGACGTGGACGCCGGCAAGATCGACGCCCGGGTCGTCAAGCTGCCGCTGCTGCGCAACCCGCGCGCCAAGATGCAGGGCATCCGCGACGGCTTCGTCAAGATCTTCTGCCGGCCGGGCACGGGGATCGTGGTGGGCGGTGTGGTCGTGGCGCCGCGCGCCTCGGAACTGATCCACCCCATCTCGATCGCGGTCGACAACAACCTGACGGTCGAACAGATCGCGAACGCGTTCACCGTGTACCCGTCCCTGTCCGGCTCGATCGCCGAGGTGGCCCGGCAGCTCCACACGCGGAAGGCGGGCGCGGAGGCGTGAGGGCGGGGCGGCCCGGGCCGCCCCCGCCGAGACGAGGCCAGGCCGCCCGCCGGACGCGGGCGCCTGGCCTTCTGCTTCGCCCCGGCGGGCGGGGCCGCGCGGGGGCGGCCGAAAAGCGGATCCCCGTGGTGACGGCGAGTCACCGGACGTGCGTGCGGCATAGTCGGGGGGCCTAGGCTCCTATACCACTTGCCGCCCTGCTCTACGAACAACTTCTGTTATTCGGCGCAAACTGCTGAAAGCAGACGGTCGTTGGCGTTACTGTCAGTTTCGTGTTCGCTGCAGAACGTCGCCAACTGATCCTCGAAATGGTGCGGGCCAACGGAGCCGTGTCGCTCCGTGAGCTCGCCCGCGTCGTCCAGACCTCCGAAGTGACCGTACGGCGGGACGTGCGGGCACTGGAGGCAGAAGGACTCCT
Source organism: Streptomyces harenosi (assembly GCF_011008945.1). Taxonomy (GTDB): domain Bacteria; phylum Actinomycetota; class Actinomycetes; order Streptomycetales; family Streptomycetaceae; genus Streptomyces; species Streptomyces harenosi. The sequence continues at coordinate 3,556 of NZ_WYCT01000204.1, forward strand.
CGACCGCCGGCACGGCGGTGCGGTACTGCCGGGTGGATTCACACGCGAGTCCGGCTTTCCGCAAAAGGCCCATCTCGCGACCGCCGAGAAGACAGCCATCGCCGACCTGGCCGCGTCCTTCGTGGAAGAGGGCGAGGCCATCGTGGTGGGGGCGGGTACGACCACGCAGGAGCTGGCCCGCCGGCTCGCCCGGGTGCCCGGGCTGACGGTGGTCACCAACTCGCTCCTGGTCGCCCAGGCCCTCGCCCACGCCAACCGGGTGGAGGTCGTGATGACCGGCGGCACCCTGAGAGGCTCCAACTACGCCCTGGTCGGGTCGGGAGCCGAGCAGTCCCTCCAGGGGCTGCGGGTGTCCAAGGCGTTCCTGTCCGGGAGCGGGCTGACCGCCGAGCGCGGGCTGTCCACCTCGAACATGCTGGCGGCCTCCGTCGACCGCGCGCTCGTCCAGGCCGCCGCCGAGGTGGTCGTCCTCGCCGACCACGGCAAGATCGGCACCGACACCATGTTCCAGACCGTGCCGACCGATCTCATCACCCGCCTGGTCACGGACGATCCGCCCGCCCACGACGACCGGGCGGTCACCGAGCTCCAGGCCCTCGCCGACCAGGGCGTCCAGGTCTCCGTGGCCGGGGCGCAGGAGGGCTCGGCGGGATCGGGGGGTGATACCGCCCCGGCGCGTCAGCAGCGCCGGGACATGCCGCTTCCGGGACCACGCCGACAGGTTCCCGGCGCGGGGCTGCGGGCGGCCACCGCCCTCGGTGAGCAGAACGGCGGGGCCGAGCGGGCGCGGGTCGCCGATCTGCGGCGCCGCTGAGCGGCGCACCGGGTCACCCGCGCCGGTCCGCCGCGGCTCCCCTGACACGGCGGGGCGCCCGGCGGACCGGCCGCCGGGCGCCCCGGACACCACTGCCCGTCCGGCTCAGTCCTTGATCTCGCAGATGGGCGCGCCGGAGGTGAGGGAGGCGCCGACCTCGGCGGTCAGGCCCTTGATGGTGCCCGCCTTGTGGGCGTTGAGGGGCTGCTCCATCTTCATCGCCTCCAGGACGACGATCAGATCGCCCTCCTGGACCTCCTGGCCCTCCTCCACGGCGATCTTCACGATCGTGCCCTGCATCGGGGAGGTGAGGGTGTCGCCGGAGGCCACGGGACCGGACTTCCTGGCCGCCCGGCGCTTGGGCTTGGCGCCGGCCGCGAGTCCGCTGCGGGCCAGGGACATGCCCAGGGAGGCCGGGAGGGAGACCTCCAGGCGCTTGCCGCCGACCTCGACGACGACCGTCTCGCGGGCGCCGTCCTCGTCCGCCTCCGTGGTGTCGGCGGGCGCGGCGAAGGGCTTGATCTCGTTGACGAACTCGGTCTCGATCCAGCGGGTGTGGATCGTGAACGGGTCGGTGGAGCCGCTCAGCTCGGGGGCGAAGGCCGGGTCCCGCACCACCGCGCGGTGGAAGGGGATGGCGGTCGCCATGCCCTCGACCTGGAACTCCTCCAGGGCGCGGGCGGCCCGCTCCAGGGCCTCCTTGCGGGTGCGGCCGCTGACGATCAGCTTGGCGAGCAGGGAGTCCCAGGCGGGGCCGATGACGGAGCCGGACTCCACCCCGGCGTCCAGGCGGACGCCCGGACCGGACGGCGGGACGAACTTCGTGACCGTGCCGGGCGCCGGGAGGAAGTTCCGGCCCGGGTCCTCGCCGTTGATGCGGAACTCGAAGGAGTGGCCGCGCAGCACCGGGTCGTCGTAGCCCAGCTCCTCGCCGTCGGCGATGCGGAACATCTCGCGGACCAGGTCGATGCCGGCGACCTCCTCGGTGACCGGGTGCTCGACCTGGAGGCGGGTGTTGACCTCCAGGAAGGAGATGGTGCCGTCGCTGCCGACGAGGAACTCGACGGTGCCGGCGCCGACGTACCCGGCTTCCTTGAGGATGGCCTTGGAGGCGCGGTACAGCTCGGCGACCTGCGCCTCGGACAGGAACGGCGCGGGGGCCTCCTCCACCAGCTTCTGGTGGCGGCGCTGGAGGGAGCAGTCGCGGGTGGAGACCACGACCACGTTGCCGTGCTTGTCGGCCAGGCACTGGGTCTCGACGTGGCGCGGCTTGTCCAGGTAGCGCTCCACGAAGCACTCGCCGCGGCCGAAGGCGGCCACCGCCTCGCGGACGGCGGAGTCGTACAGCTCGGGCACCTCGTCGAGGGTGCGGGCGACCTTCAGACCGCGCCCGCCGCCGCCGAAGGCGGCCTTGATCGCGATGGGCAGGCCGTGCTCCCGGGCGAAGGCGACGACCTCGTCCGCGCCCGAGACCGGGTCGGAGGTGCCGGCGACCAGGGGCGCGCCGGCGCGCTGGGCGATGTGCCGGGCGGCGACCTTGTCGCCCAGGTCGCGGATGGCCTGCGGCGGCGGGCCGATCCAGTTCAGGCCGGCGTCCAGGACCGCCTGGGCGAACTCGGCGTTCTCGGAGAGGAAGCCGTAGCCCGGGTGCACGGCGTCGGCCCCCGACTCGCGTGCGGCCTTCAGCACCTTCTCGATGTCGAGGTAGCTGGTGGCCGGGGTGTCACCGCCCAGGGCGAACGCCTCATCCGCGGCGCGGACATGCAGGGCGTCCCGGTCCGGGTCGGCGTAGACGGCCACACTCGCGATCCCTGCGTCCCGGCAGGCCCGGGCCACGCGGACAGCGATTTCGCCACGGTTGGCGATGAGCACCTTGCGCACGATTGAGGCTCCCTCCTTGAAACAAGCCGAGTTTAGGGACTGCCGACACGGCACTTCGACCCATCCCCACTGGTGAGCTTGCCCACACGGAGCGTGATACAAGGCTCGCTCGACCCGCGTAAGCCCTTGTCGCACCTGGGCACGCGGGATTCCTTCGGGAAACCCTAGCCGCCCGCTGTGGTCAAGGTCTCTGTCACCACGTGCTGCGGGCCACTCGGTTTCTTTGTGGAGTCCCTACGAATGGCCCAATGATTCTTTGCCCTCCGTAGAAGTCTTGTCCCCGGGTTTACCGGTGAGTAGCGTGCTCGATGCCCCGGGCTGCCTGGGGTGACAGCAGCCTTGCCCGGGGTGCTCGGGCGGCGGTCGAAGGGGGGTGGGGCCGGTGGTGCGCAGACCGGTGGCGGGTGTCCTGGCGGTCGTGCTCTTCGCCGAGGCGCTCGGCGTGGCGGCGCTCAACTGGTTCCTCGGGCTCGTCGTCGACCGGCAGAACATGTCGCTGGCCGGGCTCGACCCGGACGTGATGTCGGTGTCCTCGAAGGTGGGCGGCCTGGTCTTCGCCCTCTACTTCGCCCTGTGCGGCCTGTCCGCCCTGCTGGTGGCCGTGCGCGGCCGGCGCCCCGCCGGCCTGGGCAGGATCCTGCTGATCAGCGCCGCCGTGGTGCACGGGCTGCTCGGCGCCTTCGCCTGGGGGCTGGTGGGTCCGGGCGCGTTCGCCTGCATGGTGGCCGTCCTCGGGCTCGTCGTGCTGCTGCTGATGACCCATGACGCCCCCGAGCGGCCGGCCGGGCCGGCCGCCGGAGGGCCCGGGGGCGACGGGACGGACGGGGGAGAGGGCGGCGCGCCGGTCAGCCCTCCGCCGGCGCCCACAGCTCCGTGATCGGCACGCCGAGCTCCGCGAGCAGCCGCCGCACCAGCGGCAGGCTGATGCCGATCACATTGCCGTGGTCGCCGTCGATGCCGTCGATGAACGGGGCCGAGCGGCCGTCGAGCGTGAACGCCCCGGCGACGTGGAGGGGCTCGCCGGAGGCGACGTAGGCGGCGATCTCCTCGTCGGTGGGCTCGCCGAAGCGGACGACGGTGGAGGCGGTGGCCGAGGCGTACCGGCCGCTGGCGGTGTCGTGGACGCAGTGGCCGGTCTGCAGGGTGCCCACCCGGCCCCGCATCGCCTTCCAGCGGGCGGTGGCCTCCTCGGCGTCGGCGGGCTTGCCGAGCGCCCGGCCGTCCAGGTCGAGCACGGAGTCGCAGCCGATCACCAGAGCGCCCTGGACCTCGGGCTTCGCGGCCACCACGGAGGCCTTGGCCTCGGCCAGGGCGAGGGCGAGCTCGGCGGGGGTGGGGGCGGTGACGGCGTCCTCGTCGACGCCGCTCACGATCACCTCGGGGGCGAGCCCGGCCTGACGGAGCAGGCCGAGCCGGGCGGGTGACTGGGAGGCGAGAACGAGTCGGCGGCGCGGCTGAACTGTCATGCGGTCAGCGTATCGGCGTCGCCCGGGCGCCTCACCTCACGCCGATCACGAGCATCGCGAGCACCATGGCCAGCGCCAGGAGAACGCCCATCCGCCGCACCCTCGCCTGCGTCTCGCGCAGTTCCTCGGGCGGTTCGTTCTCGGGGTCGGACCACAGCATGCCTTCCATCGTCCGGCGGCCGTCCGCGGCGACGCCTGAGTACGCGTACTCAACTTGCCGCCGCGGGACGTACGGCCGCGGGAAACAAAAGGGTCTAGGGTTCCGTTAGGCTAAAGGAACTCCAATCCCGTTTGGAAGGTGGGTCATGTTCACCACTGCCTGGACCGCGTCACCGCAGCTCCCCAGCGAAGGATTCACCCCCAACTGGTCCCGCGAGGGCTTCTGGCGCCAGTCGCTGCGCCAGGTGGTCCGGCTGACCGCCGGCGGCGGACGGATCCGCGTCCGGCTCTCCCACGCGTACGGGACCTCCCCGGTGCGCATCGCCGGTGCCACCGTCGCCCGCACCGCCGCCGGGGCCGCCGTGGCACCCGGCACGCTCACGCCCCTCACCTTCGGCGGCGGGCGCGGCACGGTGCTGCCCGCGCGCGGGCAGACGGTCAGCGACCCGGCCGCGCTGGCCGTCGCCGCCGGCGAGCAGATCACCGTCACCCTCTTCTTCGACACGGCGACCGGGCCCGCCACCTTCCACGCCCAGGCGTTCGCGACCGCCTACCGGGGCGGCGGGGACCTGCTGGCGGACACCGGCGGCGCGGGCTACGACGAGACGACCGAGTCCTGGTACTTCCTGGCCGCCGTCGAGACCGACGCCGGGCGCACCGACGGCGTCGCCCTGTTCGGCGACTCCCTCACCGACGGCTTCGGCTCCACCCCGGGCGCCGACCGGCGCTGGTCCGACGCGCTCGCCGAGCGCACCGGCCGGCCCGTCCTCAACGCCGGGATCGGCGGCAACCTGCTGCTCCACGACTCCGCCTGGTACGGCGAGAAGGGCGTCCACCGCCTGGCCCGGGACGTCCTCGCCCACCCCGGCGTGGACACCCTGGTCGTCCTGCTCGGCGTCAACGACATCGGCTTCAGCGAGACCGGCGAGCAGCCGACGTACAAGCCGGCGCCCGTCCTGGAGGCCGCCGACCTGATCGGCGGGTACGAGGCGCTGATACGGCAGGCCCGGCAGCGGGGCCTGCGGGTGATCGGCGCGACGCTGGCGCCGTTCGGCGGCTCCGACCACTGGGGGGAGCACGCCGCCGAGGTGAGCCACGAGGTGAACGAGTGGATCCGCACCTCGGGCGCCTACGACGCGGTCGTGGACCTCCACCGCCTGCTGGCCGACCCGGCGGACGCGGACCGGCTGCGGCCGGCGTACGACTTCGGCGACCACCTGCACCCCAACGACGAGGGGTACGCGGTGATGGCCGAAGCCGTCGCGGCGGTCCTGTGACCGTTCAGGCCCCCGGCCAGTAGGTGCGTGCCCACGCGGCCGGACCCGGCTGCGGCAGGCGGCGGGCGGCCAGGCGGGACGGGTCGGACCAGGCGGGACGGGCCGCGGGCGCGCCGGGCGGCGCGGTGTCCGCCGCCGCGGCGCGGGCCCGGACCACCGCCAGGGCGGCGGCCAGCTCCTCCGGAGTCGGGTTGCCCCGTACGACCTTGATGTTCATGACGGCTCCCAGGGGGTCCGCGGGCCTACAGGGGGATGTTGCCGTGCTTCTTCGGAGGGAGGGATTCCCGCTTGGTGCGGAGCTGACGCAGCCCGCGCACGACATGGCGGCGGGTGTCCGAGGGCATGATCACCGCGTCGACGTAGCCGCGTTCGGCCGCGACGTACGGGTTGAGGAGGGTGTCCTCGTACTCCCGGATCAGCCGGGCACGGACCGCCTCGACGTCCTCGCCGCCCGCCTCGGCCTCGGCCAGGGCGCGGCGGTGCAGGACGTTGACCGCGCCCTGCGCGCCCATCACCGCGATCTGCGCCGTGGGCCAGGCCAGGTTGAGGTCGGCACCCAGGTGCTTGGAGCCCATGACGTCGTAGGCGCCGCCGAACGCCTTGCGGGTGATGACCGTGACGAGGGGGACGGTGGCCTCGGCGTAGGCGTAGATCAGCTTGGCGCCGCGCCGGATGATCCCGTCGTGCTCCTGGTCGACGCCCGGCAGGAAGCCGGGGACGTCCACGAAGGTCAGCACCGGGATGTTGAAGGCGTCGCAGGTCCGCACGAAGCGGGCCGCCTTCTCGCTGGCCTTGATGTCCAGGCAGCCCGCGAACTGCATCGGCTGGTTGGCGACGACGCCGACCGCGGCGCCCTCGACCCGGCCGAAGCCGGTGAGGATGTTCGGCGCGTACAGCGGCTGCGTCTCGAAGAACTCGCCGTCGTCCAGGACGTGCTCGATCACCGTGTGCATGTCGTACGGCTGGTTGGCGCTGTCCGGGACGATCACGTCCAGCTCGCGGTCCTCGTCGGTGACGGCGAGGTCCGCCTCCTCCGGGAACGCCGGGGGCTCGGAGAGGTTGTTGGACGGCAGGTACGACAGCAGTTGCTTGATGTACTCGACCGCGTCCTTCTCGTCGCCGGCCATGTGGTGGGCCACGCCCGAGGTCGCGTTGTGGGTGCGGGCGCCGCCCAGTTCCTCGAAGCCGACGTCCTCGCCCGTCACCGTCTTGATCACGTCCGGGCCGGTGATGAACATGTGCGAGGTCTGGTCGACCATGACCGTGAAGTCGGTGATCGCGGGCGAGTAGACCGCGCCGCCCGCGCACGGGCCGACGACCAGGCTGATCTGCGGGATCACCCCGGAGGCATGGGTGTTGCGGCGGAAGATCTCCCCGTAGGCGCCGAGGGAGGCGACCCCTTCCTGGATGCGGGCGCCGCCGGAGTCGTTGATGCCGATGACCGGGCAGCCGGTCTTCAGCGCGAAGTCCATCACCTTGACGATCTTCTGGCCGTAGACCTCGCCGAGGGCACCGCCGAAGACGGTGAAGTCCTGGGAGAAGACGGCGACCGGGCGCCCGTCGACCGTGCCGTACCCGGTCACCACCCCGTCTCCGTAGGGACGGTTTTTCTCCAGCCCGAAGTGGTTCGAGCGGTGCCGGGCGAACTCGTCCAGTTCGACGAAGGACCCCTCGTCCAGCAGCAGATCGATCCGCTCACGGGCCGTCAGCTTGCCCTTGGCGTGCTGCTTTTCGACCGCGCGTTCCGAACCGGCGTGCGTCGCCTCCTCGATACGCCGCCTCAGATCCGCGAGCTTGCCCGCGGTGGTGTGAAGGTCAGGCTGCTGCAGTTCTTCCGGCTCGGACATCGGGACGCGGCTCCCTGCCTGCTCAAAAGGGGGGATGGTTACTCATCCGCAGCGTAGTGGTGCGCCTACCGATCGGCAGTGCGGTGTTCACCACACCTAGGGTGGCTTGCATGACGCCGCGAGATGCCTCAGACGGAAACAGCAGCCGGTGGTCCGACCTGGACCGTCCGCCCCTCAACGCCACCGCGCTGCGGCGCGCGCTGGTACGGGAGGGAGGGCTGTGGTCCCAGGTGGAGGTGGTGCAGCGCACCGGCTCCACCAACTCCGATCTGGCCGCCCGCGCCGCCGGGGGCACGGTGGCCGAGGGCGCCGTCCTGGTCGCCGAGGAGCAGACCGCCGCCCGGGGCCGCCTGGACCGGCAGTGGACGGCACCGCCGCGCTCCGGCCTCTTCTTCTCCGTCCTGCTGCGGCCCGCCGAGGTCCCGGTGGCCCGCTGGGGCTGGCTGCCGCTGCTCACCGGCGTCGCCGTGGCGACCGGCCTGTCCCGCACGGCGGGCGTCGACACGGCACTGAAGTGGCCCAACGACCTGTTGGTCACCGTCGGCGGCGAGGAACGCAAGGCGGGCGGCATCCTCGCCGAGCGCGCCGGCCCCGACGGCGTCGTCATCGGCGTCGGCGTCAACGTCACCCTGCGCGCCGCCGAGCTGCCGGTGCCGCACGCCGGGTCGCTGGCGCTGGCCGGCGCCGTGAACACCGACCGGGACCCGCTGCTGCGGGGCGTGCTGCGGTCGCTGGAGGACTGGTACGGGCGGTGGCGGGCGGCGGACGGCGACCCCGCCGCCTGCGGGCTCCAGGAGACGTACGCCGCCGGGTGCGCGACGCTGGGCCGCCGGGTGCGGGCCGAGCTGCCGGGCGACCGGTCGGTGACCGGGGAGGCCGTCGCCGTGGACGGGGACGGCCGGCTGGTGCTGGCCACGGAGGACGGCGTCCAGGAGCCGGTGGGCGCCGGGGACATCGTCCACCTGCGCCCGGCCTGAGGGGCGGTGGCCCCCGGCTCGCGAAGTGAGCTGGCGCACAGGGCTGCCGTAGAGTTGAGGCCGGTCGGTACCTGACCGCGGCAGATCGGAAGGGCAGCAGGCGTGACCGTCGACGACACGGGCTCCGGCACGGCCGGGGACGGCCGGGGAGACCACCCCGCCGATCCCGGAGAGGACCCGCTCGCGCTCCGCCTGGAACAGCTCATCCTGGGCGCGGAGCGCCGCTACACCCCCTTCCAGGCGGCCCGCAGCGCGGGCGTCTCCATGGAGCTGGCCTCCCGCTTCTGGCGGGCCATGGGCTTCGCCGACATCGGGCAGGCCAAGGCGCTCACCGAGGCCGACGTGCTCGCGCTGCGGCGGCTGGCCGGTCTGGTGGAGGCGGGCCTGCTCAGCGAGGCGATGGCGGTGCAGGTGGCCCGCTCCACCGGGCAGACCACCGCCCGGTTGGCCGAATGGCAGATCGACTCCTTCCTGGAGGGCCTGACCGAGCCGCCCGAGCCGGGCATGACCCGCACCGAGGTCACGTATCCCCTGATCGAGCTGCTCCTGCCGGAGCTGGAGGAGTTCCTGATCTACGTCTGGCGGCGCCAGCTCGCCGCCGCGACCGGCCGTGTCGTGCAGGCCGCCGACGACGAGGAGATGGTCGACCGGCGGCTCGCGGTCGGCTTCGCCGATCTGGTCGGCTTCACCCGGCTGACCCGCCGCATGGAGGAGGAGGAGCTCGGCGAGCTCGTCGAGGCGTTCGAGACCACCGCCGCCGACCTGGTCGCGGCGCGCGGCGGGCGGCTCATCAAGACCCTCGGCGACGAGGTGCTCTACGCCGCCGACGACGCGGGCACGGCCGCCGAGATCGCGCTGCGCCTGATCGAGACCATGGCGAACGACGAGACCATGCCGGAACTCCGCGTCGGCATGGCCTTCGGCACGGTCACCACCCGTATGGGCGATGTCTTCGGCACCACCGTGAACCTGGCCTCCCGGCTCACCTCCATAGCCCCCCGCGACGCCGTCCTCGTCGACAGCGCCTTCGCCCAGGAACTGATCCGCACCGGGGACGCCCCGGCCTCCGAGGCGCAGGCGGCCGAGGAAGCCGCCGCCGCGGAGAAGGAAGGCACCCAGCCGCCGGTGTACCGCTTCGCCCTCCAGCCGATGTGGCAGCGTCCGGTGCGCGGCCTCGGCGTGGTCGAGCCGTGGCTGCTGTCCCGGCGCGGCACCGAGCGGTAGCCGTTCAGTCGTCCTCGGCCGTCAGGTCCACGCACAGGCCGATGACCGGTATGCACAGACCCGGTGGCTCCGGCTCCGGGGCGGGCGGGGCGGTCGGTGCGCCGCGGGACGGGGACGGGGAC
>NZ_WYCT01000205.1 GCF_011008945.1 Streptomyces harenosi
GAGCCGGCCGGGGGCCGTCGAAGACGGTGGCCGCCGGCTTCTCGCCGCTCTCGACGGCGCGGACGGCGGCGAGCAGATCGGCGGCCTTGCCGCTGAGCTTGGCCCCGCTCGCGATCGGCCCCTTCTTCTCCGCCTTGCGCCGCTCGATGCGCTCCCGCTCCAGCCGCTGGGCGAGCAGCTCGGCCTCGGCCTCGGACAGCTCCCCGCCGGTGCCTTCCGCCGCACCGCCGGCGGCGTCCGCGTCCCCGGCGCCGGAGTCCCCGCCGTCCCCGTCCTCGCCGTTCCCGTCCCCGGCCGGGGGGTCCCCGGCGTCCGCGCCGCCCGCGTCCGCGTCCCCGGGGCTCGTGCGCGCGGGCTCCGGGCCGTCGGGGTCCGTCTCCCCGGACTCCCCGTCCGGGCCGCCCGGGCTCCCGCCGGCGGGCTCGCCAAAGCGCCCGGCAGCCCCGGCCGGCGGGGCGGCCTCATCCGGGTCTCCCGCCTCCGCCCCGTCCCGGCCCGGCGCGTCGTCCGCGCCCGCGGCATCCTGCGGTCCCGGCGGGGTGCCCGTGTTCCGGGCCGCGCCGTCCTCCGTGGTGCCCGGCGTCCCCGGCTCGGCGTGCTCCGTGGTCTCGGGCTCCGTGCTCACAGCGTGCTCCAGTCGTGATCGGGATAGCGGTGCACCGGCGCCGACACGTCGTCGAGCGCCCGGCAGATCTCGTCAGGAAGACTAAGGGCCTCCACTGACAACGCCGCGGCGAGCTGCCGCGCGTTCCGCGCGCCGACGACGGGCGCGGCCACGCCGGGCCGGTCCCGCACCCAGGCGAGGGCCACCTGGAGCGGGGTCACGGCCAGTCCGTCCGCCGCCGTCGCCACCGCGTCCACGATGCGGCTCGCGGTGTCGTCGAGGTAGGGCGCCACGAACGGAGCCAGGTGTTCGGACGCGCCGCGCGAGTCCGGCGGCGTGACGTCCCCCCGGTACTTGCCGGTCAGGACGCCGCGGCCCAGCGGGGAGGACGGCAGCAGCCCGATCCCCAGGTCGAGCGCGGCGGGCAGCACCTCCCGCTCGACGCCGCGCTGGAGCAGCGAGTACTCCATCTGCGTACTGGCCAGCCGGGTCCGCGCCCCCGGAGCGGCGAGCTGCCAGGTCGCCGCCTTGGCCAGTTGCCAGCCGCAGAAGTTGGACACCCCGGCGTAGCGGGCCCGGCCGCTGGCGACCGCCAGGTCCAGGGCGTGGAGCGTCTCCTCCAGCGGTGTGTGGGGGTCGAAGGCGTGGACGTGCCACAGGTCGACGTGGTCGGTGCCGAGCCGGGCGAGCGAGGCGTCCAGCGCGGAGAGCAGATGACCGCGTGAGCCGTCGAAGCGGCGGTCGGGGTCCGGGACGCTGCCCGCCTTGGTGGAGATCACCAGATCCCGCCGCGGCACCAGGCCGTCCATGAGCTTGCCGAGCAGGTACTCGGCCTCCCCGTCGCCGTACACGTCCGCGGTGTCGACGAGGGTCCCGCCCGCCTCCCAGAAGGTCTTCAACAGCTCCGCCGCGTCATGCTCGTCGGTGTCCCGGCCCCAGGTCAGGGTGCCGAGACCGATGCGGGACACGCGCAGGCCGGTGCGACCGAGATGCCTCTGCTCCATGAACGCCGACATTACTGGCCAGGCGTTCGTCCGTGGGGGCCTGTGGACGGCCGTTCCCGTCCGCGACGGCCCGCCACCGCCGCCGCGCGCGGTGCGCGCGCCGGGACGGACGCCGCTGCTGACGCGGGTAGGGCGGCCACGCTAAGGTCGGCCCAACGGACGTTACTGATCGGTAAGGGGAATCGGCCATGCAGCTCGGGATCAACCTCGGCTACTGGGGCGCCGGAATGGACGCGGACAACCTCGCCGTCGCCCAGGAGGCCGACCGGCTCGGCTACGCCGTCTGCTGGGCCGCCGAGGCGTACGGCTCCGACGCGGCCACCGTACTGGCGTATGTCGCCGCCCGGACCGAGCGGATCGACGTCGGCTCGGCCATCTTCCAGATCCCGGCCCGCCAGCCCGCGATGACCGCGATGACCGCCGCCACCCTGGACTCCCTCTCGGGCGGCCGCTTCCGGCTGGGTCTCGGCGTCTCCGGGCCGCAGGTCTCCGAGGGCTGGTACGGCGTGAAGTTCGACAAGCCGCTCTCCCGGACCCGTGAGTACGTCGAGATCGTGCGCAGGGCGATGACGCGGGAGCGGCTGACGTACGAGGGCGAGCACTGGACGCTGCCCCTGCCCGGCGGCCCGGGCAAGCCGATCAAGCTGACCGTGCACCCGCAGCGGGAGCACATCCCGCTGTACATCGCCGCGATCGGGCCGAAGAACCTGGAGCAGACCGGCGAGATCGCCGACGGCGCCCTGCTGATCTTCCCCTCGGCCGAGCACCTGGAGGAGACGGCGATCCGGCATCTGCGCGCCGGGCGCGAGAAGGCGGGCAAGAGCCTCGACGGGTTCGACGTGTGCCCGACGCTGCCGCTGGCCCTCGGCGACGACAAGGACGTGGCCGCGCTCGCCGACACCTTCCGCCCGTACACCGCGCTGTACGTCGGCGGCATGGGCAGCCCCCGGCAGAACTTCTACAACCGGCTCGCCCGGCGCATGGGGTACGAGCAGGCCGCCGCCGAGATCCAGGAGAAGTACCTGTCGGGCGACAAGCAGGGCGCCGCGGCGGCCGTACCGCACGAGCTGATCGACCGGACGACGCTGCTGGGGTCCGTGGACCGGATCGCGGACCGGATGAAGTCCTACGCGGCGGCCGGGGTCACCACGCTCTCCCTCGCCCCCGCGGGCTTCACCCTGGAGGAGCGGATCGCCGCCCTGCGGGCCGGGGCCGAGGCCCTGGAGCGCGCCGGCCTTGCCTGACAGGTGCCGCGCGCGGGGCGCGGCGAACGTTCCGCGGCCGTGGTGGGGGCTCGGGGGTCTTCCCCGCCACGGCCGTCACGCGGAACAACGCGCCCCGGTCCGCATGGTTACGCCCCCTCCGGCCCCCCGCAGTGCGCCCTCACAGCCACCCCCGCCGCTTGAACAGCCGGAAGACCAGCACCTCGAGGACGGCCATCACCACGATCAGCACCGGATAGGACCACGTCCAGCGCAGTTCCGGCATGTGCTCGAAGTTCATGCCGTAGATCCCCGCGATCATCGTGGGGATGGCGGCCATGGCCGCCCAGGCGGAGATCTTCCGCATGTCGTCGTTCTGCCGGACGCTCATCTGCGCCAGGTGCGCCGACAGGATGTCCGAGACCAGCCGGTCCAGGCCCTCCACCGACTCGCTCACGCGGGTGAGGTGGTCGTGCACGTCGCGGAAGAAGGGCCGCGCGGTGTCGTCCACGAACGGCACCCGCACCGACCCGCCGAACGGGCCCGTGCCCGCCAGCCGGGACAGCGGCGGCCCCAGCGGGCCGACGGCGCGGCGGAACTCCAGGACCTGCCGCTTGAAGTTGTAGATCCGCGAGGCGGTGTGGCGCGAGCCGCCGTCGTCCGGCGAGAAGACCTCCGCCTCCAGCCCCTCCAGGTCGGTCTGCAGCTCGGTCGCCACGTCCAGGTAGTGGTCGACGGCGGCGTCGGCGATCCCGTACAGCACCGCGGTGGGGCCCTTGCCGAGCAGCTCCGGCTCCTTCTCCAGCCGGTCCCGGACCGCCGTCAGCGGGGCGCCCTCGCCGTGGCGGACGGTCACCACGAACGCGTCGCCGAGGAAGACCATGACCTCGCCGGAGGAGACCGTGTCGCCGGCCGCGTCGTACACGACCGGCTTGACCACCATGAACAGCGAGTCCTCGTACACCTCCAGCTTGGGCCGCTGGTGCGCCTTCAGGGCGTCCTCCACGGCCAGCGGGTGCAGCGCGAACTCCTGGGTGACCAGGTCGAACTCCTCCGCGGTCGGCTCGTGCAGCCCGACCCAGACGAACCCGCCCGCGGCCCGCGCCTCGCCGAGCGCGTCGGAGAAGTCCTCCGGCCCCTCGCGGCGCCGCCCGTCCCGGTAGATGGCGCAGTCGACGATCACCGAACGTACTCTCCCCTCGCCCCGGCGCCACCGCGCCGTTCCTTACGCCTACCCTGGCCGCATGCCCACGCTGATCCTGGTCAGGCACGGACGTTCCACCGCCAACACCGAGGGGCTGCTCGCCGGACGGATGCCCGGCGTCGGTCTCGACGAACGCGGCACCGCGCAGGCCGCCGCCCTGCCCGGGCGGCTCGCCGGGTTGCCGATCGCCGAGATCGTCACCAGCCCGCTCCAGCGCTGCCGCGAGACGGTCCGGCCGCTGCTCGACGCCCGCCCCGGACTGCGCCCGCACATCGAGCAGCGGATCGAGGAGTGCGACTACGGCGACTGGTCCGGCCGCAAGCTCGACGAGCTCAGGGACGAGCCGCTGATGGAGGTGGTGCAGGCGCACCCCTCGGCGGCCGCCTTCCCCGGCGGCGAGTCGATGCGCGCGATGCAGACCCGCGCCGCGGAGGCGGTACGCGAGTGGAACGCGCGCGTGGAGCGCGACCACGGCGCCGACGCCGTCTACCTCATGTGCTCGCACGGGGACATCATCAAGTCGCTCGTCGCGGAGGCGCTCGGGCTCCATCTCGACCTCTTCCAGCGGATCGCCGTCGAACCGTGTTCCATCACGGCGATCCGCTACACCCGGCTGCGGCCGTTCCTGGTCCGCCTCGGCGACACCGGCGACTTCGCCTCCCTGGCGCCGCGCGAGGAGCCGCCGGGCGACGACGCGACCGTCGGGGGTGGTGCGGGCGCACCGTGATCGTCGGCCGCAGTAGGGTGAAGCGGTCGCAGCAGTGCCGTCCCGCGGCTTCCGTCACGACGTTCCGCCGTTCCTCACGTTCCACCACGCCGATCCGCCTTTTCGCCACGACATTCAATGGAGACAGGACGTGTCCCGTCAGGTGTTCCTCTACGACCAGCCGGAGCGCTTCGTGGCCGGTACGGTCGGGCTGCCCGGGCGCCGTACGTTCTTCCTCCAGGCCTCCGCCGGCTCCCGGGTGACCAGCGTGGCCCTGGAGAAGACCCAGGTGGCCGCGCTCGCCGAACGCATGGACGAGCTCCTGGACGAGGTCGTGCGGCGCAGCGGCGGCAGCGCCGCCGTCCCCGCCGTCGCCCCCGCGGAGATCGCCGACACCGCCCCGCTGGACACCCCCATCGAGGAGGAGTTCCGGGTCGGCACCATGGCGCTGGCCTGGGACGGCGAGGAGCAGCGCATGATCGTCGAGGCGCAGGCCCTCGTCGAGCTCGACGCCGACTCCGAGGAGGACCTCGCCGAGGCCGAGGAGCGGCTTTTGCAGGACGAGGAGAACGGGCCCCCGATGCTGCGGGTCCGGCTCACCGGCGCGCAGGCCAGAGCCTTCGCCAAGCGCGCCCTCGACGTCGTCAACGCCGGGCGGCCGCCGTGCCCGCTGTGCAGCCTCCCGCTCGACCCGGAAGGACACGTATGTCCGCGCCAGAACGGATACCGCCGCGGGGCGTGACGGCCGGGGACCCGGCCGCCGACCTGCTCGCCCGGGGCGAGCTGACCGTCCGCGGACGCATCCGTGAGGCGTCCAACGCGGCGCTGTACTGCACGGTGACGTACGAGGGGCGCCAGGCCGCCTGCGTCTACAAGCCGGTCGCGGGGGAGCGCCCCCTGTGGGACTTCCCCGACGGCACCCTGGCCGGGCGGGAGGTCGCCGCCTACGAGGTCTCCGAGGCCACCGGCTGGGGGCTGGTCCCGCCCACCGTGCTGCGGGAGGGCCCCTACGGCGAGGGGATGTGCCAGCTCTGGATCGAGGCGGCGCCGGACGCGGAGCTGCTCGCCCTGGTGGAGGGGGAGGAGCCGGGCCCGGGGTGGAAGGCGATCGGGTTCGCCGACGTCGGTGAGGGGCGTACCGCGCTGCTGGTCCACGCCGACGACGAGCGCCTGCGCCGGCTCGCCGTGCTGGACGCCGTGATCAACAACGCCGACCGCAAGGGCGGGCACCTGCTGCCGGACGCCCGGGGACGGCTGTACGGGATCGACCACGGGGTCACCTTCCACGCCGAGAACAAGCTGCGGACGCTGCTGTGGGGCTGGGCCGGGGAACCGCTCACCGAGGAGGCGCTCGCCGTGCTCGGCGGCCTGCGCGAGGCGCTGCGCGACGGCGGCGCGCTCGCGCAGCGGCTGGCCGGGCTGATCACCGCGGCCGAGATCGGCGCCACGCGCGCGCGGGTCGAGGCGCTGCTGGCCTCCGGCACCCACCCGGAGCCGGGCGGGGAGTGGCCGGCGATCCCCTGGCCGCCGGTGTAGGGCCCGCCGCCGGGCACGCTTTACCACCTCTTGGCGGTCGGCGTCACCACAGCACAGCGCCGGGTTTCGCGCAAGAAGGCGTTCCCGGCCATCCCGCTCGGTCCGGTTCGTGGCCGCAACCGTGCTGCGGTTAGGCTCATGACATGCATGCCTGGCCCGCTTCCGAGGTCCCCGCCCTGCCTGGTCAGGGCCGCGACCTGAGGATCCACGACACCGCGACCGGCGGCCTCGTCACCCTCGACCCCGGTCCCGTCGCCCGTATCTACGTCTGCGGCATCACGCCGTACGACGCCACCCACATGGGGCACGCGGCGACCTACAACGCGTTCGACCTCGTGCAGCGCGTGTGGCTCGACACCAAGCGGCAGGTCCACTACGTCCAGAACGTCACCGACGTCGACGACCCCCTCCTGGAGCGGGCCGAGCGCGACGGCGTCGACTGGAGCGCCCTCGCCGAGAAGGAGACCGCCCTCTTCCGCGAGGACATGACGGCGCTGCGCATGCTGCCGCCGCGGCACTACATAGGCGCCGTGGAGGCCATACCCGGCATCGTGCCGCTCGTGGAGCGGCTGCGGGACCTCGGCGCCGCCTACGAACTCGAGGGCGACATCTACTTCTCCGTCGAGTCCGACCCCCACTTCGGCCGGGTCTCGAACCTGGACGCCGCCGCGATGCGGCTGCTGTCCGCCGAGCGCGGCGGCGACCCGGACCGGCCGGGCAAGAAGAACCCGCTCGACCCGATGCTCTGGATGGCGGCCCGCGACGGCGAGCCGAGCTGGGACGGCGGCTCCCTGGGCCGCGGCCGGCCCGGCTGGCACATCGAGTGCGTGGCCATCGCCCTGGACCACCTCGGCATGGGCTTCGACGTCCAGGGCGGTGGCTCCGACCTCGTCTTCCCGCACCACGAGATGGGCGCCTCGCACGCCCAGGCGCTCACCGGCGAGTTCCCCATGGCCCGGGCGTACGTGCACGCCGGCATGGTCGGCCTCGACGGCGAGAAGATGTCCAAGTCCAAGGGGAACCTGGTCTTCGTCTCGGCGCTGCGCCGCGAGGGCGTCGACCCCGCCGCCATCCGCCTGACGCTGCTCGCCCACCACTACCGCTCCGACTGGGAGTGGACCGACCAGGTGCTCTGGGACGCCCTCGCCCGCCTCGACCGCTGGCGCTCGGCGGTGTCCCGGCCCGACGGGCCGCCCGCGGACGCGCTGGTGGAGGAGATCCGCGAGGCCCTCGCCGACGACCTGGACGCCCCGGCCGCGCTGGCCGCGGTCGACCGCTGGGCCGCCCTCCAGCACGAGAGCGGCGGTACGGACCCGGGCGCGCCCGGCCTGGTGTCGCGTGCCGTCGACGCCCTGCTGGGCGTCGCCCTGTAGCCGGCCCGGCACCCTGCTCGTGCGGAAACCGGGCGGGGGCGGAGCAGGCATCTGCTCCGCCCCCGCCCGGTTCCGTCAGTTCTCCGGGGAGTCCTCGTCGTCCCCGCCCGACGCGGGCGGTTTCGGCGGCCGGTTCCGGCCGCCGGGGTTGTCCCGCAGATACGACGTGCCGGGCGGGCCGGGGGGAGCGTCGCCGCCGTCCGCCGTGGCGTGCCCGCCGGACGGTCCGCCCCCGCCGTCCCGGCGCCGCAGGTACCGCTCGAACTCCCGGGCGATCGCCTCACCCGACGCCTCCGGCAGCTCCGCGGTGTCCCGGGCCTCCTCCAGCGTCTGGACGTACTCGGCGACCTCGCTGTCCTCGGCGGCGAGCTGGTCCACTCCCACCTGCCAGGCACGCGCGTCCTCGGGCAGCTCGCCCAGCGGGATGCGCACGTCGATCAGGTCCTCCAGGCGGTTGAGGAGGGCCAGCGTCGCCTTGGGGTTCGGCGGCTGCGAGACGTAGTGCGGCACCGCCGCCCACAGCGACACCGCCGGCACCCCGGCGTGCGTGCACGCCTCCTGGAGGACGCCGACGATGCCCGTGGGGCCCTCGTACTTGGTCTCCTCCAGGTCCATGCGGCGCGCCAGGTCGGGGTCGGAGGTGGTCCCGCTGATCGGGACCGGACGCGTGTGCGGGGTGTCGCCCAGCAGGGCGCCCAGGATGACCACCAGCTCCACGCCCAGCTCATGGGCGAAGCCCAGCAGCTCGTTGCAGAACGAGCGCCAGCGCATGGACGGTTCGATCCCCCGGACCAGCACCAGGTCCCGCGGCTTGTCGCCGCCGACCCGGACCACCGACAGTCTGGTCGTCGGCCACATGATCTTGCGGACGCCGTTGTCGATGAACACCGTGGGGCGGTTCACCTGGAAGTCGTAGTAGTCCTCGGCGTCCAGCGCCGCGAAGACCTCGCCCTTCCATTCCCTGTCGAGATGCGCGACCGCGGTGGAGGCGGCGTCGCCGGCATCGTTCCAGCCCTCGAACGCGGCCACCATGACCGGGTCGATCAGCTCGGGAACCCCCTCGAGCTCGATCACCCAGTGCCTCCTTCCGACGTGCCCTCGCTTGACCTCCCCACCTTACGGCGTGCGGAGGGGGCGCCCGCAGCCCCCTTGCACCACCCTCGGTGGGAGTGACCCAACACTGCCCCGGCAATCCCCGGGGAACACCCGGGGAGCCGCCGCGGGTGCGCCGGGCCGCACCGGCCACGGCGGGCGCGCGACCGCCGGGACCGCGCCGCCGCCGACGACGGGGGATGGCCCGGAGGCGGACCCGCCGGTGCGCCGTCGCGCGCCGCCGCGTCATCCGCCCCTCGGGCCCGGGAGCATCGGCCCCTACCGCCGGTCCAGCAGCTCCTGCACCTTGGCGCGGACTTCGTCGGTGGCCAGGCCGCGGATGGTCAGCGTGGTCCGGCGGCGCAGCACGTCCTCCGGCGTCTGGGCCCACTCGTGGTCACGGGCCCAGACGACCTGCGCCCAGATCTCCGGGGCGTCGGGGTGGACGCGCTCGGCGAGCGCGGGGTCGTCGTTGGCCAGGCGGGCGATGTCGAACGCCAGCGAACCGTAGTGGGTGGCCAGGTGCCGGGCGGTGTCGGCCGCCATGCGCGGGCCGGGCGCCGGGTGGTCCACCAGCAGCCGGTGGGCGACCGCGCGGGGGTTGGCGACCCCCGGCAGCGGCAGCTTCCGCGGCAGGGAGGAGATCGGCTCGAAGTCGTCGCCCAGCGGGTGGCCCGGCAGCGACTCCAGCTTCTTCATCACCGTACGGCCGATGTGGCGGAAGGTGGTCCACTTGCCGCCCGCGACGGACAGCATGCCGCCCCGGCCCTCGGTGACGACCGTCTCGCGCTTGGCCTTCGCCGTGTCGCCGGGCCCGCCCGGCAGCACGCGCAGACCCGCGAAGGCGTAGGTGATCAGGTCCCGGTCGAGCTGCTGGTCGCGGATGGAGAAGGCGGCCTCGTCCAGGATCTGGGCTATGTCCTTGTCGTTGACGGCGACGTCGGCCGGATCGCCCTCGTACTCCTCGTCGGTGGTGCCGAGCAGCAGCATGTCCTCCCAGGGGAGGGCGAAGGTGATGCGGTACTTGTCGATCGGGGTGGCCAGCGCCGCCTTCCACGGGGACGTCCGCTTCAGCACCAGGTGGGCGCCCTTCGACAGGCGGATGGACGGCGCGGCGTTCGGGTCCTCCATGCGGCGCAGGTGGTCGACCCAGGGGCCGGTGGCGTTCAGCACCAGCCGGGCGTTCACGCCGAACTCCTCGCCGGACAGACGGTCCTTCAGCTCGGCACCGGTGACCCGGCCCCGGGTGAAGCGCAGCCCGGTGACCTCGGCGTGGTTGAGGACGACGGCGCCCGACTCGACGGCCGCGCGGACCGTCATCAGCGCCATCCGCGCGTCGTTCATCTGGTCGTCGCCGTACACGGCCACGGCCCTCAGGTTCTCGGTGCGCAGCTCGGGGACGTCCGCTCGCGCCCTGGCGGGGGAGAGCAGGTGGCCGACGCCGTCGCCGAACGCCGACAGCGCGGAGTAGGCGAAGACACCCGCCCCGAGCTTGGCCGCGCCGTGCGGGCCGCCCTTGTACACGGGGAGGTAGAAGGTGAGCGGGTTCGCCAGGTGGGGCGCGACCTGGCGGGAGACCGCGCGGCGCTCGAAGTGGTTCTCCGCCACCAGCTTCACCGCGCCGGTCTGCAGGTAGCGCAGGCCGCCGTGGAGCAGCTTGGAGGAGGCCGAGGAGGTGGCGCCGGCGAAGTCGCCGGCGTCGACCAGGGCCACCCTGAGACCGGCCTGCGCGGCGTGCCAGGCGGTGGAGATGCCGAGGATGCCGCCGCCGATCACGAGGAGGTCGTACGACGCCTTGGAGAGCTGCTCCCTGGTCTCGGCGCGGCTCGGGTGGGAGCCGGAGGCCGGGCGCGTCCCCAGGGCAGGCACGGACTGCAGGGTGGACTGAGTGGTCATGTCGGGTTCTTACTCCTCGTCGGCTCTCGTCAGCCTTCGTCGGCGATCCAGCCCATGGTCCGCTCGACGGCCTTGAGCCAGTTCTTGTACTCACGGTCGCGGGTCGCCGCGTCCATGCGGGGGGTCCACTCGGCGGCCCGGCGCCAGTTGGCGCGCAGGTCGTCGGTGCTGTTCCAGAAGCCGACGGCGAGGCCGGCGGCGTAGGCGGCGCCGAGGCAGGTCGTCTCGGCGACCATGGGGCGCACCACGGGCGCGTCCAGGAAGTCCGAGAGGGTCTGCATCAGCAGGTTGTTGGAGGTCATCCCGCCGTCGACCTTGAGGGCGGTCAGCTCGACGCCGGAGTCCTTGGTCATGGCGTCGGCGATCTCCCGGGTCTGCCAGGCGGTGGCCTCCAGGACGGCGCGCGCGAGGTGCGCCTTGGTGACGTACCGGGTCAGGCCGGCGATCACGCCGCGCGCGTCGGAGCGCCAGTAGGGGGCGAACAGCCCGGAGAAGGCCGGGACGAAGTACGCGCCGCCGTTGTCCTCGACCGACAGGGCGAGGGTCTCGATCTCGGCGGCGGTGGAGATCAGCCCCATCTGGTCCCGCATCCACTGCACCAGGGAGCCGGTGACGGCGATCGAGCCCTCCAGCGCGTAGACCGGCCTGTCGTCGCCGATCTGGTAGCCGACGGTGGTCAGCAGCCCGCTGTAGGAGTTGATGAGCTTGTCACCGGTGTTCATCACCATGAAGGTGCCGGTGCCGTACGTCGACTTGGTCTCGCCCTCGGAGAAGCAGGTCTGGCCGAACAGGGCCGCCTGCTGGTCGCCGAGCGCGGAGGCGACGGGGACGCCGCCGAGCAGCTCGCCCAGCCGGCCGCCCCTGATCTCGCCGTACACCTCGGCGGAGGAGCGGATCTCGGGGAGCATCTGCGCCGGCACGCCGATGGACTCGCAGATCCGCTCGTCCCACCGCATGGTGTGCAGGTTCATCAGCAGGGTGCGGGAGGCGTTGGTGACGTCGGTGACGTGCCGGCCGCCGTCGACGCCGCCGGTCAGGTTCCAGATGACCCAGGTGTCCATGGTGCCGAAGAGCAGGTCGCCCGCCTCGGCGCGCTCGCGCAGGCCGTCGACGTTGTCGAGCAGCCAGCGGGCCTTGGGGCCGGCGAAGTAGGAGGCCAGGGGCAGGCCCGTCTCGCGGCGGAAGCGGTCCTGGCCGACGTTGCGGGCCAGCTCCCGGCACAGGGCGTCGGTGCGGGTGTCCTGCCAGACGATGGCGTTGTGGACGGGCTCGCCGGTGTTCCGGTCCCAGACCAGGGTGGTCTCGCGCTGGTTGGTGATGCCGATGGCCTTGATGTCGTCGCGGGTGATGCCCGCCTTGGCGACGGCACCGGCGACGACCTCCTGGACGTTGGCCCAGATCTCGTTGGCGTCGTGCTCCACCCAGCCCGGCCTGGGGAAGATCTGCTCGTGTTCCTTCTGGTCGACGGAGACGATCCGGCCGTCCCGGTCGAAGACGATGCAGCGGGAGGAGGTCGTGCCCTGGTCGATCGCCGCGATGAAGGGGCCGGCGGTGTGGGCGTCGGTCACTGTGTGCTCCTGGAGGTTCCGTGGTGGTGGGGCTTGCGTGTACGGCGCGTGCCGCGCGGTCGTCGGTCCGCGCCCGGTGGGCGGGGGCGGCACCGCGAACACTTCTAGGCGAAGGCGACGTTGTACACGCCTGCGGCGATCGCCGCGCCGATCAGCGGACCGGCGATCGGGATCCAGGCGTACCCCCAGTCGGAGCCGCCCTTGTTGGGCAGGGGAAGGAGGGCGTGCACGATCCGCGGGCCGAGGTCGCGGGCGGGGTTGATCGCGTAGCCGGTCGGCCCGCCGAGGGACAGGCCGATCGAGACGACGACGAAGGCGGTGATCAGGGCGCCCAGGGTGCCGAGGCCGTTGCCCTGGTCGTTCAGGCCCTGGGTGAGGATGGCGAGCAGCAGGACGAAGGTGCCGATGATCTCCGTGGCGAGGTTCTGCACCGCGTGGCGGATCTCGGGGCCGGTGGAGAAGATCCCCAGGACCGGGCCGGCGCCCTTCTCCTGCGCCTCGACGGCCTTGGCCGCGGTCTCCTGTGCGCCCGGGCCGCCGACGATCTCCCTGTCGGTCAGGTGCGCCTGGAACTGGCCGTAGTAGGCGACCCAGACCAGGGCCGCGCCGATCATGGCGCCGAGGATCTGCCCGGCCAGGTAGGTGGGCACGTTGCCCCACTCGCCGTCCTTGAGGGCGATGCCGAGGGTCACGGCCGGGTTGAGGTGGGCGCCGGACAGCGGCGCCGAGATGTAGGCCGCGGTCATCACGGCGAAACCCCACCCGAAGGCGATGGCGAGCCAGCCGGCGTTGCGGGCCTTGGAGGCCTTGAGCGTGACGGCGGCGCAGACCCCGCCGCCGAGCAGGATGAGCACGGCGGTACCGATGGTCTCGCCGATGAAGATGTCGGAGCTGGACACCCGCGACTCCTTTGTCCTTCGTCCAGGGGATGCCGTACCCGGGTCCCTCCGGGTGTTCCGGCGCCCTCGGGGGTGAGAGCGATGGCGGCCCTTGGCGTTGTCACACTCTAGCGCTTATTGCCGGTAGGTGTTCGACAATGCCGACCGATGGACGGGAGTCTTGCTCCGACGTTACTCAGGCGTCAAGGGCTCTGTTATCGAAAGCACGATCGTTATTGATCGGCCGGAGTTATCGATCTTGTGAGGGTCCGGCAGGGCGAGGGGCGGTCTCTTATACAC
>NZ_WYCT01000206.1 GCF_011008945.1 Streptomyces harenosi
GTACGGGAGCGGCCGTGTGGGCGGCCGCCCGGGTGCACGGGGCGCTGGGCGGCCGGGCCGCGGTCGCGGAACCCGACTTCCCCTACGCGCTCGTCCCGGCCGGGGCGCGGCGGGTCTCCTCCGCGGTCACCGCCGGCCGCCACCCGGACCGCTCCAGCGCCCGCACCAGCGCGGCGACCATCCGCGGGTCGAACTGGGACCCCGCACACCGCTCCAGCTCCGCCAGCGCGGCGGCGACCGGCCGGGCCCTGCGGTAGGAGCGGGTGGAGGTCATCGCGTCGAACGCGTCGGCGACGGCCACCACCCGGGCGCTCTCCGGGATCTGGCCCCCGGCGAGCCCGTAGGGGTAGCCGGTGCCGTCCAGCCGCTCGTGGTGGTGGAGGACGGCGGCCCGCGCCTCCTCCAGGAAGCCGATGCCGCGCACCATCTCGTGCCCGTACTCGGGGTGCAGTTCGATCACCCGCCGCTCGTCGGGGGTGAGGGGCCCGTCCTTGGTGAGCAAGCGGGTCGGCACGCCGAGTTTGCCCACGTCGTGCAGGATGCCCGCGAAGCGCAGCATCTCCACGCGCTCGTCGTCCAGGCCCAGCTCGCGCGCGATCATCATGGACGCCTGCCCGACCCGCTCGCTGTGCCCGCGCGTGTAGCCGTCCTTGATGTCGACGGCCTGCACCAGCGCGCGGATGGTGGCCTGGTGCGCGGCCCGCTCCCGGTGGTACTGGGCGAACGCCCACCAGGAGACGCCCACCGGCAGCAGCACCAGCAGGGCGGCGACGGGCCCGTAGGGGCTGCGCCACAGCACGGCCATCATCAGCCCGGCGAGCCCGTGCACGGCGACGGGCGGCAGGGAGCGCAGGAACAGTCCCCGCCACGCCCTGCGCGCCGGTACCCGGTCGGCCGCGACCAGCATCCCGCCGTCCAGCACCGTCAGCACCAGGCAGAAGACGAGCACCGCGGCCCCGGCCGGGGCGAGCGCGTAGGGGAAGTCGGGTTCCGCGACCGCGGCCCGGCCGCCCAGCGCCCCGTGCACCCGGGCGGCCGCCCACACGGCGAGCGCCTGCCGGGCCGCCCGCCACAGGCGGCGCGGGGCGGCGGGGGCCTGCTCGACCGGGGAGAGCAGTGCCCCGGGCAGCGTCACGAGGGCGGCGGTGGCCGACGGCAGCAGGAAGGCCGCGGCGAGCAGGACCGGGTAGCAGGGACCGGCGAAGCGGAACCGGGAGGCGTACTCGCAGCCGGCGTACACGGCGGCGAGCAGGAGCACCGCCCACCACGGCGCCTTTCCCGCGGACAGCGCGGGCGGGACGAGCAGGCAGGCCGGGACGGCGAGGGCGGCACCGCAGACGTAGGCGTGGGCCCGTGCCGGTATCGCCTCCATGAACTCCTCCCCGGCCGTCTCCGTCAGGCATCGGAGCCTAGGACGACCGGAGAGGGGGACGCGGGCCGACGACCCGCATTACTTCGTTCGGGTGAAGGTGCGTCCTGGGGGCCACGGCGGGCGGCCCCCGGCGAGGGGTGTCAGGAGTCCTGCGGGGCGGGCGGCGAGGAGGCCGGCGGAGCCGCCGTGACGTCGTGCTCGGGGACCGCCTGCCCGGAGCGGATCAGCTCGATCCGCCCCATGACCTTGGCCCTCAGGTCGCCCGGCACGTCGTCGTGGCCGCAGCACCGCTTGACCAGCTTCTTCACGGCCTGCTCCAGCCCGTACTTCTCCAGGCAGGGCGAGCACTCCTCGAAGTGGTGCTCGAACTTCGAGCACTCGACATCCGGCATCTCACGGTCGAGGAACTCGTAGAGATGATCGAGGATTTCGCTGCAATCCGTCTCGTGCGGCTCTCCGCAGCTCATGACCCCGAGCCTTTCGCTTCGTTCGACTCTCCGGCGCCGGCCGGGACGAGCCCGCGCTCGCGGGCGTAGTCCTCGAGCATGCCGCGCAACTGACGCCGCCCCCGGTGCAGCCGGGACATCACCGTCCCGATGGGTGTCCCCATGATGTCCGCGATCTCCTTGTAGGCAAAGCCCTCGACGTCCGCGAGATAGACGGCGATGCGGAACTCTTCGGGGATCGCCTGGAGCGCCTGCTTCACGTCCGAGTCGGGCAGGTGGTCCAGCGCCTGCGACTCCGCGGAGCGCAAGCCCGTCGACATGTGCGACTCGGCGCGGGCGAGCTGCCAGTCCTCGATCTCCTCGGCCGCGCTGCGCTGGGGTTCGCGCTGCTTCTTGCGGTAGGAGTTGATGAAGGTGTTGGTGAGGATCCGGTACAGCCACGCCTTGAGGTTGGTGCCCTCGCGGAACTGGTGGAAGGACGCGTACGCCTTGGCGTACGTCTCCTGCACCAGGTCCTCGGCGTCGGCCGGGTTGCGCGTCATGCGCAGCGCGGCCGAGTACATCTGGTCGAGGAATTCGAGGGCGTCCCGCTCGAAGCGCGCGCTGCGCTCGGCGGTCGTCTCCGCACCCGTGCCCTGGCCCTCGGGCTGCTCCGCCTGGCCGTTGTCGGTCCCTGCGTCGGTCCCAGTGACCGGACCCACCTCCTCCGAAGCTGTCACGAGACCGAGTCCGGTCCCGCTCGTTTCGGAGGATAGACGACCTGTGGTCGACGGTGCTCGCCAATCCGGTCCGGCCGCCGCCCGGGCGGGGGCGGTCCGCGCCGCGGTCAGCACCGTCCAGTCCAGCCCGGCGCGGCTGCCGCGGCCGGTATCGGACTCTGCCGGGCGCAGCCCTTCCACGGAGTGGGGGGAGACGGGCGGGCAGAAGGTGGAACCCATGCGGCGGACTTCCTCTCCTACGACGTCGGTGCCGGCAGCCCGGCACGCACGTCCGCCACAACAGCCGCCGGGGGCCGGTCATTCCCGGGCCGTCACCCGAGTGACGCGGTCCACGCGACGACGGCCCCGGTGACGGCCGCCAGGGCCTCCCGCTGGGTGAGCGCCGCCCGTTTCGGCACGGCGAATCCGTGATCGCCGTGCGCCACCTCGACCAGTTCGTACGGCCCGGCGGGGAACTCCTCCGGTCTGCCGAACGGGTCGTTGCCTCCCTGGACGACCAGGGTGGGCACGCCGGTGCCGAGCAGTTCGTCCGCGCGGGACTTCTCGGGCCTGCCCGGCGGGTGGAGCGGGAAGGAGAGGGCGAGGACCCCGCGGGCACCGAGCTCGGCGGCGGTGCGGCAGGCGACGCGGGCCCCGGCGCTGCGCCCGCCGGAGATCACCGGCAGACCGGGCGCGGTGAGCGCGGGCCACACGCCGCGCCAGCCGGTGTCCAGCGTCTTCGGCGCGGGCGCCACCTTCTTCCCGGCCACCCGCCAGGGCTGCTCGACGAGGGCGACGGTGACGCCGTGGCCGGGCAGGGCGGCCGCCAGCGCCGCGAGATCACGGGCCTCGATGCCGCCCCCGGCGCCATGGCCGACGGCGAGGACCAGCCGGGCCCCGGCGGCCCGGTGCCAGGTGACGCGGGCGGTCCCGGCGTCCGTGTCGACGGTCTGGGTGGTCACGGCGGTCCCGGCGGACTCGGCGGACTCGGCGGTCACAGCGGTTCCGGGGGACTCGGCCGTCAAGGCCGTCTCGTGGTTCTCAGCGGTCACGGCCGTCTCGGGAGTCGCTGCCGTCTCGGGGGACTCGGGCGTCTGGGGGCTCACGTCAGAACAGTGTGCCCTCCTCCGGCGCCGCCAGCTCCTTCAGCAGCTCCGGGCCGTTGTTGCGGACGTTGCTGACGGCCGTGGAGACGGGGTAGGCCCGCATCAGCCCGGGGGGCGGGGGCGCCAGCAGCGACCGCAGCTCGCCGGGGTCCGTGCGGGCCGGGTCCAGCCAGGCGTCCCAGCGGTCGGGGGTGAGCATCAGCGGCATCCGGGGGTGGATGTCGGCGAGCGAGGCGGGGCCCTCGGGCGGGGCCGCGGCGAGCGGGGCGGTCTCCGCCTCGGTGGTGATCACCGAGCACGTCACCCACCAGGCGCCCGGGTGGTCGTCCGGCAGCGTCCGGTCCCGCCAGAACTCGTACAGCCCCGCCATCGCGAACACCGACCCGTCGGCCGGTGTGACGAAGTACGGCTGCTTGCGGGGCCGCTTGCGCTTCCCCTCCACCTCCAGCTCCCGCTCCTGCTTGCCGGTGACCCACTCGTAGTAGCCGTCGGCGGGCAGGATGCAGCGCCGGGCGGCGAAGGCCCGGCGGTACGACGGCTTCTCGTGGACGGTCTCGGCGCGTGCGTTGATCAGGCGGGCGGCGCCCTCGGGCGTCCTGGACCAGGAGGGCACGAGCCCCCACTTCAGCCTGCGGAGCTGGCGAACCGGCCGCGGATCGGGCGCGTCCTTCACAGGGCGGTCCAGGACGGCGAAAACCTCCTTGGTGGGGGCCACGTTGTAATCGGGCTCCACCAGGGTCTCCGCCGGCTCCCACTTCTCTATGCCGAAGACTTCTGCGAGATCCTCGGGGCTGCAACTCGCTGCGTACCGTCCGCACATGCGTGCAACACTGCCAGACTCCGCGCGACCGGGAGGGGCCCCCACCACTTATGTACAGCACCGCATCGGCGTCACTCGCCTCGTTCTGGGACGAGCTGTCGGGCACCCAGCCGGGCCCCGAGCCCTGGGTGGTGATCGCGGCGCTCGTCGCCGCCTTCGCCGTCGTCGCACCGCACCGCATATGGCGGGTGGCGCGCAACGCCGTCACCATCGCGCACGAGGGCGGGCACGGACTGGTGGCCCTGCTCACCGGCCGTACCCTGACCGGCATCCGCCTGCACTCCGACACCAGCGGCCTGACCGTCAGCCGCGGCAAGCCGCACGGCCTGGGCATGATCCTCACCGCCGCCGCCGGTTACACCGCTCCCCCGCTGCTCGGCCTGGGCGGCGCCGCGCTGCTCGCCACCGGACGCATCACCCTGCTGCTGTGGGTGGCGACGGCCCTGCTCGCCGCCATGCTGGTGATGATCCGCAACGCCTACGGCGTGCTCACCGTGGTCCTCACCGGCGCCCTCTTCCTCCTGGTCTCCTGGCTGACGGGTCCGCAGGTGCAGGCGGCGTTCGCCTACGCGGCGGTGTGGTTCCTGCTGCTCGGCGGGGTGCGCCCCGCCTTCGAGCTCCAGATCAAGCGGTCCCGCGGACAGGCCGGCGACTCGGACGCCGACCAGCTCGCCCGGCTCACCCACGCCCCGGCGGGGGTGTGGTTCTTCCTCTTCCACGCGGTGTCGCTGTGCTCGCTGATCGGCGGGGGCCGCTGGCTGCTGGGACTGTGACCGGGAGGTGCGCGGCTCCCCGGGCGGGGTGAGCGTGCCCCCTTCCGCACAGATCCGCGCGGCGCTGTGCGCGGCGACGCGGATGTCCGTCCTTGTCGTTGTTTCGCTCGGGTTTCACCGCATTTGATCAAGATCTGCGGTCGGGACCAGCCACTAAAGTGGGGCCCATGACCGTGAACCCCGCAGACACCGCCCTCTGGCCCGCCCCGCACGCGAGCGGAGCCGTCGACGCGACGGTCCACGTGCCGGGGTCCAAATCGGTCACGAACCGCGCCCTGGTGCTGGCCGCGCTCGCCTCCGAGCCGGGCTGGCTGCGCCGCCCGCTGCGCTCCCGCGACACCCTGCTGATGGCCGGTGCCCTGCGCGCGATGGGCGTCGGCATCGAGGAGGGCGTCGGCCCGGACGGCACCGGCGAGGCGTGGCGCGTGATCCCGGCGGGCCTGCACGGCCCGGCCACGGTCGACGTCGGCAACGCCGGCACGGTCATGCGCTTCCTGCCGCCGGTCGCCACGCTCGCCGACGGCCCGGTCCGCTTCGACGGCGACCCCCGTTCCTACGAGCGCCCCCTGCACGGCGTGATCGACGCCCTGCGCGCCCTCGGCGCCCGGATCGACGACGACGGGCGCGGCGCGCTGCCGCTGACCGTGCACGGCAGCGGCGCCCTGGACGGCGGCCCGGTCGCGGTCGACGCGTCGTCGTCGTCGCAGTTCGTCTCCGCGCTGCTGCTGTCCGGCCCCCGCTTCAACCAGGGCGTCGAGGTCCGCCACACCGGCGCCACCCTGCCCTCCCTGCCGCACATCCGGATGACGGTCGACATGCTGCGCGCGGTCGGCGCCCAGGTGGACACGCCCGAGTCGGGCGGCGAGCCCGGCGTCTGGCGGGTCACGCCGGGCGCCCTGCTCGGCCGGGACCTGACGATCGAGCCCGACCTGTCCAACGCGCAGCCCTTCCTGGCGGCGGCGCTGGTGACCGGCGGCCGGGTCGTGATCCCGGACTGGCCGGCCAGGACCACCCAGCCCGGTGACCGGCTGCGCGAGATCTTCACCGAGATGGGCGGTTCCTGCCGGCTGACCGACTACGGCCTGGTCTTCACCGGGTCCGGCCAGGTCCACGGCATCGACGTGGACCTGAGCGAGGTCGGCGAGCTCACCCCGGGCATCGCGGCCGTCGCCGCCCTCGCGGACTCCCCCTCGACCCTGCGCGGCGTGGCGCACCTGCGCCTGCACGAGACGGACCGCCTGGCCGCGCTCACCAAGGAGATCAACGAGCTCGGCGGCGATGTGACGGAGACCGCCGACGGCCTGCACATCCGCCCGCGCCCGCTGCACGGCGGGGTCTTCCACACCTACGAGGACCACCGCATGGCCACCGCCGGCGCGATCATCGGCCTGGCGGTCGAGGGCGTGCGGATCGAGAACGTGGCCACGACGGCGAAGACCCTGCCGGACTTCCCCGAACTGTGGACCGGGATGCTCGGGAGCGACAGGGCGTAGGGGGCGAGGCGATGCGCCGCTACGGCAAGCACACCGACGAGGACGACATCCGCACCCGCCCGGGACGGCGGAACACCCGGCCGCGCACCAGCATCCGGCCCAAGCACGAGGACGCCGCCGAGGGCCTGGTCCTCACCGTCGACCGGGGCCGGCTGACCTGCCTCGTGGACGACCGGACCGTGACGGCGATGAAGGCCCGCGAACTGGGCCGCAAGGCGGCCGTCGTGGGCGACCGGGTGGCCCTGGTCGGCGACCTGTCCGGCCGGAAGGACACCCTCGCCCGCATCGTCCGCATCGAGGAGCGCACCTCCGTCCTGCGCCGCACGGCGGACGACGACGACCCCTACGAGCGCGTGGTCGTCGCCAACGCCGACCAGCTCGCCATCGTCACCGCCCTGGCCGACCCCGAGCCGCGTCCCCGCCTGATCGACCGCTGCCTGGTCGCGGCCTACGACGGCGGCCTCACCCCGCTGCTGGTCATGACCAAGTCCGACCTGGCCCCGCCGGACGGACTGCTGGAGCTGTACGGCGCGCTGGACATCCCCTACGTCGTCACCAGCCGCGAGGAACTGGAGAACGGCGGCGCGGCGGACCGGGTGCGCGAGCACCTGGCCGGCAAGGTCACGGCCTTCGTCGGCCACTCGGGCGTCGGCAAGACCACCCTGGTCAACGCGCTGGTTCCCGAGGAGCGCCGGCGCATCACGGGGCATGTGAACGCGGTGACGGGCCGCGGCCGCCACACGACGACGTCGGCGCTGGCGCTGCCGCTGGCGGGCGCGGACGGCTGGGTGGTCGACACCCCGGGCGTACGGTCCTTCGGGCTCGCCCACATCGATCCGTCCCGGGTGATCCACGCCTTCCCGGACCTGGAGCCGGGCACGGAGGGCTGCCCCCGCGCGTGCAGCCACGACGAGCCGGACTGCGCCCTGGACCAGTGGGTGGCCGACGGCCACGCCGATCCGGCCCGGCTGTACTCGCTGCGCCGGCTGCTGGCCACGCGGGAGCGCACGGAAGGCGACTGAGGTCCGCGTTGTTTGCCGTGCCGGGGGGCAGGTAAGTGCATAATCGCACCGAGCCGGACCCCCGAGCCCGACCGGAGTCCGACGAAGCGGTCACGAAACGTCACGACGCCGGCACGGGGACACAGGAGGACGACACATGGCGTGGCTGCTGGTCGTAGTGGCCGGGTTGCTGGAGACGGGCTTCGCCGTGTGCCTGAAGCTGTCGCACGGCTTCACCCGGCTGTGGCCGACGGTCGCCTTCGCGGCGTTCGCCCTGGGCAGTTTCGGCCTGCTGACGCTCTCCTTGAAGAAGCTCGACGTCGGCCCGGCCTACGCGGTGTGGACCGGCATCGGCGCGGCGGGCACGGCCATCTACGGCATGGTGTTCCTGGGCGATCTGGTCTCCACCCTCAAGATCGTCTCGATCAGCCTGGTGATCATCGGGGTGATCGGTCTCCAGCTTTCCGGCTCGGCCCACTAGCGGCCTGGACCGCCCGGGCAGGGCAACCACGGCGCGGTCCCGCGCGAAGGCCACGAAGTCGCCGGCCACGGGCAACGCCCCGACCGCCCGGCGCCGCGCCGGTACGGCACCGGCACGGCCGCCTTCACCGGCCGCGAGGGCCGGTCCCGCGCACCGCACCGCCCCCGGTCCGGACGGCCGCTCGCTCCGGCAGCCGGTGAGCACGGCCCGCAACCAGCACGTCGCCCCGGACCCCGCCCGGCACCGTCCCCCCGGCACCGTCGCTGGGGGTGGTCGCGGTGAGCCGGCCGCAAGGGTCGCCGGGCCGGTGAGCGCGCGGCCGACCCCGGCGAGGCAGCCGTCGGCCTCCACGCTGGACGAGCACCCGGGTGAACCGATCAAGCGGCCACGAAGTACCGGGTGCCAACCTCCCGGACCGACCGAACCTTTGAACAACTCGTTTACAACGACTGGTTGACGCCGATCCGTTGCGTCCCGCACCCTGGTCCCATGCCGACACCTCCCGAGCCCACCGATCCCTTCACGCCTCCGCAGCCCGAGCAGGCGCGGGCCCAGCGGGTCTACACCTCCCTGTTCCGCATCGCCGAGCGCCACGCGGCCACCGACGAGCAGCGCCGCCGGCAGGTCCATCCGGCCGTCCTCGGGCCGCACGAGGCGGTCCGGCTCGTGTCGTTCCTGCTCAGCGGCGCCGCCCAGCGGGAGGAGGGCGAGCCGGAGGTGGACCACGCCGACATCACGGCCGCGCTGAGCCTCGTCCCGCTGGTCCGCGGCGAGATGGACGAGCTGGAGGCCGGGCTGCTCCGGATGGCCCGGGGCCGCGGCATGACCTGGCACGAGATCGCCTTCGGGCTGGGCCTGGGCACCCCGCAGGCCGCCCGGCAGCGCTACGAGCGGCTGGCCGGCCGGATCGCGACCGGCACCGAGGACCCCGACGACGGGACGGCCGCCCGGGAGACGCAGACCCCCGAGCGGTAGCGGGGCGCCGTCCGCCGCGGGCGGCGCGGGCGGCGCGGGCGGCACGGGCGGCGCGGGCGGCACGGGCCCCGCGGCGCCGCCCGGGCCCCGCTGGCCCCGCACCGGCCACGGCGGATACCGTTCGATACATGCCCGACTACCTCGACGACCTCCGCCTCGCCCACGTCCTCGCGGACGCGGCCGACGCGGCGACCATGGACCGCTTCAAGGCTCTGGACCTGAAGGTCGAGACCAAGCCGGACATGACGCCGGTGAGCGAGGCGGACAAGGCGGCCGAAGAACTCGTCCGCGGCCAGCTCCAGCGCGCCCGGCCCCGGGACGCGATCCTCGGCGAGGAGTACGGCGTCGAGGGCACCGGCCCCCGGCGCTGGGTGATCGACCCGATCGACGGCACCAAGAACTACGTGCGCGGCGTCCCCGTCTGGGCCACGCTGATCGCGCTGATGGAGGCCGGCGAGGGCGGCTACCAGCCCGTCGTCGGCGTGGTCTCCGCACCCGCCCTCGGCCGCCGGTGGTGGGCCGCGAAGGGCCACGGCGCCTTCTCCGGCCGCAGCCTCACCTCGGCCTCCCGGCTCCAGGTCTCCCGCGTCTCCCGGCTCGCCGACGCCTCCTTCGCGTACTCCTCGCTCAGCGGCTGGGAGGAGCAGGGCCGGCTGGACGGCTTCCTGGACCTGACCCGCGCGGTGTGGCGCACGCGCGCGTACGGCGACTTCTGGCCGTACATGATGGTCGCCGAGGGCTCGGTCGACTTCTGCGCCGAGCCGGAGCTGTCCCTGTGGGACATGGCCGCCAACGCGATCATCGTGACGGAGGCGGGCGGCACCTTCACCGGACTCGACGGGCGCCCGGGCCCGCACAGCGGCAACGCGGCGGCGTCGAACGGCCTGCTGCACGACGAGTTGCTGGGGTATCTCAACCAGCGCTCCTGAGGCGCACGGGACGCGCGTGCCCGCCCTCCGCGGGCTGCACGCGCCCTCTTGTTGACCCGCGCTTGACCTGCAACTCTGAGAGTCCCCCCACTTGTGAACTTGTGAATCCATGAACTAGCCCATGGATTCGGCAGGAGGTGGCTCCACCCATGCTCGTCCGCGACGCCATGAGCACGGTCGTCCTCACCATCGGCCCCGCCCACACCCTGCGGCAGGCCGCGGCCCTGATGTCCGCCCGAAGGGTCGGCGCGGCCGTGGTCCACGATCCCGACGCCGGCGGCATCGGCATCCTCACCGAACGCGACATCCTCGACTCCGTCGGCCTGGGCCAGGACCCGGACACCGAGCCCGCGCACGCCCACACCACCACCGACGTCGTCTTCGCCACCCCGTCGTGGTCCCTGGAGGAGGCGGCGCACGCGATGGCCCACGGCGGCTTCCGCCACCTCATCGTCCTGGACCGCGGCGAGCCGGCCGGCATCGTCTCGGTCCGCGACCTCATCCGCTGCTGGGTCACGGCCCTGCCCGGCGCCCGGCCGCAGCCGCGGCGCGTACCGGTCTGAGACGCCGGCCGGGGAACCGGCCGCCCCCGGGAACACGGACGGGCCGGATCCCCGGGAGGGAGATCCGGCCCGTCCGCCGCGACAAGCGGTCCAGTGCTGGAGGGCGTCAGCCGCGCAGGGCCTGAACCGCGGCCTCCAGCCGCTTGCCGAAGTCGGCGTCGGCCTGACGGAAGTTGTTGATCGCGCGCTCGATGATGTCCTCGCGCGAGACCTGCGAGATGGAGCCCGCCAGGTTGTTGATCAGGCGGTCCTTCTCCTCGTCCGTCATGAGCCGGTAGAGGTTGCCCGCCTGCACGAAGTCGTTGTCCTCGGCGTGGACCGGGGCCTCCTGGTCGCCGGTGACACCGGTGACCGGGACCGGCTGCCACAGCGGACGGTTGGTCTGGAACGGGCCGCCGAAGCTGTTCGGCTCGTAGTTCTTCGCACCGCCGTGGCGGCCGTCGTACAGGAAGCCGTCCCGGCCGTGCGACCGCGCCTCGGTGGCGTGCGGACGGTTCACCGGCAGGTGGTCGGCGTTGATGCCGACGCGGTAGCGGTGGGCGTCGCCGTAGGCGAACAGGCGGCCCTGGAGCATCTTGTCCGGGGACGGGCCGATGCCGGGCACGAAGTGCGCCGGGGAGAAGATCGACTGCTCGACCTCGGCGAAGATGTTCTGCGGGTTGCGGTTGAGCTCCAGCTTGCCGATCTCGATGACCGGGTAGTCCGCGTGCGGCCACACCTTGGTCAGGTCGAACGGGTTGAAGCGGTAGGTCGCCGCCTCGGCCGCCGGCATGATCTGCACGCCCACGGTCCAGGTCGGGTACTCGCCCCGCTCGATGGCCTCGCGCAGGTCGCGCTGGTGGGAGTCGGGGTCCTCACCGGCGAGCTTGTTGGCCTCTTCCTGCGTCAGGCACTTGATGCCCTGGTCGGTCTTGAAGTGGTACTTGACCCAGAAGACCTCGCCGGCCTCGTTGTTCCACTGGAAGGTGTGCGAGCCGAAGCCGTCCATGTGGCGGTAGGACGCCGGGATGCCGCGGTCGCCGAACAGCCAGGTCACCTGGTGGGTCGACTCGGGCGACAGGCTCCAGAAGTCCCAGACGTTGTCCGCCTCCTGCGAGCCGGTGTACGGGTCGCGCTTCTGGGTGTGGATGAAGTCGGGGAACTTGATGGCGTCCTTGATGAAGAACACCGGGGTGTTGTTGCCGACGAGGTCGTAGTTGCCCTCTTCGGTGTAGAACTTCAGCGCGAAGCCGCGCGGGTCGCGGACGGCGTCCGCCGCGCCCAGGTTGCCGGCCACGGTCGAGAAGCGGAGGAAGACCTCGGTCTCCTTGCCGACCTCGGAGAGGAACTTGGCACGCGTGTACTTGGTGACATCGGCGGTGACCGTGAAGGTGCCGTAGGCACCGGCACCGCGGGCGTGGACCACACGCTCCGGGATGCGCTCACGGTTGAAGTGGGCCAGCTTCTCCAGAAGGAGCTGGTCCTGGACGAGCACGGGGCCACCGACGCCCGCGGTCTCGCTGTTCTGGTTGTCGGCTACCGGAGCACCGGCCTCCGTAGTGAGCGGTCCCTGAGTCACGTGGGCCTCCTGCGCCATTACTGCTGGTCCTGTCCCTTGGCTAATGCCGAAGGCGATCCTACAATGGACATTGTCTAAGTCAAGTAAACCTCCAAAGTCACACCGGTTCGGGACCTGGTCCCCTTGCTGTTAGGCTGGTTCGTATGAGTGACCTTCTGGAACGGCTGCGCGGACGCGGATGGCGCATGACCGCGCAGCGGCGCGTCGTGGCCGAGGTCCTCGACGGCGAGCACGTCCACCTGACGGCGGACGAGGTGCACGCCCGGGCCGTCGCCAAGCTCCCCGAGATCTCCCGGGCGACCGTGTACAACACCCTGGGCGAGCTGGTCTCGCTCGGCGAGGTGATCGAGGTCGCCACCGACAAGCGCGCCAAGCGGTACGACCCCAACGCCCACCGACCGCACCACCATCTGGTGTGCGCCGGGTGCGGCGCGATCCGCGACGTGCACCCGACGGGCAACCCGCTGGCCGACCTTCCCGACTCGGAGCGCTTCGGCTTCACCGTCTCGGACGTCGAGGTCACCTACCGCGGCGTCTGCCCGAACTGCGCGTCGGCGTAGCGCCCCGCGACCGTACGTCGAAGCCCCGGCACCGATCGATGGTGCCGGGGCTCGCTCGTTGCCCGTTTCACCCGTGCGAGCGTTTCGCCGGACGGACGTCTTGACGCGCGGATGTCCTGACGCACGGCCTCCCGGCGCACGGGCGTCCTGACCGCCGGATGTCCCGACGCACGGCCGCCCGGCGCACGGGCAGCCCACGCGGACCCGGAAACGACCGAGGGCCGGAATCCTTTCGGATTCCGGCCCTCGGCCTTCAGTAGCGGGGACAGGATTTGAACCTGCGACCTCTGGGTTATGAGCCCAGCGAGCTACCGAGCTGCTCCACCCCGCGTCGGTGAACTCAACGTTACGTCAATGGCCGAGACAAAAGCAAATCACCTGTCCGGCAGCACCGCGGCCACGGCCGGACCGGGCACCACCGGACCGGGCCGGGCGGGGCCGGTCCGGTGGTGCCCGG
>NZ_WYCT01000207.1 GCF_011008945.1 Streptomyces harenosi
GCGGGTCCCCGACCCCCCGGCCGCCCGGGGGGACGGACTCGCCGGCGCCCCGGCCGCCCGCCACGCCCACCGACACCGTGGACCACCTGGAGAACGCCGGGACCGCACGGCTCACCGCCATGGCCGGCCAGGCGTTCGCCGAGCGGATCAGCACCCGGGCCGAGACCGCGGACGGCCAGGCCGTCGGCAAGGTGCGGATCCGGTACACGATCATCGGTGACACCGACGCCGCCTTCGCCGGCGGCGAGCGCGTGGCCGTGGTCGTCACCGACGGCTCCGGCGTGGCCGTCGCCCCCGTCCTGCGGGCGGGCGAGAAGACCGGGACCTTCACCGTCCGCGCCACCGTCGCCGGCCGCGCGGTCCCCGGCCTCGACTACCGGGCCACCGTCACCGAGCGGGTCGCCGACGCCCTCGCCCGCACCGGTGACACCGCCCTGACCTGCGCCCCCGGCGGCACGTTCGCGACCAGGGTGCAGGTGAGGGCCACGTACAAGGGCGCCGCCGCGGACGGGGTCGCCGTCACCGCCACGCTGATCGAGTCGGCGCAGGACCCGGCCGTCAACGACCGCGGCCCCTACTTCAAGGACGCCGCCGGCAAGCCCGTACGCGCCCTGACGGGCCTGCGCACGGACGCCCGGGGCCTGCTGACGCTGCCCGAGCTGTACGCGGACGGCACCGCGGGCACGTTCGTGCTGCGCATCACCACCGCGGGCGGCGCGACGCTCGACGTGGAGCTGACGGTCCAGGCGGCGCAGACGTCCTCGCCCGCCCCCTCGGCGAGCCAGTCCCCCTCGGCCGGCCAGTCCCCCTCGGCGAGCCCGGCCTCGTCGGCGAGCCCCGGCGCGTAGGACGCCGTACGGCGGAGGTCACCGTCCGAGCCGGGCGCTGGTGTGCCGGGTCGGCTCGGCGGTGGCCGGGTCCTGCGGCCACGGATGCCGCGGGTACCGGCCGCGCAGTTCCGCCCGGACCGCCTGGTAGCCGTTGCGCCAGAAGGAGGCCAGGTCGGCGGTGACCGCGGCGGGGCGGCCGGCGGGGGAGAGCAGGTGCACCAGCAGCGGCACCCCGGCGATCTCGGGGGACCGCTGGAGCCCGAACATCTCCTGCAGCTTCACCGCCAGCACCGGCTGCCGTGGCTCGCCGTAGTCGATCCGGATCCTCGACCCGCTCGGCACGGTGATCCGCTCCGGCGCGAGCTCGTCCAGCCGCGCCGCCTCCCCGGTGGCCCAGGGCAGCAGCCTGGCCAGCGCCTGCCCGGCGTCGATCCGCGCCAGATCCGCGCGCCGCCCGGCCCTTCCGAGCTCCGGCTCCAGCCACTCGTCCACCCGCGCGTGGAGCGCCTCGTCGGAGACGTCCGGCCAGGGCTCGCCCAGGTGCAGCCGGAGGAAGGCGAGCCGCTGCCGCAGTACCCGCGCCTCCGGCGACCAGCGCAGCAGCCCGAACCCCTCCCGCCGCAACCCCTCCAGCAGGGCCTCCCGTACGAGACCGGGGGCGACGTCGGCCAGGGGCCGCGCCGCCAGCTCGATCGCCCCGAGCCGCTCCACCCGCCGGGCCACGACGTCGCCGTCGGCCCAGCGGACCTCCTCGCCCCGCGCGTACAGGGACGCGGCGGCCAGGCGTGCCGTCTCCTCGTCCACCTCGGCGGCGAGCCGCACGCGCGCGTGCCCCTTGCCCAGCGGCCGGTCCGCGACGGCGACCGCCAGCCAGGGCGCGCCCCGCAGCGCCGACCCCTCCCCGAGCTCCACCCGGGTCCCCGAGGCCATCAGGTACGAGCCGCCGTCCTTCCTGGCGACCCGCTCGGGAAAGGCCAGCGCGGCCACCAGCCCGGCCAGGCGGCCCTCGTCCGAGGCGACCGGAGCGCCGCTGCCGGACACCGGCCCCGGGGCCGCGTCCTCCGCCACCTCCGCTTCCGGCACGGGACCCTCCGCCGACACCGCCCGCAGCCGCCGCACCTCGGCGCGCCACCGCGCCCCGTAGGCGTCGCCCGCGCGCCGCGCCGACCGGAGCGCGGCGACGAGATCGTCCCCGTACTCCCGGGGCGCCTCCTCGGAGAGCAGCGCCACGACCTCGGCCGCCCCGCGCGAGGCACCCGCGTCCAGCAGGGCCCGCCCCAGCCGCGGGTGCACGCCCAGCCGCGCCAGCCGCGCACCGCGCCCGGTCGCGCGCCCGGCGCCGTCCACCGCCCCGACGGCCGAGAGGACCGCCCGCGCCGCCGCCATCGCCCCGGCCGGCGGCGCGTCCAGCAGCGCCAGCCCGGAGGCGTCCGGATCGCCCCAGCACGCCGCCTGGAGGGCGAACGCCGTCAGGTCGGCCACCTGGATCTCGGGGGAGGGGAAGCGCGGCAGACGGGTGTCCTCGGCCTCCGTCCAGCACCGGTACACCACCCCCGGCGCCTCGCGCCCGGCCCGCCCGGCGCGCTGCCGGCCCGAGGCCCGCGACGCCCGCACGGTCGTCAGCGCGCTCAGCCCCCGGGCGTGGTCCACCCGCGGCTCGCGCGCCAGCCCCGAGTCGACGACCACCCGCACCCCGGGGACCGTCAGCGACGACTCGGCCACCGAGGTCGCCAGCACCACCCGGCGCCGCACCCCGGGCGCCAGCACCGCGTCCTGCACGGCCGCCGGCGCCCGCCCGTGCACCTGGAGCACCTCGACGTCCCCGGGCCCGCCGGGTGCACCGAGCCGCCCGGCGACCCGGGCGATCTCCCCGGCCCCCGGCAGGAAGCACAGCACGTCCCCCTCGCGCTCGGCCAGCGCCCGCCGCACCACCGACGCCACGTGCGCCAGCAGCGCCGGGTCCACCCGCATCCCGTGCGGGGGACTCACCGGCCGCGGCGGCGGCGCCCACACCACCTCCACCGGATACGAGGCGCCCCGCGCCCGCACCACCGGCGCCCCGCCCAGCAGCCGCGCCCAGCCCTCGGCGTCGGTGGTGGCCGACGCCGCCACCAGCCGCAGCTCCGGCCGCAGCGCCTGCCGCACGTCCCACAGGAACGCCGCCGCCGTGTCCGCGTCCAGGTGCCGCTCGTGGCACTCGTCGAGCACCACCACGTCCACCCCGGCCAGCTCCGGGTCCCGCTGGAGCCGCTGGAGCAGCACACCGGTCGTGACGACCTCCACGCGCGTGTGCCGCCCGACGGCCCGCTCACCGCGCACGGTGTACCCCACCGTGGCGCCGGTCCGCTCGCCCAGCAGCCACGCCATCCGGCGGGCCGCCGCGCGGGCCGCGATCCGCCGCGGTTCGGCCACGAGGACCCGGCGGGCCGGACCCGCGCCCACCAGCCCCGCCAGCGCCAGTGGGACCAGCGTCGTCTTGCCGGTCCCGGGCGGCGCGACCAGGACCGCGGTCCCGGGCCCGTCCAGGGCGTCGCTCAGGGCGGGCAGGGCATCGCGTACGGGCAGGGCGTCCAGGGCGTCGTAACGGATCACGCACCCCAGTGTCGTACGCCCCGCCGCGCCGCCCGCACGCGCGCCGGAGTCCACCCGGGCCGGCGGCACCGGGCCGCAGGCGCCCGCGCGCTCAGTCCCGTTCGCAGACGAAGACCGCCGTCCCCGGGATGAGACGGCCGCGCAGCGGTGACCAGCCGCCCCATTCGGAGGTGTTCCAGGCCGGCCACTCCGGCTCCACCAGGTCCACCAGGCGGAAGCCGGACGCCACCACGTCCCGGACCCGGTCGCCGAGGGTCCGGTGGTGCTCGACGTACACCGCCCGCCCCTCCTCGTCCTGCTCGACGTAGGGCGTGCGGTCGAAGTAGGAGGCGGAGACGGACAGGCCCTCGGGCCCGGGCTCGTCGGGGAAGGCCCAGCGGATCGGGTGGGTCACGGAGAAGACCAGGCGCCCGCCCGGGCGCAGCACCCGGCGCACCTCGCGCAGCACCAGCCGGGGATCGGCGACGAAGGGCAGCGCCCCGTACGCCGAGCAGGCCAGGTCGAAGGAGCCGTCCGCGAAGGGCAGCGCCGCCGCGTCGGCGCACACCAGGGGGAACGTCCCCCCGATCCGCAGCGCGTGCTGGAGCTGCCGGTGCGAGATGTCCAGGGCGACCGGGCGGGCGCCCCGGCCGGCCAGCCAGCGCGCGCACTGGGCGGCGCCGGCGCCGATCTCCAGGACGTCCCGGCCCCTCAGCTCCCCGGGCGGGCCGAGCAGCCCGGCCTCCGCCTCGTCCAGCCCCTCGGGGCCCCACACGAAACGGTCGTCGCCGAGGAAGGTGCCGTGCTCGACCTGGTACTCGTCCGCGTTGCGGTCCCACCAGGCCCGGTTGGCGCGGGCGCTCTCCGCGACACCGGCCTCCCGGCGGGTGGCCTCCGGCTCGGGCGCATCGGGCTCTTGGATGATCGGCTCCTTCGTACTAATCTGCGGCCTCGCTCCCGTCCGGCCGGTCCGGGACGGGGGCCCAGGGGCACCGGGGGTGTCACGAAGCGGACATCACGCACCCCGGACGGCCTCGGGAGGAACGTTTTCTGCCGGGAATGCGGAGATCCGCACCAAGTGCGCGGCTTCGCGCATTGACCCTGCCCGGCTGCCCCCGTATGCTACAAGTTGCGCTGCGGGCCTGCGCACCTCAGACGGAGCAGGCTGCGCTCGCATCTGTTGTATGTCCCCTCGGTTGTCGAGGCGCCACCGGGCACCCGGTGTCTGGATTGGCGCTTCCTTGGCTGTCCGGCTTCTGCAGAGCGAAACGGGCTCCAGCGTGAGCAGTACCTACGACTTCAATGTCCGTACCGGAGCCCTTTACCACATGACGAGCAGCACCGAGACCACCGCCACCACCCCCCAGGTTGCGGTCAACGACATCGGTAACGAGGAAGCGTTCCTCGCCGCGATCGACGAGACGATCAAGTACTTCAACGACGGCGACATCGTCGACGGCGTCATCGTGAAGGTCGACCGGGACGAGGTCCTGCTCGACATCGGCTACAAGACTGAGGGTGTCATCCCCAGCCGCGAGCTCTCGATCAAGCACGACGTCGACCCGAACGAGGTTGTCGCCGTCGGCGACGAGATCGAGGCCCTGGTCCTCCAGAAGGAGGACAAGGAAGGCCGCCTGATCCTCTCGAAGAAGCGCGCCCAGTACGAGCGTGCCTGGGGCACCATCGAGAAGATCAAGGAAGAGGACGGCATCGTCACCGGTACCGTCATCGAGGTCGTCAAGGGTGGTCTCATCCTCGACATCGGCCTCCGCGGCTTCCTCCCGGCCTCCCTGGTCGAGATGCGTCGGGTCCGCGACCTCCAGCCGTACGTCGGCAAGGAGCTCGAGGCGAAGATCATCGAGCTGGACAAGAACCGCAACAACGTGGTCCTGTCCCGCCGTGCCTGGCTCGAGCAGACCCAGTCCGAGGTCCGCCAGACCTTCCTCACGACCCTCCAGAAGGGCCAGGTCCGTTCGGGCGTCGTGTCCTCGATCGTCAACTTCGGTGCCTTCGTGGACCTGGGTGGCGTCGACGGCCTGGTGCACGTCTCCGAGCTCTCCTGGAAGCACATCGACCACCCGTCCGAGGTTGTCGAGGTGGGCCAGGAGGTCACCGTCGAGGTCCTCGACGTCGACATGGACCGCGAGCGTGTCTCCCTGTCGCTGAAGGCGACCCAGGAAGACCCGTGGCAGCAGTTCGCCCGCACCCACCAGATCGGCCAGGTCGTGCCCGGCAAGGTCACGAAGCTGGTTCCGTTCGGTGCGTTCGTCCGCGTGGACGAGGGCATCGAGGGTCTGGTCCACATCTCCGAGCTGGCCGAGCGCCACGTGGAGATCCCGGAGCAGGTCGTCCAGGTCAACGACGAGATCTTCGTCAAGGTCATCGACATCGACCTCGAGCGCCGTCGCATCAGCCTCTCGCTGAAGCAGGCCAACGAGTCCTTCGGTGCCGACCCGACGGCGGTCGAGTTCGACCCGACCCTGTACGGCATGGCCGCGTCCTACGACGACCAGGGCAACTACATCTACCCCGAGGGCTTCGACCCGGAGACCAACGACTGGCTGCCGGGCTACGAGAAGCAGCGCGAGGAGTGGGAGCGTCAGTACGCCGAGGCGCAGGCCCGCTTCGAGCAGCACCAGGCGCAGGTCATCAAGTCCCGCGAGGCGGACGCCCAGGCCGCTGCCGAGGGTGGCGAGGCCGCCGCTCCGGCCGCGTCCGGCGGTTCGTACTCCTCCGAGGGCGGCGACACCTCCGGTGCGCTGGCCTCGGACGAGGCGCTGGCCGCGCTGCGCGAGAAGCTGGCCGGCGGCCAGAGCTGAGCGCACGCTGAGCAGCTCGTGACCGAGCAGTAGCTCTCGGCCCGAGGGCCCGCATCCTTCCCGGATGCGGGCCCTCGGCATGTGCGCTGCCCGTTCCCGCCCGCGCGTCCCGCCGCGCACGCCGGCACCCCGCGCGCGGAGCGGGTGAAGAACGGCCTGATCACAGGGCGCGGCGGGGAATGCCCCCGGCCCGCGCCACGTTGTCCGGTACGAACACGAGGAGGAGCGGTCACTGTGCTTGATCCGCAGGGTTTGTACGCATGGGAGCCGAAGGGCCTGGCCGTGGTGGACATGGCGCTCGCCCAGGAGTCGGCCGGCCTTGTCATGCTCTACCACTTCGACGGATACATCGACGCGGGTGAGACCGGCGACCAGATCGTCGACCGGCTGCTCGACTCGCTGCCCCACCAGGTCGTGGCCCGTTTCGACCACGACCGGCTCGTGGACTACCGGGCCCGCCGTCCGCTGCTGACCTTCAAGCGCGACCGCTGGACCGCTTACGAGGACCCCGCCCTCGAGGTGCGGATCGTCCAGGACGCCACCGGAGCACCCTTCCTGCTGCTGTCGGGCCCCGAGCCGGACGTCGAGTGGGAGCGCTTCGCCGCGGCCGTACGGCAGATCGTGGAGCGGCTCGGCGTCCGCCTGTCCGTGAACTTCCACGGCATCCCCATGGGCGTCCCCCACACCCGTCCCGTCGGCCTCACCCCGCACGGCAGC
Source organism: Streptomyces harenosi (assembly GCF_011008945.1). Taxonomy (GTDB): domain Bacteria; phylum Actinomycetota; class Actinomycetes; order Streptomycetales; family Streptomycetaceae; genus Streptomyces; species Streptomyces harenosi. Next base: position 6,938 of record NZ_WYCT01000207.1, read on the forward strand.
CGGACCGACCTCGTCCCGGGCCACCGCAGCCCCTTCGAGGAGGCGCAGGTCCCCGGCAGCGCCGAGTCGCTCGTCGAGTACCGGCTGATGGAGGCCGGCCACGACGTCCTGGGCGTCGCCGCGCACGTGCCGCACTACATCGCCCGCTCCCCGTACCCGGACGCCGCGCTGACCGTCCTGGAGGCCATCACGGCCGCGACCGGCCTGGTGCTGCCCGGTATCGCGCACGCGCTGCGCACGGAGGCCCACCGCACGCAGACCGAGATCGACCGGCAGATCCGCGAGGGCGACGAGGAGCTCACCGCGCTGGTGCAGGGCCTGGAGCACCAGTACGACGCCGCGGCGGGCGCCGAGACGCGCGGCAACATGCTGGCCGAGCCGGTCGAGATCCCGTCGGCCGACGAGATCGGGCGGGAGTTCGAGAAGTTCCTGGCGGAACGGGAAGGCGACGGCTGATCGGATACGCTGCCGGATGGCCGCCGCCCCACCGGTGACAGGGGGTGGCCGGACGAGTCCGGCGGGCGGCCATCGCAGACGGGCACGGGCCCCCGCGCCGGCGGGGGCGGTGAGGGTGGAGGCGCGGTCATGCTGTCCGTGGGCCTGACCGGCGGGATCGGCGCCGGCAAGAGCGAGGTGTCCCGGCTGCTCGTCGAGTGCGGCGCCGTGCTGATCGACGCCGACCGCATCGCGCGCGAGGTCGTCGAGCCCGGCACGCCCGGGCTGGAGGCGGTCGTGGCGGCCTTCGGCGAGGAGGTGCTCGCCGGGGACGGCAGCCTGGACCGGCCGCGGCTGGGGTCCCTCGTCTTCGCCGACCCCGAGAAGCTGGCCGTCCTCAACTCGATCGTGCACCCCCTGGTCGGCGCCCGCTCCCGCGAACTGGAAGCGGCCGCCGCCGAGGACGCCGTCGTCGTCCACGACGTCCCCCTCCTCACGGAGAACGGCCTGGCCCCGCTGTACGACGTCGTGGTCGTGGTCGACGCCGACCCCGCCACCCAGCTCGGCCGGCTGGTGCGCCTGCGCGGCATGACCGAGGGGGACGCCCGCGCGCGCATGGCCGCCCAGGCCACCCGCGAGCAGCGCCGGGCGATCGCCGACATCGTCATCGACAACGACGTACCGCTGGAGGAGCTGCGGCGCCGGGTGAAGGAGGTGTGGGCCGAGCTGACCCGCAGGGCGCAGGCGTCCGCCCGCACGCCCCGGCCCCCGCAGGAATAGCCGCCCCCGCACGGGCGTTGAACCCTCCCAGCGAGGGAAGGACTGTGCCGTGCCCGAGACCAGTGGATCCACCGGACGTACTCCGGAAACGCACGTCATCGACTTCCGTGCCGCAGAGCAACTCCTCGAGGCGCGGGATCCGCGGGGCGCGGTGAAGCTGCTCGACCAGGTCATCGCCGAGCACCCCGAGAACACCGCGGCCCGGCTGCTGCGCGCGCGTGCCTTCTTCGCGGCGGCACAACTGCGGCCCGCCGAACTGGAATTCACCATCGTGCTGGAGCGCGAGCCGGACAACGCCTTCGCGCACTTCGCCCTGGCCCGCACCTACGAACGACAGGGGCGGCCGGTCCAGGCCAGGCGCCACTTCCGCCTGGCGGCGGCCCTCGACCCCAACCCGCAGTACCTGCAACGGGCCGACTTCGACGCCTGAGCGACCGGGGCGCCGGACGCACGCGCGGCTCAGGGCGGGCCGTGCGGCGGCCGGTACGGCGGGACGTCCCGGCCCGGCTGCCAGTGCGGCCCCTGGCGGAGGTGCCGGACGACCAGGAGCAGGTCGACCGTGATGACCAGCCACAGCGCACCGCAGGCCGCCGCCCAGCCGGGGCGTCCGACGAGGACGAACGCCACGGTGCCGAAGACCGTCCAGACCACGCCCCACGCGCACAGCCACAAGCGCGCCCGCAGCGCACTGCGCGCGGTCACCGGTTCACTGCCCGTACGCATCGGCTCTCACCACTCCTGACGAAACGTACTCCTCGTCCGGGATGTTCTCCAGGGGGGCGAGGCCCCCCGAGCGGCCCCGCAGGCAGACCGGCCGTCACCGGGCCGGGCGGGCAGGGGCGGGAGGGGGAACTCGGCCGCGGCGTGGGCCGGGTGCCCCGCTCACTCCCCGCCGGAGCGGGGACGCGCGGACCCGGCCGCGGACGGGTCCGCCGAGATGCTCGGGCGCGTCCGCGGGGCGCGGACGGCGTGCGGCCCGGACGAGGGCCTCGGTCCCGGCGAGCGGTTCGGCGCGGTGGTGCGCGCGTCGTTCCGCATGCACGGCGGGCGCCGGTGAGCGAGCGGCCACCGGCGCCCGGGCGCGGCCCGGGAGCGCGGCGCCGTCAGCGTGCTTCGGGGCGGCCTCCCGTTCCCCGCAGGCCCCGCAGGCGTTCCAGCTCACGGCGCTCCCGCTTGGTGGGGCGTCCCGCGCCGCGGTCGCGGATGCCCGCCGGGGCGACGGCCTCGCGCGGGGGCGGCGGCGGAGAGTTGTCGATGTAGCACTGGGCGGCCACCGGGGCGCCCACCCGCTTGCGGATCAGCCGGGTGACGACGACGACCCGCTCCCGGCCGTCCTGCCGCACGCGCACCTCGTCGCCGACGCGCACGGAGTACGCCGGTTTCACCCGCTCACCGTTGACGCGCACATGGCCGCCGCGGCAGGCGGTGGCGCCGATCGACCGGGTCTTGACCAGCCGTACGGCCCAGATCCAGCTGTCGATGCGGACGTTCTCACCGCTGCGCGGCCCGGCCGCCTCGGCGGCGGCGATCGCGGCGGCGGTCTTCGCCTGGGCGTCGGACGGGGCCGCGCCGGTGCCAGGGGCCGTCCCGGGCTCCTCGCCGCCGTCCTGTCCGCCCTGGTGTCCGGGCCGGGCGGTGCCGTCCCCGCCGGGCCCGTGGCCGGCCTCCGGGGCGCCGTCGCCTCCGGCCCCGGCCCGCTCATCCGCCTGTGCCGCGGGGGAGGTCCGTGCGCCGCTCGTCCCGCCGTGCCCGTGCCCGCCGTACTCGTCCTCGTCACGCTCGGAAGCCATGCCCTCGACCTTAGCCGCCCGGCCCCGCCCGCCGGCCCGCCGGCGGCCGGGCGGCCCGCACCGCGGACGACCCGGCCCGCCGGGCCGGGCGGGCCGGGTCTTACGGTGGACGCATGGACACCAGCGGCCTGCCGGTACTCGACGAACGGATCGCGCAGTGCCGGGCCTGCCCGCGGCTGATCGCCTGGCGGGAGGAGGTGGCGCGCACCAAGCGGGCCGCCTTCGCCGACTGGACGTACTGGGGCCGGCCGGTCCCGGGTTTCGGGCCGCCCGACGCCCGGCTGCTGATCGTCGGCCTCGCCCCGGCCGCGCACGGCGGGAACCGCACCGGCCGGATGTTCACCGGCGACCGCTCCGGTGACGTGCTGTACGAGGCGCTGTACGACGTGGGGCTCGCCTCGCAGCCCACCGCCGTCACCGCCGACGACGGCCTGGAGCTGTACGGCGTACGCGTCACCTCGCCGGTGCACTGCGCCCCGCCGGCGAACAAGCCCACCCCAGAGGAGCGGGACACCTGCCGCCCCTGGCTGGTCCAGGAGCTCAGGCTGCTGCGGCCCACCCTGCGCGCCGTGGTCGTGCTCGGCGCCTTCGGCTGGCAGGCCGCGCTGCCCGCGTTCGCCGAGGCCGGGTGGAGCGTGCCCAGGCCGAGGCCGGCCTTCGGCCACGGCACCCGGGTGCCGCTGGACGGGCTCGACCTCTTCGGATGCTTCCACGTCAGCCAGCGCAACACGTTCACCGGCAGGCTCACGCCCGCGATGCTGCGGGAGGTCCTGCGCACGGCCGCCGACGCGGCGGGCCTGCCGCCCCGTGCCCGGGGCGACGGGACGGGTCCCGTCCGGTGAGCGAGGCCGGGCCCGGGGCGCGGGGCGGCCCGGGCCGGTGACGGGAACGGTCCCGGGGGTGCCGTCCGGCCCGGTCCGGTGAGCGGGCCGGGCCCCACCCGCGCCGGACGGCGGGTGCGGCCCGGGTCGCGGCCGGGGCCCGCGTCCCGCCGGACCGCCGGTGCGGCCGGTGCGGCGCGGCGCAGGCGTCCCGGTGCGGGGGCACGACCCGGTCCCGGGCGCCTCACGGCCGGGCTCCCTCCGGCACGACGGCCGTGGCGGTGATCTCCACCAGCTGTCCCGGGTATCCCAGGCAGGCCACCCCGATCAGCGTCGACGCGTGCGGGCCGGTGCTCAGCCCGGACGCCGTGACCACCTCCCAGACGGCGGACAGGGTCGCGGGGTCGCTGCTCACGACGTACACCTCCGTCCGCACCACCTGCGACGGGTCGCTGCCGACGGCGCGCAGCTGCGCGCCGAGGTTGGCGATCACCTGCTCCGCCTGCCGGACCGGATCGCCCTCGCCGACCAGCTTCCCGCCGGAATCGAGAGGCACCGATCCGGCCAGGAACGCGAGCGTGGTCCCGGCCTCGACGACGCAGGCGTGGGAGTAGGCGGGCGGCGGGAAGAGACCGGGGACGGTGACGCGCTGGATCACGGGAACTCCTCGGGCGGGCGGTGGACGACGTGCTGATCGTCCGCCGTTCCTCCCGCGGTGCCAACCGGCTTTTCCCCGGCCGGCCACCGCCCCGGGGGCTCGCGCCGTCCGCGCCGCACGGCCGTCCGCGTCCGGGCGGAGCGGCGGGCCGCGGCCGCCGCCACGGCACGGAACGCCTCGCCGCGCTCGGCGGCCACGACCCGCTCGACGGCGTACAGGCGCAGCGGCGGAGCCGACCGGACCGACGGATGGGGGCGCAGCAGATCGGGCTCGCCGAGAAACCGCCGCACCATCCGGGGCGTCCAGCCCCGCGCCCGCAAGCCCGCCACCGAGAGGTGCGTACGCCGCCGCTCCGTCATCACTGCCCCCGTCGTAACACTGCGTGACGATTCCTTGATAGCGCGCGCCACTGACAATCGCCCCGCCGGAGCTCGTCCGGCGCCCGGTCCTCCGCCCGGCACCCCACCGCCATGCCATCCGCCCCGGACGAAGGAGCCGCCCGGGATAATCCCTCGCAGCGCGACCGCGACCCGCATACGCTGGCGCCGGCCACCGCACTCCGACCGGAAGGAGCCGAGCGATGTCCTCCCCCGAGGGCCCCGCCGACGCCGCCCGCCCCACGGACACGGCCTTCCTGGAGACCACCGCCGACCGTCTCGCCGCCCTCCCCGGCGTCCGGGCCGTGGCCCTCGGCGGCTCCCGCGCCCAGGGCTCCCACCGCCCCGACAGCGACTGGGACCTGGCGATCTACTACCGGGGCGCCTTCGACCCCGCCGACCTGCGGGCCGCCGGCTGGGAGGGCGAGGTCGGCGAGATCGGCGGCTGGGGCGGCGGTGTCTTCAACGGCGGAGCCTGGCTGACCATCGACGGGCGGCGCGTCGACGTCCACTACCGGGACCTCGACGACATCGAGTACCGGCTGGCCGAGGCGGAGGCCGGGCGGTTCGGTGTCGAACCGCTGATGTTCCACCTGGCCGGCATCCCCACCTATCTGGTCGTCGCGGAACTGGCGGTCAACAAGGTGCTGCGGGGCACCCTGCCCCGCCCGGCCTATCCGGAGCCGCTGCGCCGGACCGCCTGCGAGCGCTGGTACGGCATGGCCGACGCCACCCTCGCCTACGCCGGGGCCGGCCACGCCCCCAAGGGCGCCCTCACCCAGGTCGCCGGCGCGATCGCGCTCGCCGCCACGCAGACGGCGCACGCGGTGCTCGCGGGGCGGGGGGAGTGGGTCACCAACGAGAAGGGGATGGTGGAGCGGGCCGGTCTCGGCGAGACCGACGCGCTGCTGGGCGGACTGCGCCCCGATCCCGAGGCGCTGGGCCGGGCGATCACCGAGGCCGCGGCACTGTTCGGCCAGGCCGTGGAGAAGGCCCGGCCCCCGGCGGCCGCGTAAACCGGCCCGGCTGTCACCGGTCCCGGCCGGACGCCGCGCCGCGGCCCGGCCGGACGTCGCTGCCGTTGCCCGGTCGGTCACGCTGCCGTGGTCCGGCTGGTCATCGCTGCCGCGGCCCGGCCGGACGCCGCTGCCGTTGCCCGGTCGGTCATCGCCGCTGCGGCCCGGTCGGCCATCGCTGCCGCGACCCATGGCTGGTCATCTCGCCGCGACCCGGCCGGACGTCGCCGCCGCGACCCGGCCGGCCATCGCCAACGCGTCCGGCCGGCCCTCACCGCCGCATCGGCCCCGGGCCGGCGCAGGGCCGCCCGCGCCGTCTCCAATCTGTCTCTTACACACATCTGACGCTGCCGACGAAGCTAGAAGTGT
>NZ_WYCT01000208.1 GCF_011008945.1 Streptomyces harenosi
CCCCGCCGCCGGCTGGGCGGGGGCGGCCGGTTCCTCCACCGTCACGCCGAAGTCGGTGGCGATGCCCGCGAGGCCGTTGGCGTACCCCTGGCCGACCGCGCGGGCCTTCCACTGCCCGTTGCGCAGGTAGATCTCCATGACCACCAGGGCCGTCTCGCTGCCCAGGCGCGGCGGCGTGAACGTGGCCAGGACGGAGCGGTCGTCCGCGTCGCGGAGGGTGGCCGTGGGCTCGATGCCCTGGAAGGTCTGCCCGGGGGCGTCCGGGCTGGCCGTGACGACGATCTTCTCGATGCCCGGGGGGAGGGCGGCGGTGTCGATCGTGATGGCGTCCGGGGCGGTGCCGCCGCCGGAGCGGTAGGTCACGCCCGGGCCGGAGGGCTGGTTGTAGAAGATGAAATCGTCGTCGGAGCGCACCTTGCCGTCGGCGGTGAGCAGCAGGCCCGATACGTCGAGCCGCACCGGGGCGGCGACGTCCACCGTCACACGGGCGGTGGGGAGGGGGATGTTCGAGCCGGGGGTCATAGCTGTCATGCCACGAGTAACGAATGAGCCCGTTTTACCGTTCCCTTACCGGACCCGTTCGGCCGGGCCGCCGCGCCTCGGCGGGCGGGCGCCGACCGGGAGCCGGGCCGACCGGGAGCCGGGCCGGACGGGGACCGGCCGGACGCGGCGGGCGGCCGGGCGGGCCGGCGGAGGGCCCGGGGGGCCGGCTCAGTACGGCCAGATCGGCGGGTCGGTCACGAAGTGGCCGCCCACGCAGGCGTGGGCCGGGTTGTCCGGGTCGAGCTCGCCCTGTTCCGCGACGAGCTTTTCGGCGTACTGCTCGGAGTCGTCCTGCGGCTCGTAGCCGAGCGCCCGCGCGGAGGACAGGTCCCACCACAGCCGGGTGTTGGCGGAGGAGCCGTAGACCACGGTGTGGCCGACGTTCTCGGCGGTGAGGGCGGCGTGGAAGAGGCGGGCGCCGTCGGCGGGGCTCATCCAGACGGAGAGCATGCGCACGCTGGTCGGCTCGGGGAAGCAGGAGCCGATGCGCACCGAGACGGTCTCCAGGCCGTGCCTGTCCCAGTAGAGCTGGGCGAGGTCCTCGCCGAAGGACTTCGACAGGCCGTAGTAGGTGTCGGGGCGGCGCGGGGTGTCGACGGGGATGAGCGGGTCGTCCCCCTGCGGGCGGGGGGTGCAGCCGATGGCATGGTTGGAGGAGGCGAAGACGACGCGGCGCACCCCTTCCTCGCGGGCGGCCTCGTAGACGTGGTACGTGCCCTCGATGTTCGCCTTGAGGATCTTCTCGAACGGGGCTTCCAGGGAGATGCCCGCCAGGTGGATGATCGCGTCGACGCCCCGCACCGCCTCGCGCACGGCGTCCCGGTCGGCGAGGTCCGCCGTGATCGCGTCGGGCTCGCCCTCGACCGGGCGCACGTCGAACAGGCGCAGTTCGTAGCCGTAGGCGGGGAGCAGGCCCCGCATCAGGGTGCCGAGGCCACCGGCGGCGCCGGTGAGCAGAACGGTGCGGGGAGCGGGCATCCTCGGTCTCCTTGCATCGGCGGCCGTACATATGGGCGTACGGCGTTCATATCCGTGGGCACGCTAAGGAGTGGGGGCACGTCACGTCAAGGGGCCGGCCGGAGGGGGAAGTTGGCTGCTGTGTCACGGTACCGGTGCGCTTGACCGGCCCGCTGCGGGCCCTTAGCGTGGCGGCGTTCAGAAATATGGACATGGATCATAGATATAGAAAACGTAGCGATGGATTGGGAGAGCCCGTGACGTCAGCCCCTCTCGCCGCCCGGCTCACCGTCCCCACCGGGCCGCTGTTCTTCCCCGTCACGGCGTACGGCCCGGGCGGCGCGCTCGACCTCGACGTCTACCGCACCCATGTGCGCCGCGGCGTCGAGGCCGGTGCCGCGGCCGTCTTCGCCTGCTGCGGCACCGGGGAGTTCCACGCGCTGGTGCCCGAGGAGTTCGAGGCGTGCGTCCGGGCGGCCGTCGAGGCGGCGCAGGGCCGGGTGCCGGTCGTCGCGGGCGCCGGGTACGGCACCGCGCTGGCGGTGCGCTACGCGCGCCTCGCCGCGGCGGCCGGTGCGGACGGGCTGCTCGCCATGCCGCCGTACCTGGTGGCGGCCGGTCAGGAAGGACTGCTGCGGCACTACCGGGAGGTGGCCGCCGCGACCCCGCTGCCGGTGATCGTCTACCAGCGGGACAACGCGGTGTTCACCCCCCGCACCGTCGCCGCGCTGGCCCGCACGGACGGGATCATCGGCCTGAAGGACGGCGTCGGCGACCTCGGCCTGATGCAGCGGATCGTCAGCGCCGTCCGCAGCGAGGCCCCCGGTGACTTCCTGTACTTCAACGGGCTGCCGACCGCCGAGCAGACCCAGCTCGCCTACCGCTCCCTCGGCGTCACGCTCTACTCCTCCGCCGTGTTCTGCTTCGCCCCCGAGATCGCCCTCGCCTTCCACCGGGCGCTGGACACCGGCGACGGCGCCACCGTGCGCCGGCTCCTGGACGGCTTCTACGGGCCCTTCTGCGACCTGCGCGCCCAGGGCCCCGGTTACGCCGTCTCCCTGGTCAAGGCCGGGGTGCGGCTGCGCGGGCTGGACGTGGGGGAGGTGCGCCCGCCGCTGCACGAACCCGCCGAGGAGCACGTCAAGCAGCTCGCCCAGGTGATCGAGCGCGGGTACGCGCTGCTGGAGGAGGCCCGGTGAAGGCTTCGGCGTTCGTCTACCCCTGGGACGTCAACGGCGACCCGGAGGCCCCCGCGCGGCTCGCCTCCCTCGGCGTGGAGCAGGCGACCCTCGCCGCCGCGTACCACTCCACGCGCGCGCTGACCCCCCGCCACCCCCGGCACCGGATCGTCACCGCCGAGTACGCCGCCGTGCTCTACCCCCCCGGCGGCCGGTGGGAGGGGCGCCCCCTGCGGCCGTACGCGGCGGGCGACTGGGCCCCCGGGGACGCCTACGGCGAGGCGGCGGACGCGCTCGCCGCCGCCGGGCTGGAGGTGCACACCTGGGTCGTGCTCGCGCACAGCTCCCGCCTGGGCGCGGAGCACCCTGGGACCTCCGTCGTCAACGCCTACGGCGACCGCTACCCGTGGGCGCCGTGCATCGCGCAGCCCGCCACGCGCGCGTACCTCGTCGACCTGGCCGCCGAGGCGGCGGTACGGCCCGGGGCGCGCGGCACGGAGCTGGAGTCCCTCGGCTGGTACGGGCTGGCCCATCTGCACGCCCACGACAAGACCGGCGGCGTCGGCCTCGGCGACGCCGGGCAGTACCTGATGTCGCTGTGCTTCTGCCCGGCCTGCCGGGACGGCTACGGCGAACAGGGCCTGGACGCCGGCGAGCTCGCGGCGGCCGTGCGCGCCGCGCTGGAGCCGGTGTGGCGCGGAGCGCCCTCGGACGGGGGCTGGGCGGGCGTGGAGAAGCTGCTCGGCGAGGCCCGGGCGAACGCCACGCGCGCGTGGCGGGACGGTACCGCCCGCACCCTCCAGGAGGCGGCCGTCGCCGCCGTCCGCGCCGCCGCGCCCGACGGCTTCCAGGTGCTGCTGCACGCGGACCCGGTGTCGTACCACTGCGGCGCCAACGCCGGGGTCGACCCCGCGCACATCCTGTCCGTCGCGGACGGGGTCGTCGTGCCCTGCACGGGCGGCCCCGGCCTGCTGGAGCCCTTCGCCCGGCAGGGCCGGGCGGACGCCGTGCTCGCCGCCAACCTCACCGTCGTCTCCGGCATGGGCGGCAGCCCGGGCACGCTCGCGGCCGACATGGCCGAGGCCCGCCGGCTCGGCGCCGGCGAGCTGCGGCTGTACCACGCCGGGCTGGCCTCGGACGCCGACCTGGAGGCGGTACGGGAGGCGCTCGCCGCACGCTGAACCGGCGGCGGCCCCCTCGGCACCCGCCCCCCAAGTCGTCGCACCGGCCACGGGGACGCGAGCACGCCGCCCCGCGTCCGGGAGCGGCCGGGTCTCCGGCGCCCCGGCCGCCGGGGCGCCGGGGCGGCACCATGGCCGGGCAGGGCCCACCGGGCGGTGGACGGGCCGGAGCCGACCAGGGGCCGCCGGGCCCGCCCGGGAGACGCGGCCGGGGTGAGCCGGGCGTTCGTCACGGAACCGGTACCGGCTCTGCGGGCGGTACCGGCTCCGCGGGCCGTACCGGTGGGTGCTGCTCCTCCCCGACGCCTGGGAAGTGACCGGCCGGTACGTGGCCGGGCCGGCCGGCTGCGCGGCCTGCCGGAGGACGCCCTGGTCTCCGCGGCGGTGAACACCTCCGGCCGGCGGCACGTCCGCCACCAGCGGCCGCAGCGCAGCCCACCGCGTCCGGGGAGCCCGTCCCGCCCGGCCGGCCCCACCAGGACGTCGACGGGCGGCGACCGAGGGCGCGGGTGGAGGAGGCGACCGGGGCGTTCCTCGGCGGCGGCCCGGCCGCCGGCGCCGTCACGGACGCGCCGCACCACCCGGCCGAACGCGCGGCGGGAGACGGCGTGGCGGCGGAGCGCGCCGGACGGTGCCGCCGGCTGGGCGCGGCGCCCGCCCGCGCGTGAACGAGCGCCCGGGAACGGAAAAGACGCCCCGGGGCGCGCGACGCCCCGCGACCGGGCGCCGGGGCGCCGGGAACGCGCGGGAAACAGGGACCGGGAACCTTCACGGCGTTGCGGCGGCACACCTCCGCGACCGGGCCGGACGAGCCTGACCGCAGCGGCCCCCCGCGTCCACCTGCCGCGACACGGAATCCGGCGCCGACATGCATCGCGAAGGCGAACGGGTTCACCCCGCGTCCGAGGGGGCCGGGGGCGCCGCCCGCGCGGCCCGTGCGCCCCGCGCCGGAACGAGGCTCTCGGCAGGGGGCAACCTCAACTTCCTCTGCCGGAAGCATTGACGAAACACAGAGCCGCTCCTACCTTCAACGCGTCGTACTTCGTACGTCATATATGAGACGCGATACGCGAGATCCGATACACGAGATCCCACCCGGTTCCCGGGATCCGGCACGACGAGCACGAGTTCCGCACGAGTCCCCGGCACAGTTCCGACACGAGTCCCGACACGGGGTCCGTTCGAGACGCGAGACCCGAGAGGCGCGCATGACCTCTGTCCCCACGCCGATCCCCTCCCGCACGCAGTACGTGCTGGAGGAGATCAAACGCCGCATCCTCACCGGGCGGTTGACGCCGGGTCAGGCCCTGGTCGAGACCGAACTCGCCGCACAGTTCGGGGTGTCCAAGACTCCGGTGCGCGAGGCGCTCAAGACCCTGGCCGGCACCGGCCTGGTCGTGATGAGCCAGTACAAGGGCGTCACGGTGCGCATGGTGGACGCGGACATGGCGCGCGAGGTCTACGACGTGCGGCTCCTGCTGGAGCCCGAGGCGCTCAAGCGCGCCGTGCGGCGCGGGGCCTCCCTGGACGCCGCCCGCCAGGCGCTCACCCGGGCCGACGAGGCCGGTGACACCGCCGAACGGTCGCTCGCCAACCGCGAGTTCCACCGCGCTCTGTACCTGCCGTGCGGCAATCCGCTGCTCGGCCGGATGCTCGACGAGGTCCGCGACCAGGCGGCCCTCGTCTCCGCCGTCGCCTGGGCCGCCGACCCCTCCTGGGAGCGGGAGGCGGACGAGCACCGGGAGATCCTGCGGCTCGCCCTCGCCGGTGACGCGGACGGCGCTGCCCGGGCCCTGTACGCGCACATCGCGTCGTTCGTCGAGCGGGCCTTCCCCGAGTCGGGGCCCGCGGCACAGGAAGAGGACGGTCAGGCATGACAACGACGTTCGAGAGCCAGCGGGCGGCCCTGGCCGACGTGGTGGCGATCCCGGTGACCCCGTTCGCCGAGGACGGCTCCGTCGACTCCGCCACCCACCGGGCCCTGCTGCGCCGTCTCCTCGACGCCGGCATCACCACGCTCACCCCCAACGGCAACACCGGCGAGTTCTACGCCCTCACCCCCGCCGAGCGCCGCCTGGTGACCGAGCTGACCGTGGAGGAGGCGGGCGGCCGGGCGGCGATCCTGGTCGGCGTCGGCCACGACGTGCCGACCGCGATCGGCTCCGCCCGGCACGCCCGCGAGCTGGGCGCCCAGATGGTGATGGTGCACCAGCCCGCCCACCCGTACGTCTCCCAGGCCGGCTGGGTCGACTACCACCGCGCCATCGCCGAGGCCGTGCCCGAGCTGGGCGTCGTGCCCTACGTCCGCAACGCGCAGCTCACCGGCGCCCGCCTGGCCGAACTCGCCGACGCCTGCCCCAACGTCATCGGCGTGAAGTACGCCGTCCCGGACGCCGCCAGGTTCGCCGCCTTCGCCCGCGACGCCGGGCTGGACCGGTTCGTGTGGGTGGCCGGGCTCGCCGAGCCGTACGCCCCCTCGTACTTCTCCGCGGGCGCCACCGGCTTCACCTCCGGGCTGGTGAACGTCGCCCCGGCCGTCTCGCTGGACATGCTCTCGGCGCTGCGCGCGGGCGACTACCCGGCCGCCATGAAGGTCTGGGAGCAGATCCGCCGCTTCGAGGAGCTGCGCGCAGCGAACGGCTCCGCCAACAACGTCACCGTCGTCAAGGAGGCCCTCGCCTCGCTCGGACTGTGCCGCCGGGAGGTCCGCCCCCCGAGCCGGCCGCTGCCGGAGAGCGAGCGCGCGGAGGTCGCCGCCATCGTCGCCGGGTGGTCCATATGACCGACACGAACGGCACCAACGGCACCAACGACATGACCGGCAGGAAGCCCCCCGAGCAGCTCAGAAGCCACCAGTGGTACGGCACCGACGGCCTGCGCTCGTTCAGCCACCGGGCCCGCACCCGCCAGCTCGGCTACCTGCCCGAGGAGCACCTGGGCAAGCCGGTCATCGCGATCCTCAACACCTGGTCGGACATCAACCCCTGCCACGTCCACCTGCGCGACCGCGCCCAGGCGGTCAAGCGCGGCGTGTGGCAGGCGGGCGGCTTCCCCCTGGAGTTCCCGGTCTCCACGCTCAGCGAGACCTTCCAGAAGCCGACTCCGATGCTCTACCGCAACATGCTCGCGATGGAGACCGAGGAGCTGCTGCGGTCCTACCCGGTCGACGGGGCCGTCCTGATGGGCGGCTGCGACAAGTCCACGCCCGCCCTGCTGATGGGCGCCGCCTCCGTCGACCTGCCCACCGTCTTCGTCCCGGCCGGACCGATGCTGCCGGGGCACTGGCGGGGCGAGACCCTCGGCTCCGGCACCGACATGTGGAAGTACTGGGACGACAAGCGGGCCGGCCTCATCGGCGACTGCGAGATGCAGGAGCTGGAGAGCGGCCTGGCCCGCTCGCCCGGCCACTGCATGACGATGGGCACGGCCTCCACGCTGACCGCCGCCGCCGAGGCGCTCGGGGTGACCGTGCCCGGCGCCTCCAGCATCCCGGCCGTCGACTCCGGGCACGACCGGATGGCCGCGCGGGCCGGGATGACCGCCGTCGGCCTGGTCCACCGGGACCGCAGGCTGTCGCAGATCCTCACCCGGGACGCCTTCGAGGACGCGGTCACCACCGTGCTCGGCCTCGGCGGCTCCACCAACGCCGTGATCCACCTGATCGCCATGGCCGGCCGCGCGGGCGTCACCCTGACCCTCGACGACTTCGACCGCCTCGCCCGCCGGGTCCCGGTGCTGGCCAACGTCCGGCCGGGCGGACAGAAGTACCTCATGGAGGACTTCCACTTCGCCGGCGGCCTGCCCGGGTTCCTCTCCCGCATCCCGGATCTGCTCCACCTGGAGCGGCCCACCGTCTGCCACGACACGATGCGCGAGCAGCTGGCCGGCGCCCTGGTCCACGACGACGACGTCATCCGGCCCCGGGACAACCCGGTCGCCCAGGAGGGCGGGGTCGCCGTCCTGCGCGGCAACCTGTGCCCGGACGGCGCCGTGATCAAGCACATCGCCGCCGAGCCGCACCTGCTCAAGCACACCGGCCCGGCCGTCGTCTTCGACGACTACAGGACGATGCAGCGCACCATCAACGACCCGTCCCTGAACATCACCGCCGACAGCGTGCTGGTGCTGCGCAACGCCGGTCCCAAGGGCGGCCCGGGCATGCCCGAGTACGGGATGCTGCCCCTGCCCGACCACCTCCTGAAGCAGGGGGTGCGGGACATGGTGCGGATCTCCGACGCCCGGATGAGCGGCACCAGTTACGGCGCCTGCGTCCTGCACGTGGCACCGGAGTCGTACGTCGGCGGGCCGCTGGCGCTCGTCCGCAGCGGTGACCTGATCACCCTCGACGTCGAGGCGCGCACCCTGCACCTCCACGTCGACGACGCGGAACTGGAGCGGCGCCGCGCCGCCTGGACGCCGCCGCCGGTGCCCTACGAGCGCGGCTACGGCGCCCTCTACCTCGACCAGATCACCCAGGCCGACACGGGCTGCGACTTCGAGTTCCTCGCCCGGCCGGGCACCGTACAGGACCCCTACGCGGGCTGAACCCGCACCCTCGTTCCGGCCGCCGCCCGGCGGCCGGACTGCCGCACACCGTATAGAAAGCGCTTCCCGTCCGGGGCGCGCCCCGGGAGCACCCGGGAAACGCCCCGGGAAGCCGCTCACCGCACGTACCGCACGACGCACGAGAACGGAGAACAGTCATGGCCCAAGCCGCAGCCGTGGCGAAACCGCCCGCGCCACCGAGGCGGCGCCGTGCCTCCGCCACGCCGCGCAGGCTGCCCTACCTGCTGATCGCGCCGGCAGCCCTGCTGATGCTGGGCTTCATCGCCTACCCGGTCATCAGCGTCTTCTACTACAGCCTGCAGGAGTACAACCCCACCAAGCCCTGGCGGAACGGGTACGCGGGCTTCGACAACTTCGTCCACATCTTCACCGAGGACCCGCAGTTCTGGGGCACCCTCGTCTTCAGCGCCAAGTGGGTCTTCGTCGAAGTCGGCCTGCAGCTGCTCTTCGGGCTCGCGCTGGCCCTCATCGTCAACCAGACCTTCGTGGGCCGGGCCATCGGCCGCGCCCTGGTCTTCTCCCCGTGGGCGGTCTCGGGCGTCCTCACCTCCGCGATCTGGGTGCTGCTCTACAACTCCCAGACCGGTGTCAGCCGCTACCTCGCGGACCTGGGCATCGGCTCCTACGGCACGAGCTGGCTGTCGGACACCTCCACCGTCTTCTCGGCGGCGGTCGTCGCCGACCTGTGGCGCGGCGTCCCCTTCTTCGCCATCCTCATCCTCGCCGACCTCCAGTCCGTCTCCAAGGACCTGTACGAGGCCGCCGAGGTCGACGGGGCCAGCCGCTTCCAGCAGTTCTGGCACATCACGCTGCCCCATCTGAAGGACGCCATCATCCTGTCCACGCTGCTGCGCGCGGTGTGGGAGTTCAACAACGTCGACCTGCTCTACACCCTCACCGGGGGCGGACCCGCGGGCGAGACGACGACGCTGCCGCTGTACATCGCCAACACCAGCATCGACGCCCACGACTTCGGCTACGCGTCGGCCCTGACCACGGTCGCGTTCGTGATCCTGCTCTTCTGCTCGATCGTCTATCTGCGGCTGAGCAAGTTCGGAGGCGAGAACAAGTGATCACCAAGGAGGCCACCCAGGTGGCGCCCGCCCCCGTCGCGGCCGTCCCCGAACCGCCGCGCCCGGCCAAGCGGCACCGCGCCTGGGACGAGGTCCCGCGCTGGCAGATCTACCTGCCGCTCGGCATCTACCTGCTCTTCACGCTCATCCCCTTCTACTGGATCCTGCTGTTCGCCCTGCGCCCGGCCGGTTCCACCTCGCTCGTGCCCTGGCCGATGACGTTCGAGCACTTCGAGAAGGTGTGGACCGAGCGCAGCTTCGGCACCTACTTCGGCAACAGCGTCCTGGTGGGCCTGGCGACCCTGGTGATGACCACGGTCGTCGCGCTGGCCGGCGGCTACGCCCTGGCCCGGTTCGACTTCAAGATCAAGCGGGCCTTCATGCTGGGCCTGCTCTGCTCCCAGTTCGTGCCGGGCGCGCTGCTGCTGGTGCCGCTGTTCGAGATCTTCGCCGGGCTCCAGATGATCAACTCGCTGGGCAGCGTCATCATCGCCGAGACGGTCTTCCAGCTGCCGCTGTCGATGATCCTGATCAGCAACTTCATCAAGAACGTGCCGTACTCCCTGGAGGAGGCGGCCTGGGTCGACGGATGCGGCCGGTTCCGGGCGTTCCGGGTCATCGTGCTGCCGCTGCTGCGGCCGGGCCTGATCGCCGTCGGCTCCTTCGCCTTCGTCCACTCCTGGAACCACTTCCTGTTCGCCCTGATGTTCCTCAACAACCAGGACAAGCAGACCATCCCGGTGGGCCTGAACACCCTGATGAGCGCGGACAGCGTCGACCTGGGCGCCCTGGCGGCCGGCGGCATCATCGCGGCGGTGCCCGTGGTGATCGTCTTCGCCTTCATCCAGAAGTGGCTGATCACCGGCTTCAGCGCGGGGGCGGTGAAGGGATGAGGCTCAGGCACTGCGCCGCGGCCCTCGGCCTGCTGGGCCTGCTGTGCGTCCCCGCCCACGCCGAGGACGCCCGCGGCACCGGACGCGACCCCGGCCGCGACACCCTGGCCCCCTACGACGGCTGGGCGGCGGCCGAGGGCGGCACCACCGGCGGCGCCGCCGCCGACGAGGCCCACGTCTTCACGGTGCGGGACCGGGCGGGGCTGGTCCGCGCCCTGGACGGCGGCAGCGACACCCCGAAGATCATCAAGATCGCCGGGACGATCGACGTCAACACCGACGACTCCGGCCGCCGCCTGGACTGCGCCGACTACGCCACCGGCGGCTACAGCCCGAAGAAGTACCTGGCCGCCTACGACCCCCGCACCTGGGGCGCCGCCAAGCCCGCCGGCCCCCAGGAGGAGGCCCGCCAGGCGTCCGCCGCCCGCCAGGCCGAGCGGGTCGTCCTGCCCGTCGGCTCCCACACCACCATCGTCGGCCTCGGCGACGACGCCGTCCTCAAGGGTGCCGGCCTCCAGGTCAAGAACGCGGACAACGTCATCGTCCGCAACCTCGAACTGCGCGACGCCTACGACTGCTTCCCCGTCTGGCAGCCCAACACCGGCGGCCTCGGCGACTGGAAGGCCGCCTACGACACCCTCTGGCTCAACAACGCCACCCACGTCTGGATCGACCACGTCACCGCCTCCGACAAGGGGCACCCGGACGAGAGGGAACCCGCCTACTACGCCCGCAACTACCTGCGCCACGACGGCCTGCTCGACATCACCAACGGCTCCGACCTCGTCACCGTCTCCTGGAGCCGGTTCGCCGACCACGACAAGGCCATGCTCATCGGCAACGGGGACTCGGTGACCGGCGACCGGGGCCGGCTGCGCGTCACCCTGCACCACAACGAGTTCGCCTCCGTCGTCCAGCGCGCCCCGCGCGTCCGCTTCGGCCAGGTGCACCTCTACAACAACCGGTACGTCGTCCCGGACGACGCCCACGAGTACCGCTACTCCATCGGTGTCTCCACCGAGTCGCGCATCCACGCGGAGAACAACGCCTTCACCACCCCCGCCCACGTCGAGGCCGCCGACCTGGTCAAGAGCTGGAACGGCACCGCCCTGCACGCCTCGGGCACCCTCTTCAACGGCTATCCGGTCGACCTGCTGGCGATCCACAACGCCTACAACTCGGGCAGCGAACGCGACCTGGGCCCGGACGTCGGCTGGAGCCCCGCCCTGCACGGACCGGTCGACAGCGCTGCGGCGGCCGACCGGGCGGTGGCGCGCGGCGCGGGCGCGGGGAGGGTGCGATGACCGGCCCGGAGAGCGGTCCGCTGAGCGTACCCGTGCCCGTCGTCCTCGCGGGCGCCCGCGGCCACGGCCGCTGGCACGTCGCCAACATCCGACGGCTCCAGCAGGCGGGCCTGGTACGGCTGGCCGGTGTCTGCGAGATCACCCCGCTGACCGAGGAGGAGTTCGGCGGCGAGCTGCCCGAGCAGTCCGCCGACCTCGGCGCCCTGCTCGACTCCACCGGCGCCCGGATCGCCGTGATCTGCACACCGATCCCGACCCACGCCGACCTCGCGCTCACCGCCGCCGCGCGGGGGGTGCACCTGCTGCTGGAGAAGCCCCCCGCGCCGTCGTACGCCGAGTTCCGCCGCATGGCCGACGGGATCGCCGAGGCGGGCGTCGCCTGCCAGATCGGCTTCCAGTCGCTGGGCTCGCACGCCGTGCCGGCCGTCCGCGAACTGATCGCCGACGGCGCCATCGGCGAGCTCACGGGCATCGGCGGGGCCGGGGCCTGGGCCCGCGAGGAGTCCTACTTCCGGCGCGCGCCCTGGGCGGGCCGGCGCCGGCTGAACGGCGCCGACGTGATCGACGGGGCGCTGACCAACCCCCTGGCGCACGCCGTCGCCACCGCGCTCGCCCTCGGCGGCACCACCGGCGCCGACGACGTCACCGGCATCGAGACCGAGCTGCTGCACGCCAACGACATCGAGGCCGACGACACCTCCTGCGTGCGGATCACCACCGCGCGCGGCCACCGGGTCACCGTCGCCGCGACGCTGTGCGCCGAACGGCCGGACGACCCGTACGTGGTGGTGCACGGCAGCAGCGGCCGGATCACCTTCTGGTACAAGCAGGACCGGGTGCTGCTCCAGCGCGCCGGGCACGGCCCCGAGGAGTACGCGCACGGCCGGACCGACCTGCTGGAGAACCTCGTCGCCCATCTGACCACCGGCGCCGCCCTGCTCGTCCCCCCGGCGGCCACGGGGGCCTTCATGCGGGTCGTGGAGGCGATCCGGCGGGCCCCCGACCCGGCCGCGCTGCCCCGGACCGCCTGGCACCGCGTCCCCGGCGAGAGCCGCCGCGTCGTCCCCGGCGTCGACGCGCTCGTGGCCGCCGCCGCCGACAGCCTCGCCCTCTACTCCGAGCTGGGCGCCCCGTGGGCGGTCCCGGCCGCCGCGTCCGAGGAGGTGAGCACCCGATGACCGGCACCGACTCCCTCGTGCTGCGCGTGGCGGGCCGCCCGGTCGGCCGGTACGTCACCCGGCCCGCCC
>NZ_WYCT01000209.1 GCF_011008945.1 Streptomyces harenosi
GGCTCGGAAATGTTTTAAAGAGGCAGGCCCGGCGGAGCCCCGGCCGGTGAGACCAAGGCCCCGGCGCCAGGCGGACCCCCGCCCCTCGCCGGC
This sequence comes from Streptomyces harenosi, assembly GCF_011008945.1. GTDB lineage: Bacteria > Actinomycetota > Actinomycetes > Streptomycetales > Streptomycetaceae > Streptomyces > Streptomyces harenosi. Next base: position 94 of record NZ_WYCT01000209.1, read on the forward strand.
GGGCACCCGCCGCCCGTACCCGAGACCGAGCACGCCCTCGGGGACGCACCCGCCCCGGAGTACGCACCCGCTCCCGAGGACGCGCACGCCCCGGAGGACCCGCCCGTCCCCGAGGACGAGGAGTTCTCCGGCACCACGGCCCGCAGCGCCGCCCTCGCGGCACGGCTCAGCGCCCAACTGGCCCGCGAGGAGGCGAAGACCCAGCGGCCCGTGACCGCGGGCCCTCTGCCCGCCGTCCCGCCCGGCCCCGACACCGCCCTCTGGGACGACCACCCGCTGCCCCTGTTCCCGCTCCAGCCGCCGCGCGCCGCCCGCGACCTCCTCGCCGACCACATCACGGCGATGGTCTGCTGCGCGGCGATGGACACCGCCGGTGCCGCACCGGGACTCGACTGGCTGGACGGCCCGGTCCTCCTGGTCGGCGGGGAACGCGCGTCCGATCTCGCCCCCCGCGTGCACACCCTGGTGGAGAGCGGCGACCCGGCCCCGCTGCGGGCCTGGCTCGCCGACCTCGGCATACGCCCGGAAAAACCGGTGCGACTGGTCTGACGGCGAGCGGTTCCCCGAGCGGAGGAAGTAGTTCCACTTTCATTGGTTCACAACGAACAGTGACAGCGCGCGTGCGAAATGTGATGTGCTGGAAACCGGTGGCCGTCAGGGCAGGGGCGCCCGGCATACGGCGGCGGCGTCCGCCCGGCGACCCGACCGCGTCGCCACCGCCGGCCCGCACCTCCGCGCCACCCACCGCACCCGCCCCAGACCCGCACCCACCCCGGCAACCGGAGACGGCACCACCCGCAGACCACAGACCCGCAGACCGCAGACCTCAGATCACAGACCGCAGACGACACACCGCAGACCAAGCCCACACCGCACCGGACCGCCCACCACGACCGCACAACCCACCACGACACGGGGGCAAGAGGGAGGGGAACGACCCATGGGGTCGCAGCACGTACGCCGCTGGGAGTCGGGAGCGTTCGCGCACGCCGTGACGGACCCCTTCGGGCAAGGTCCGGTCCCCTGGCTGCGCGGCGGTGAGACGTACTTCAGCGACACCGGCCAGGTCGTCCCCTGGTACGTGGAGCAGGAGCCGGTCCCCGCCCGGGCGAGCGGCACCGGCAGGGTCCTCGGCCGGCGGCCCGGCCACCGCCCCACCGGCGGCCCCCGCGCGGCCGACGACGTGCACCGGCAGATCAAGGGCTTCACCTCCACCGGCGCGGTCGCTCCCGGGGACGCCATCGACTTCCACATCACCGTCGACCCGCCCCAGGAGTTCAGCGTCGACGTCTACCGCATCGGCCACTACGGCGGTGACGGCGCCGCCAAGATCACCACCAGCCCGCGGCTGTCCGGCATCGTGCAGCCCGCGCCGCTCACCGCCGACCGCACGGTCTCCTGCCACCACTGGTGGCTGTCCTGGCGCCTGCAGATCCCCTCGTACTGGAACAACGGCGCGTACGTGGCCGTCCTGACCACGGCCGACGGCTACCGCTCCCACGTGCCCTTCACCGTGCGCGACACCCACCCCGCCGACCTGCTGCTCCTCCTGCCGGACGTCACCTGGCAGGCGTACAACCTGTACCCCGAGGACGGCCGCACCGGCGCCAGCCTCTACCACGCCTGGGACGAGGACGGCCGGCTGCTGGGCGAGTCCGACGCCGCGACGACGGTCTCCTTCGACCGCCCGTACGCGGGCGCGGGCCTGCCCCTCCACGTCGGCCACGCCTACGACTTCATCCGCTTCGCCGAGCGCTACGGCTACGACCTCGCCTACGCCGACGCCCGCGACCTGCACGCCGGCCGGATCGACCCCACCCGCTACCGGGGCCTGGTCTTCCCCGGCCACGACGAGTACTGGTCCGTCCCCATGCGCCGCACCGTGGAACTCGCCCGCGACCACGGCACCTCCCTGGTCTTCCTCTCCGCCAACACCATGTACTGGCAGGTGGAGCTGTCGCCGTCCGCGTCCGGTGTCCCCGACCGCCTGCTGACCTGCCGCAAACGCAAAGGCCCGGGCCGCCCGGTGCTGTGGCGGGAGATCGACCGGGCGGAGCAGCAGCTGATCGGCATCCAGTACGCGGGCCGCGTCCCCGAGCCGCAGCCGCTGATCGTCCGCAACGCCGGCCACTGGCTGTGGGAGGCCACCGGCGCCCACGAGGGCGACGCGATCGAGGGCCTGGTGGCGGGCGAGGCCGACCGCTACTTCCCGCGCACCCCGCTGCCGGACCACGACGAACGGATTCTGCTCGCCCACTCCCCGTACACCGACGCCGACGGTGTCCGCCGGCACCAGGAGACGTCCCTGTACCGGGCCCCGTCCGGTGCCTGGGTGTTCGCGTCCGGGACGTTCGCGTGGTCCCCGGCGCTGGACCGCCCCGACCACGTCGATCTCCGGATCCAGCGCGCCACCGCCAACCTCCTGGACCGCATCTGCAAACGGGACTGACCGGCCACCTCCGCGCCGGCCCCCACGGCGACCCACTGTCCCCGGTCACCTCCGCGTACGGGAGAATCGACTCATTGGACAGAACCACGGGGAGGAACCGTGTCCGGATTCGTCGAAAAGCCCGAGCCGATCCAGGTTCCGGGTCTGGTGCATCTGCACACCGGCAAGGTGCGCGACCTGTACCAGAACGAGGCGGGCGACCTCGTGATGGTCGCCAGCGACCGCATGTCCGCCTACGACTGGGTGCTGCCGACCGAGATCCCCGACAAGGGCCGCGTCCTCACCCAGCTCTCCCTGTGGTGGTTCGACCAGCTCGCCGATCTGGTCCCCAGCCACGTCCTGAGCACCGACCTGCCCGCCGGCGCCCCCGCCGACTGGGCCGGCCGCACCCTGGTCTGCAAGTCCCTGCGGATGGTCCCGGTCGAGTGCGTGGCCCGCGGCTACCTCACCGGTTCGGGTCTGGCCGAGTACCGGGAGTCCCGCACCGTCTGCGGCCTCGCGCTCCCCGAGGGGCTCGTCGACGGTTCCGAGCTGCCCGCGCCGATCTTCACCCCGGCCACCAAGGCCGCGGTCGGCGAGCACGACGAGAACGTCTCCTACGAGGAGGTCGCCCGCCAGGTCGGCGCGGAGACCGCGGCCCAGTTGCGCCAGGCGACCCTCGCCGTGTACTCCCGCGCCCGCGACATCGCCCGGGAGCGCGGCATCATCCTCGCCGACACCAAGTTCGAGTTCGGGTACGAGGGCGAGCGGCTGGTCCTGGCCGACGAGGTCCTCACCCCGGACTCCTCCCGCTTCTGGCCGGCCGACCAGTGGCAGCCGGGCCGCCCGCAGCAGTCGTACGACAAGCAGTTCGTCCGCGACTGGCTGACCTCCGCGGAGTCCGGCTGGGACCGCAGGAGCGAGCAGCCCCCGCCCCCGCTGCCCCGGCAGGTCGTGGACGCGACCCGCGCCAAGTACGTCGAGGCGTACGAGCGCCTGACCGGCCTGCGCTGGTCCTGACGACCGGCCGGTCCCGGCGACCGGCCCACCCGGCGCCGGGGCCGCCACAACGGCCCCGGCGCACCCGCGCCTCCTGATCCGCCCAAGCCTCTTGGCGCCCCAAGCCCCTGGCGCGCCCATGCCGCCACCTCGGGCCGGTCCCCGGCCAGAGGCCGGCCCCGGCCCGCCACGCATTCCCGGCCCGCACACGAACAAGCCCCCCGGCCGGAACCGGGGGGCTTGTCTCTGGAGCGGACGACGAGGCTCGAACTCGCGACCTCAACCTTGGCAAGGTTGCGCTCTACCAACTGAGCTACGTCCGCGTTGCGCCGTGGCGCGAGAGCTACTATACCCAACCTCGCTCGCGTGCGAGACGCACCGCGGTGTGCCGGTTCTCCGCCCCCAGTTTCGAGGCGGCCGACGACAGGTAGTTCCGTACGGTCCCCTGCGACAGCGCGGCCCGCTCGGCGATCTCCGCGACGGGGGCCCCGTCGGCGGCGAGCTCCAGCACCTCCGCCTCCCGCGCGGTCAGCGGCGAGTCCCCGGCGGAGATGGCGTCGGCGGCCAACTCGGGGTCGACGTACCGGTGTCCGGCGTGGACCGTACGGATGATCTCGGCGAGCCGCTGGGCGCTGACCGTCTTCGGCACGAAGCCGCGCACCCCCGCCGCGAGCGCCCGCTTCAGATGCCCGGGGCGGCCGTGGCTGGTGACGATGAGCACGTGGCAGCCGGGCAGCTCGGCCCGCAGGGATGTGGCGACCTTCACACCGTCGGCGCCGGGCATCTGGAGGTCCAGGACGGCCACGTCGGGCGCGTGGGCCCGGGCCATGGCCAGCGCCTCGGGTCCGGTGGCCGCCTCGGCGACGACCATCAGGTCGTCCTCCAGCGACAGCAGGGCGGCCAGCGCCCCGCGGATCAGGTGCTCGTCGTCGGCCAGCAGCAGCCGGACGGGCCGGGTGGACGTCATACGGTGACCTCGCTCTCGGCACGGGAGTCGGTGGGGGACCCGGCGGCCCGGGGCAGGGGTATCTCGGCGGTCAGCCGGAAGCGCCCCCGCCCCTCGGGCCCGGCCCGCAGCCTGCCGCCGGTCCCGGCCAGCCGCTCCCGCTGCCCGGCGAGCCCGGAGCCGGGGCCGCTGCCGGCGGGCTCGTCCGGCACGCCGTCGTTCTCCACGGAGAGCACGACCGCCTCCCGCGTCACCTCCAGCGCCACGGAGCAGTGCCGGGCGTCCCCGTGCCGCAGCACGTTGGTGGTGGCCTCCCGGACGACCCAGCCCAGCGCGGACTGCACCGGCGCGGGCAGGCCGCGAGCCGAGCCGGTGACCGTGCACGCGATCCCGGCCGCCGCCAGCACGCCCTGGGCGCCGCTCAGTTCGGCGCCGAGGTCGGCCTCGCGGTACCCGCGCACCACCTCCCGCACCTCCCGCTGCGACTCCCGCGCCAGCCGCTGCACCTCGGCCATCTGTTCCACGGCCTCCGGCCGCCCCCGCTGGGCGAGCTGCACGGCCAGCTCGCTCTTGAGCGCGATCACGGCGAGGTTGCGCCCCATGACGTCGTGCAGGTCCCGGCCGAACCGCAGCCGCTCCTCGGCGACCGCGAGCCGGGCCCGGGTCTCCCGGGCCTCGTCGAGCGCGTAGACGGCGTTGAGCAGCCACACGGAGAAGGAGGCGGTGAGGGCGAAGACCCCGGTGGCGAACAGCACGGTGGCCCCGGTGATCAGCGCGGGCAGTCCGGGCAGCCCGGCCGGCACGGCCGCCACCCCGGCTCCGAGGGCGGCGCCGAAGACCGAGGCGATCACCCGGCGCCGGCTGCGCAGCCCGAGGGTGACGTTGCCCGCGCCGACCATGAGCACGCCCACGAACAGGACCACGGCCGTGGCGTTCCCGCTGTCGTCGCCCGGCACCCGCATGAGCAGGGCGAGCGTGCCGACGGCGAGCACGGCGGTGCCCGCCCCGTAGCCGAGCACCAGCCGGACGGGCTGTTCCCTGCGGCCCCGGGCCCAGTCCAGGGACCACGCGGCCGTCACGGTGCCGAGCACGGCGTGCGCGCACAGCGCGGCCAGCAGCCCCAGGGCGTACGGGAGGGGCAGGTGGGTGAAGGACAGCGGCCCGAGCCAGCCGACCTCGACCAGGGAGAAGGAGTACAGCGACCACCGCGCGTACGTCTCCACCTTCGCCGGCGTGGTCTTGCCCCGCCACCATGCAGCCGGCACCCGCATCCCGTCGCTCCCCTCCGTCAGCGCCGCGGCTCCCAGCGGAACCACCGCCTCACAGCAAACACGGCCACGACGGTCCAGGCCAGGGCGGTCACCAGCGCGCCGAGCGCCTCGGTGGCGGAGAGGTTCCCGGTCCAGCCCCCGCGGACCAGGGTGATCACGGGGGTCAGCGGCAGCGCGCGGCAGACCGCGGCGATCCGGTCGGGCAGGACCTCCAGCGGGACGCTCACCCCGGAGCCCAGCATCGACAGCAGCAGCAGCGGCACCGGGGTGACCTGGGCGCTCTCCGTGGTCCGGGTGAAGCTCGCGGTCACCGCGGCCAGCGCCCCGCACATCACCAGCCCCAGCAGTACCCCGGCGACCGCGAGGTGGGCCGCCGGGGGCGCGGGCACGTCCAGCAGGACCGTGCAGCCCACCGCCAGCAGCAGGCTCTGGACGAGCCCGGTCGCGCCGGCCGGCAGCGCGGACCCGGTGAGGATCTCGACGTCCCGCAGCTCCCCGGTGCGCAGCCGCTTGAGGACGAGTTCCTCGCGCCGGGCGACGAAGACGCCGACGAGCGCCCCGTAGACGGCGAAGAGCAGGGAGAAGCCGATCGCGGCGGGCAGGACGACCGTGCCGACGGTCAGCCCGGCGTCGTCGAGGTCCATCTCCTCGAGCGCCGAGTGCAGGCTGAGCGGCAGCACCGCCGGCACGAACAGGACGGCGAAGAGCGAGCCCTTGCTGCGTCCCAGCAGCGTCAGTTCGGCCCGCGCCAGGGCCGCCATGCGGCTTCGGGGGGTGGTGGCGGTGCCACTCGCCGTGCGCAGGCCGCTCATGCCGCGTACTCCTTCGCCCCGGTGGCCGCCGCCTCGCGGGCGATGCCCAGGAACGCCTCCTCCAGCGACGCCGACCGCACGTCCAGGCCGCGCAGTTCCACCCCGCTCTCCTCGGCCCACACCAGCAGCCGGGTGGCCACCCGCTGCACCGCGTGCGTCCGCAGCAGTACCAGGCGCCCTTGCACCTCGTGCCCGCACACGCCCAGTTCGCCCAGGGGCGGCAGATCCATCCCCCACGTGCCATCCCTCGGGCAGTGCGAAGGAGATGCGGGACGGCTGGGCCGCCGTCACCTCGGCCGGGGTGCCGGCGGCGGCGATCCGCCCGGCGTGGAGGATCGCGAGCCGGTCGGCGAGCTGCTCGGCCTCCTCCAGGTAGTGGGTGGTCAGCAGCACCGTCGTACCGCCGTCGCGCAGCGCGCGCACCAGGTCCCAGGTGTCGCGGCGTCCTTCGGCGTCCAGCCCGGTGGTCGGCTCGTCCAGGAACAGCACCTCGGGGTCGCCGAGCAGCGCGAGCGCCAGGTCCAGCCGCCGCCGCTCGCCGCCCGACAACTGCTTGACCCGCACGCCCGCCTTCCCGTCGAGGCCGACCAGGGCCAGCACCTCGTGCGCGGGCCGGGCGCCGCTGACGCAGCCCGCCCACATCCGCGCGGTCTCCGCGACGGTCAGCTCGGAGGGGAAGCCGCCCTCCTGGAGCATCACGCCGGTGCGGGGGCGTACGGCGGCCCGCTCGGTGCAGGGGTCGTGGCCGAGGACCCGGACGGTGCCGCCGGCCGGCCGGGCGAGCCCCTCCAGCAGTTCCACCGTCGAGGTCTTGCCGGCCCCGTTGGTCCCCAGCAGCGCGAAGATCTCCCCGCGCCGGACGGAAAAGTCGATTCCGCGTACCGCCTCGAACCCGCCCCCGTACACACGCCGCAGGTCAGTGACCTCAATCACGTGTTCGTGCTCGTTCGTATCCATGTCTTCAGCGTCGCCGCGCCGCTCACCCGGCAGCAGTGCGCACTGTCATCTCCGGGCATGACAAATGTCAGAAGCCCACCCGCGGAAGGCCGCCCGCGAACACACGAAAAGACCCCGGTCCGATGAAGGACCGGGGTCTTTTTCCCGAGCGGACGACGAGGCTCGAACTCGCGACCTCAACCTTGGCAAGGTTGCGCTCTACCAACTGAGCTACGTCCGCATGCCTCCGACCGGCTTTCACCGATCGGCGCGAGCACCAGCCTACCTGATCCTCGGCCGAGCTCTCGACAAGCTCGAACAGAAGGCCCTCGGTGACGGCCGATGCACAGAGCGGGTGACAGGGATCGCACACTGCGCCTTCCCCCTGGAAGGGGGATGTTCTACTACTGAACTACACCCGCACGGTCCGGGAGCCGGCCTTCCGGCCTCGCCCCTCGGGCGTGTTCCAGACTTTAGCTGATCACCAGGGGTGCCGCGCAAGTCGGTTGACGCGAGGGGCCGGTGAGGCGCCGTCGGCCGCCGTGCTCACCGCGCCGCGGCGAACGCCTCGTAGACCCGCTTGGGGATGCGGCCCCGCGCGGGCACGTCCATCTTGTTCGACTGGGCCCAGGCGCGGACGGCCGCCGGGTCGGGGGCGACCTCCGTCTGCCGGTAGGCCCGGCCGGACGCCGACCGCTTGCGGCCGGCCGTCACGTACGGCTCCAGTGCCTCGCGCAGTTTCCTGGCGTTGGCTTCGTTCAGGTCGATCTCGTACATCTTGCCGTCGACTCCGAAGGCGATCGTCTCAGCCGCTTCCGAGCCGTCGATGTCGTCAAAGAGAGTGACCACGACACGCTGCGCCACGAATATCGATCCCTTCGCATGGCATCTGCCGCGATGACGTGCCAAGACGTCGCGAAGATGCCGACTGTTCGCCAGTTAATGGGCACAGTATCGACTGTCGGGATTTCATTTGTACAGTGCTTGGCATTGCAATCTTGAGACCGGCTAAAACCGGCCGGGTGTCCGCTGTGCAAAAGGTGTCCGGACTAGGTCCGGGATCTTTTCCGTATCTTTTCGTTCCGGGTCGCCTCCGCTACCGGATCGTGACCGGGCTCACGTAGTTTCCTACAACTCTACTCGCGTAGAAATTTTGTGCGGGTAGTCTGAAGGAACCTGCTCAGCACCACACACCGGGAGTGCCAGTGGCACGCGTCGTAGTCGACGTCATGCTCAAGCCCGAGATCCTCGACCCCCAGGGCCAGGCGGTGCAGCGCGCACTGCCGCGGCTGGGTTTCGAGGGGATCTCGGACGTCCGTCAGGGAAAGCGTTTCGAACTGGAAGTTGACGGGCCGGTCGACGAGGCCGCCCTCGCCCGCATCCACGATCTTGCGGAATCCTTCCTTGCCAACACCGTGATCGAGGACTTCACCGTCCGGGTCGAGGAAGCGGCGGAAGTCGCGGGGGCCGTGAAGTGACCGCTCGTATTGGCGTCGTCACTTTCCCGGGCAGCCTCGACGACCGGGACACGCAGCGCGCGATCCGCGTCGCGGGAGCCGAGCCCGTGACCCTGTGGCACAAGGACAAGGACCTCAAGCAGGTCGACGCGATCGTGCTGTGCGGCGGTTTCTCCTACGGCGACTATCTGCGCGCCGGTGCGATCGCCCGCTTCTCGCCGGTGATGGAGCCGCTGATCGCCCAGGCCAGGGAGGGCCTGCCGGTCCTCGGCATCTGCAACGGCTTCCAGATCCTCACCGAGGCCCACCTGCTGCCCGGCGCGATGCTCGGCAACGACCACCTGCACTTCGTCTGCCGCGACCAGAAGCTGCGGGTGGAGAACGCGGACACCGCCTGGACCTGCGACTACACGGCGGGCCAGGAGATCAACATCCCGCTGAAGAACATGGACGGCCGCTACGTCGCCGACCGGCGCACGCTGGACGAGCTGGAGGCCGAGGGCCGGGTCGCCTTCCGGTACGTGGTCGACGGCGACGCCGCCGACGGATGCGGCAACCCCAACGGCTCGCTCAACGACATCGCCGGTGTCACCAACGCCGCCGGGAACGTGGTCGGCCTGATGCCGCACCCCGAGCACGCCGTGGAGCCGCTGATCGGCACCGGCCGTACCGACGGACTGCCGTTCTTCACCTCGATCCTCAAGAAGCTGGTCAACGCATGAGCCGGACGCCTCTGGACACGGTCGAGCACGCGGCCGCGACCCCCGACGTCGAGCTGCCCTGGGCCGAACTGGGCCTGAAGAAGGACGAGTACGAGCGAGTCGTCGAGATCCTCGGCCGCCGCCCCACCGGGGCCGAGCTCGCCATGTACTCGGTGATGTGGTCCGAGCACTGCTCGTACAAGTCCTCCAAGGTCCACCTCCGCCAGTTCGGCGAGAAGGCCCCCGAGAACGACGCCCTGCTCGTCGGCATCGGCGAGAACGCCGGTGTGGTCGACGTCGGCCAGGGCTACGCGGTCACCTTCAAGGTCGAATCGCACAACCACCCCTCCTACGTCGAGCCCTACCAGGGCGCGGCCACGGGCGTCGGCGGCATCGTCCGTGACATCATCGCCATGGGCGCCCGCCCGGTCGCGGTCGTGGACCCGCTGCGCTTCGGCGCCGCCGACCACCCCGACACCAAGCGGGTGCTCCCCGGCGTCGTCGCCGGCATCGGCGGCTACGGCAACTGCCTGGGCCTGCCCAACATCGGCGGCGAGGTCGTCTTCGACGCCTGCTACCAGGGCAACCCGCTGGTCAACGCCGGCTGCGTCGGGGTGATGCGGCACGAGGACATCCACCTCGCCAAGGCGTCCGGCGCCGGCAACAAGGTCATCCTGTACGGCGCCCGCACCGGCGGCGACGGCATCGGCGGCGCCTCCATCCTCGCCTCCGAGACCTTCGACGACGCCAAGCCCTCCAAGCGCCCGGCCGTCCAGGTCGGCGACCCCTTCCAGGAGAAGCTCCTCATCGAGTGCACCCTGGAGGCGTTCAAGGAGAAGCTGGTCGTCGGCATCCAGGACCTGGGCGCCGCGGGCCTGTCCTGCGCCACCTCGGAGCTGGCCTCCAACGGCTCCGGCGGCATGCGCGTCACCCTGGACGACGTGCCGCTGCGCGACTCCACGCTCTCGCCCGAGGAGATCCTCATGAGCGAGTCGCAGGAGCGCATGTGCGCGGTGGTCGAGCCCGACAAGGTCGACCGCTTCCTGGAGATCTGCGAGAAGTGGGACGTCATCGCCACCGTCATCGGTGAGGTGACCGACGGCGACCGCCTGGAGATCTTCTGGCACGGCGAGAAGATCGTCGACGTCGACCCGCGCACGGTCGCCCACGAGGGCCCGACCTACGAGCGCCCCTACGCCCGCCCCGAGTGGCAGGACGCGCTCCAGGCCGACGACGCCGCCAAGCTGCCGCGCCCGCGGACGTCCGAGGAGCTGAAGGACCAGGTCCTGAAGCTGGTGGCCTCGCCCAACCAGGCGTCCAAGTCCTGGATCACCTCCCAGTACGACCGGTTCGTGCAGGGCAACACGGTCCTCGCCCAGCCCGAGGACTCCGGCATGATCCGCATCGACGAGGAGACCGGCCTCGGGGTCGCCCTCGCCACCGACGGCAACGGCCGGTACGCCAAGCTCGACCCGTACACGGGCGCCCAGCTCGCCCTCGCGGAGGCGTACCGGAACGTGGCGACGACCGGCGCCAGGCCGCTCGCCGTCTCCGACTGCCTGAACTTCGGCTCGCCCGAGGACCCGGCGGTCATGTGGCAGTTCGCGGAGGCCGTGCGCGGTCTGGCCGACGCCTGTCAGCAGCTCGGCACCCCGGTGACCGGCGGCAACGTCTCGCTCTACAACCAGACCGGCGAGGCCGCCATCCATCCCACCCCGGTGGTGGCCGTGCTGGGCGTCATCGACGACGTGGCCCGCCGCACGCCGGTCGCCTTCCAGGAGGAGGGCCAGCTCGTCTACCTCCTCGGCGACACCCGCGAGGAGTTCGGCGGCTCGGCCTGGTCCCAGGTGATCCACGACCACCTCGGCGGCCTGCCGCCCAAGGTCGACCTGGAGCGCGAGCGGCTGCTGGCCGAGATCCTCATCGCCGCCTCCCGCGACGGCATGATCGACTCCGCGCACGACCTGTCCGACGGCGGCCTGATCCAGGCCGTGGTCGAGTCGGCGCTGCTCGGGGAGAAGGGCGCCCGCCTGATCGTCCCGGACGGTCTGGACGCGTTCACCTTCCTGTTCTCCGAGTCGGCGGGCCGCGCGATCGTCGCGGTGCCGCGCTCGGAGGAGGTCCGCTTCAACGACATGTGCGGCGCCCGGGGCCTGCCCGCCACCCGCATCGGCGTCGTGGACGGCGACGCGGTGGAGGTCCAGGGCGAGTTCACCCTCACCCTGGAGGAGTTGCGCGAGGCGCACGAGGCGACGATCCCGGCGCTGCTGGCGTAGGGAGCCGTGAGCGGGGCCCCGCCCGGAGGAGACTCCGCGGGGGGCCCCGCCGCGCCGCGCCCGGACACCTCGGGGCCGCGGGCGCCGGGCGGGCCGGAAATGCCGGGCGGGCCCGGGACCGTCGCGCATAGGCTGCCGCCATGTCCCCGGCCACACCACGCCCCCGCAGCTACGATCCCGCCCGTACCCGCGCCGCCGTGCTCGCCCAGTTCGGCCATGTGCGGGACGCCGTCCGCACCCTCACCCCCGAACAGCTCGCCCTGCCCACCCGCCTGGGCGAGTGGACCGTACGCGATCTGGTCGCGCACTTCGGGATGGTGCTCATGGTCGTGGACCGGCTGCTCGCCCAGCCCGAACCCGCCCGGCAGGACGGGCGGCTGCTCGACTGGCCCTCCGCCGTCGCGGCCGACGCCCCCGCCCTCGCCGACGCCGCCCGCCGGCGTGCCGAGCAGCACCCGGACCTGGACGCCCATCTCGCCGAGGTGGAGCGGACCTTCACCGCCCACCTGGACACCCAGCCCGGCACCAGACTGCTGCCCACCAACGCGGGCGTCCTGCCGCTCGCCGACTACCTCGTCACCCGCACCGTCGAGCTCGTCGTCCACACCGACGACCTGAACGCCGCGGTGCCCGGCCTCGACGTCCCCTGCGACCGCCAGGCCCTGGCCACCGCCACCCGGCTGCTGGCCGACACGCTCGCCGCGAAGGCGCCCGGCGGGGCGACGGAGGTGCGGATCCCGCCCTACGCCGTCGTGCAGTGCGTGGAGGGACCCCGGCACACCCGCGGCACCCCGCCCAACGTGGTCGAGACCGACCCGCTGACCTGGGTACGGCTCGCCACCGGGCGGCTGGCCTGGAAGGACGCGGTCGCCGAGGCGGTGGTGAGCGCCCGCGGGGAGCGGGCCGACCTCGGAGAGCTGCTGCCGCTGCTGTCGTGACGCGCGGGGGTACCGGGCGGGGGAGCCGGCGCCGCCCGCCGAGGCCGCGCCCG
>NZ_WYCT01000020.1 GCF_011008945.1 Streptomyces harenosi
GACCCGGGGCCGGCGCCGGGCCGGGGGTGGGCGCGGCGAGCAGGCCCGGTGCGGTGGGCGCCACGGGCCAGGAGCTCAGGGCGAGCGGGGGAACGGCCTCCAGCGGGCGTATCAGCGGGGACAGCACCGCGCCGGCGGCCGGCAGCGGAGCGGTCAGCGCCCGCACGCCCTCCGTCCGGTGCCCGCCGCTCCCGGTGGCGGGCACCCCGGGCAGCAGCGGCGCGGAGAGCGCGGTCGGCGCCACGGGGGTGCCGCCGGGCACCCGGTGCCCCTGCACCTGTACCGGCAGCGGGCCGGCCGAGCGGCGGCGCTGGTTCTCGGGGACCGCCGCCGCGCCCGTGCCCTGGGTGCGCGTCGGCGTGACGTTGCTGCCGGAGCCCGAGCCGCCGCGCGCCTCGGAGGTGGTGTCCGGGGTACCGGCGGTGACGCCGCCCAGGGCGATCGCGGCCAGCGACACGGCCCCGGCCGCCACGAACGCGAAGCGCAGCCCGCGCGAGGCGGACCGGTCGCCGTCGGACCGGCCGACGTCGTGGACCCGGAAGCCCCGCTGCGGCGCGGCGACCGGCAGGGCCGGGGCGTGCGGCCGGGAGGGGACGTAGCCGAACTCGAACCGCTCGCTCCGCTTCTCGCCGAAGGCGCCGCCGTGCCGTCCGGGCAGCCCGGAGCGCCCGTCGGAGAGCCCTCCCCCGCCCAGCGGGGAGCCGCCGTCGCCGCCGCTGGCCCCGGGCAGGCCCTGGAGGCGGGCCAGGAAGCTCTCCGAGGGCGGCGGGGGCGCCGCCTGCGCGAAGACGTTCTTCAGCCGGCGCTGCGCGTCGACCTCCGCCTTGCACTTGGGGCAGGTGGCCACGTGCGCCAGTACGCGCTCGCGCGCGTCATGACCGAGCTCGCCGTCGACCAGGGCGGCGAGTCGGTCTCCCAGATGCTGCTCCGCGAGGTGTCCCTCGGACGTGGGTCGTGATCCGCTCACGCGCTCGCGCCCCCTCCTCCCAGTGCGGGAACGCGGGGCACGAAGGAGCGGCGTTCGGCGCGCGCCTGCGGGGAGCGGTGCGCGAGCGCCTTGCGGAGCTGGGAGCGGCCGCGGTGGATCCGGGAGCGGACCGTGCCCAGCTTGACGCCCAGGGTCGCGGCGATCTCCTCGTAGGACAGTCCCTCGATGTCGCACAGGACGACCGCGGCCCGGAACTCGGGGGCGAGGGTGTCCAGGGCCTGCTGGACGTCCGCGTCGAAGTGCGCGTCGTTGAACGCCTGCTGCGGGGTGGGCTCCTTGCTGGCCAGCCGCTCGGCCGCGTCCTCGCCGAGCGCGTCGAAGCGGATGCGCTGCTTGCGGCGGACCATGTCCAGGAAGAGGTTGGTGGTGATGCGGTGCAGCCAGCCCTCGAAGGTGCCCGGCGTGTACGTGGACAGCGAGCGGAAGACGCGGACGAAGACCTCCTGGGTGAGGTCCTCGGCGTCGTGCTGGTTGCCGGTGAGGCGGTAGGCGAGCCGGTAGACCCGGCCGCTGTGCGTGCTGACGATCTCCTCCCAGGTGGGCGGAGTCCACGCCGGCCCGTCCGCGTCGGTGGAGAAGGTCGCGGTCCGGTCCTGGCCGGCGGTGCGTCCGGCGGCGTGGCTGGGGTCAGCAGCGGTGTCGTTCACGGATTTCGGCCTGCCCGCCGACCTGAGAAGGCGCCGCAGCACTCCTTCCCGGTCCCCGGGTGCGGCCGCACCTCCCCTGTCGGCTCTGGTGGTGTCCAGTGGAGCCCCTACCATAGCCACCTCGCCCGTTAGCTCCGGATAAGCGGTTTTACGAGAATTTGATCGGGGCTGCTCCGGCTCGTACCGCTGCGTCCGCGCGCCCTCGGGGTCCTGCCCCATCCGTCGCCTTCCCGCGGTCCGGCCGTCCCTGTCTCCCGTGCCCGCCTTCTTCCCTTCCTCCCCTTCGAACGACCGGTCCCATCTGCGGGTTCCCGACGCCAACGGATACAGTCACGCCCGAGGCAACCACGGGGACAGGAGAGGGTCATTACCGGCAACCGGCAGACGAGCTGGGCGTTCGCCGACGCCTATGTCGCCGAGGACGACGCGCTGCTCTGGGCCCGCGACCGGGCCCGTGAGGCGGGACTGCGCTCGGTGTCGCCCGGCACGGGCGCGGCGCTGCGGTTGCTGGCCGCCACCGTGGACGCCAAGGCGGTCGCGGAGATCGGGACCGGCTGCGGCGTCTCCGGGATCCACCTGCTGCACGGGATGCGGCCGGACGGGGTGCTCACCACGGTCGATCCGGAGCCGGAGCACCAGCAGTTCGCCCGCCAGGCGTTCCGGGCCGCGGGCTTCGCCAGCAACCGGGCGCGCTTCATCCCGGGCCGGGCGCTGGACGTGCTGCCCCGCCTCGCGGACGCCGGCTACGACCTGGTCTACTGCGACGGCGACCGCCTGGAGTACCCGGAGTACCTCGCCGAATCGTTGCGGCTGCTGCGCCCGGGCGGAGTCGTCGTCTTCGAGGGCGCCTTCGCCAACGGCCGGACGGTGGACTCGGGGCCGCAGCCGACGGAGGTGCTGCGGCTGCGGGAGCTGCTGCGGACGGTGCGGGAGAGCCAGGAGCTGGTGCCCTCGCTGCTGCCGGTGGGCGACGGCCTGCTGTGCGCGGTGAAGCGGTAGCGTCCCGCGGGCCGGGCCGCCGGTCCCGCGCACGCAGTCGCCCCGGCACCGCGTGCGGCACCGGGGCGACTGAACGGCTATGGTCGCTTGCGCGTCAGCCGACGACCTTCTTGAGGGCGTCGCCGAGCGCGTCGGCCTCGTCAGGGGTCAGCTCGACGACGAGTCGACCGCCGCCTTCGAGCGGAACGCGCATGACGATGCCCCGCCCCTCCTTGGTCACCTCGAGCGGGCCATCGCCCGTCCGCGGCTTCATGGCCGCCATGCTCGTTCCCCTTCCTGATACCAGCTCACGTCAAAGCCGACGGCCCCGCGGAGGGCAGGCGCGGTCCGCCAAGGGACACGCGACACCGGCATCGAACACATTGCTTCCAAGCCATTATCCCGCATCTCAGGACCCGATGACCAACATCGGTCCGCATCGCTTGGGCAACGCGCGGGAGCAAAACCACTCAATTCGGCGATGCGGCTGCGATACTGCGCGCCCGCGCCCACTTCCGCCCAATGAGCCCGGACCGGACCTCTTTGACGCAGGTCACACCACGGGCACCGGTCACCGCCGGTGATCTCCGTCATGCTGTCCTGCAGACACCGGACGTACCGAGCGGTACGCCCGCAGCCGCGACCCGGAGGGGATACGCCATGGCCGACACCGTGCTCTACGAGGTGAGCGACGCGCTGGCGACGATCACGCTGAACCGCCCGGAGGCGATGAACGCGCTGAACATCGAGACCAAGGCCGCCCTGAGGGACGCGGTGCGGTCCGCGGCGGCCGACGACGCCGTACGGGCGGTGCTGCTGACCGCCGCCGGGGACCGGGCGTTCTGCGTCGGCCAGGACCTCAAGGAGCACATCGGGCTGCTCGGCGCCGACCGGGAGACCGGCTCGGGGCAGACGATGAGCACGGTGCGGGAGCACTACAACCCGATCGTGCGGGCGCTGGCCGGGGCTCCCAAGCCGGTGGTGGCCGCCGTCAACGGCGTGGCCGCCGGGGCCGGCCTCGGCTTCGCGCTCGCCGCCGACTACCGGATCGTCGCGGACACGGCGGCGTTCAACACCTCCTTCGCGGGCGTCGCGCTCACCGCCGACTCCGGCGTCTCCTGGACCCTGCCGCGCGTCGTCGGCCCCGGCCGCGCCACCGACCTGCTGCTCTTCCCCCGCAGCATCGGCGCGCAGGAGGCGTACGAGCTGGGCATCGCCAACCGGGTCGTGCCCGCCGCCGAACTGCGCGCCGAGGCCGAGCAGGTGGCGCGGGCGCTGGCCGCGGGGCCCACGGTGGCGTACGCGGCGCTGAAGGAGTCGGTGGCGTTCGGGCTGACGCACTCCCTGGAGGAGGCGCTGGAGAAGGAGGACGAGCTCCAGACGCGGGCGGGGGCCTCCGAGGACCACGCGATCGCGGTGCGGGCCTTCGTGAACAAGGAGAAGCCGGTCTACCGCGGGCGGTGACCGGCGCCCGGGCCGGTCACCGGGCCCGGTTCAGCCGCGGCGTGCGGCGCAGTCCGCGAGGTGGTCGTCGACCAGCCCGCACGCCTGCATCAGCGCGTACGCCGTCGTGGGGCCCACGAAGCGCAGCCCCCGCTTCTTCAGCGCCTTGGACAGGGCGGTCGACTCCGGCGTGATCGCCGGGACGTCCGCGAGGGTCTTGGGGACGGGACGTCCGGCCGGGTCGGGGGCGTACGACCAGACCAGCTCGTCCAGCTCCCCGGGCGCCCAGCCGGCCAGCACGCGCGCGTTGGCGAGCGTCGCGTCGATCTTGGCGCGGTTGCGGATGATGCCGGGGTCGGCGAGCAGGCGCTCGCGGTCGGCGTCGGTGAAGGCGGCCACCTCGGCGATCCGGAAACCGGCGAAGGCGGCGCGGAAGCCGGGGCGGCGGCGCAGGATGGTGATCCAGGACAGGCCGGACTGGAAGGCTTCCAGGCTGAGGCGTTCGAACAGGGCGTCGTCGCCGTGGACGGGGCGGCCCCACTCCTCGTCGTGGTAGGCCACGTAGTCGGTCGTGGACAGCGCCCAGGGGCAGCGCGGCGCGCCGTCCGGGCCGGCCACGGCGGCACCGGCGCTCACTGCGCGCCCTCCTCGTGCCCGGGCTTGTCCATGGAGACCGGGGCGGGCCGGTCGGCGGGGGCGGCCGCGCGGGCCCCCTCGAGCGCCGCCTCCAGGTCGGCGATGCGGGCGTCGCGTTCGGCGAGTTCGGCGCCGAGGCGGCCGAGGGCGTCGTCGACGTCGGCCATCCGGTAGCCGCGCAGGACCAGGGGGAAGCGCAGCCGCTCCACGTCCTCGCGGCCGACCGGCCGGTCCGGGGGCAGGGCGTCCCGCAGCCGCTCGGGAGCCGCCTCGGGCAGCGGGCCGCTCTCCCCGCCGCCCACCACGGCCAGTGTCACCGCGGCGACCACGACGGCGAGGGCGACGACCAGGAACAGGAACATAACCATCGCTTGAGGTCCCCACGCTCGGAGCCGGCGCGCGCGGCGCCGGCGAGGAAGTGTCGAGTCGGCTTCAGCCCCGGCCGGCCGTGCCGAAGCCGCACGGCCGGAGTCGAAATATGTCAGGGTCCGATCGTGCCATGCGACGCCGACCGTTAGGGTCGCAGGCGGCCGAAGCCCGGGAGAGACCCGGGAAGCACCCGGGAGATCCCCGGGGGAGACCCGGCACGTACGAGGAGAGGTCACAGGGGATGCTCAGGCTGGGCAGGCGGGAATTCGAGCCGCACGAGCCGGTGATCATGGCGATCGTGAACCGGACCCCGGACTCCTTCTACGACCAGGGCGCCACCTTCCGCGACGAGCCCGCGCTCGCGCGCGTGGAGCAGGCCGTGGCCGAGGGGGCCGCCATCATCGACATCGGCGGGGTGAAGGCCGGGCCCGGCGAGGAGGTGACGGCCGAGGAGGAGGCGCGGCGCACGGTCGGGTTCGTCGCGGAGGTGCGGCGGCGCTTCCCCGACGTCGTGATCAGTGTCGACACCTGGCGCCACGAGGTCGGCGAGGCCGTCTGCGAGGCGGGCGCGGACCTGCTCAACGACGCCTGGGGCGGGGTCGACCCGAAGCTCGCGGAGGTCGCGGCGCGCTACGGGGCGGGGCTGGTGTGCACCCACGCGGGCGGCGCGCAGCCGCGGACCCGGCCGCACCGGGTCGCCTACGACGACGTCATGGCGGACATCCTGCGGGTGACCCTGTCGCTGGCCGAGCGGGCGGTGGAGCTGGGCGTGCCCCGGGAGTCGGTGCTGATCGACCCCGGGCACGACTTCAACAAGAACACCCGGCACAGCCTGGAGGCGACCCGGCGGCTCGACGAGATGGTGCGGACCGGGTGGCCGGTGCTGGTGTCGCTGTCCAACAAGGACTTCGTCGGGGAGACCCTGGACAAGCCCGTGAAGGAGCGGGTGCTGGGCACGCTGGCGACGACGGCGGTCTCCGCGTGGCTCGGCGCGCAGGTGTACCGGGTGCACGAGGTGGCGGAGACCCGGCAGGTGCTGGACATGGTCGCCTCGATCGCCGGGCACCGCCCCCCGGCGGTGGCCCGCCGGGGCCTGGCCTGACGCCCGGCCCCGGCCCCCGGCTCCCGGGCCGGTACGGGACCCCTAGCGGCCCGCCTCCTTCGACACCAGCGCCACCGCCTCGTCCACGTCGTCCGTGACGTGGAACAGCAGCAGGTCCTGCTCGGCGGCCTTGCCCTGGGCGATCACCGTGTCGCGGAGCCAGTCGACGAGGCCGCCCCAGTAGGCGGTGCCGAACAGGACGATGGGGAAGCGGGTCACCTTCTGGGTCTGCACCAGGGTGAGGGCCTCGAAGAGCTCGTCCAGGGTGCCGAGCCCGCCGGGCAGGACGACGAAGCCCTGCGCGTACTTGACGAACATCATCTTCCGGACGAAGAAGTAACGGAAGTTCAGGCCGATGTCGACGTACGGGTTCAGCCCCTGCTCGAAGGGCAGCTCGATGCCCAGGCCGACCGAGGTGCCGTTGGCCTCGCAGGCGCCCCGGTTGGCCGCCTCCATGGCGCCGGGGCCGCCGCCGGTGATCACCGCGAAGCCCGCCTCCACCAGGCCCCGCCCCAGGCGCACGCCCGCCTCGTACTCCGGTGAGTCCACCGGTGTCCGGGCCGAGCCGAAGACGCTGATGGCGGGCGGGAGTTCGGCCAGCGTGCCGAAGCCCTCGATGAACTCCGACTGGATGCGCAGCACCCGCCAGGGGTCGGTGTGCACCCAGTCGGTGGGGGCCCGCTCGTCCAGCAGGCGCTGGTCCGTCGTACTGGCCTGGACCTGGCCGCGCCTGCGGAGGACCGGTCCCAGGCGCTGCTCCTCCGGCGGACGCTTCTTGCCCTCGGGATTGCCGGTAGCCATGTGAGCTCCCTCCGCTTGCGGTTTCGTGCACCTCAGCGTAGATCTACGCGGGTTACGTACGGGGGACCTCAGCATGTCCGCCATACAGCGCCGTGAAACCCTTCCGGGCGCGGCGGGGCAGGTCAGGCGGTCAGCCAGGCCCGCAGGCGCTCCTCCCCCGCCAGGATCTTGGCGATCTCCACGCGTTCGTCGCGCTTGTGGGCCAAGTGCGGGTTGCCGGGGCCGTAGTTGACCGCCGGGATGCCCAGGGCGGAGAAGCGGGAGACGTCCGTCCAGCCGTACTTGGGCTGCGGGGTGCCGCCGACCGCCTCGATGAACGCCGCCGCGGCCGGGTGGGACAGGCCCGGCAGGGCCGCGCCGCTGTGGTCGTCGACCACGAACTCGGTGACCCCGCAGTCGGCGAACACCTCGCGGACGTGGGCGACGGCCTCCTCGGGCGTACGGTCCGGCGCGTAGCGGAAGTTGACGGTCACCACGCACTCGTCGGGGATGACGTTGCCGGCCACCCCGCCCGAGATGCCCACCGCGTTGAGGCCCTCGCGGTACTCCAGGCCGTCGATGACCGGGTAGCGGGGCTCGTAGGCGGCCAGGCGCGCGAGGATCGGCGCCGCGGCGTGGATCGCGTTGGATCCCATCCAGCCACGCGCGGAGTGGGCCCGCTCCCCCGCGGTCTTCAGCAGCACCCGCAGGGTGCCCTGGCAACCGCCCTCCACCTGGCCGTCCGAGGGCTCCAGGAGGACCGCGAAGTCGCCGTGGAGCCACTCGGGGCGGGCCTCGGCGATGTGCTTGAGCCCGTTGAGGTCGGCGGCGACCTCCTCGTTGTCGTAGAAGACGAAGGTCAGGTCGCGGTTGGGGGCCGGGACGGTCGCCGCGATGCGCAGTTGCACGGCGACGCCCGCCTTCATGTCGCAGGTGCCGCAGCCCCACAGCACCCCGTCCTCGTCCAGCCGCGAGGGCACGTTGTCCGCGATGGGCACGGTGTCGATGTGCCCGGCGAGGATCACCCGCTCCGGCCGCCCCAGGTCCGTGCGGGCGACGACGTTGTTGCCGTGACGGTCGACCGTCAGGTGCGGCAGGGCGCGCAGGGCGGTCTCGATGGCGTCCGCGAGAGGCTTCTCGGAGCCGCTGACGGAGGGGAAGTCGACGAGCTGGGCGGTGAGCTCCGCCGCGTCCAGGGCGAGGTCAAGCGGGGTGTCGGCCATGCCGTCGACCCTAGCGCGCCGGCCGCGCGCCCCGCGTCCGGCGGCGTCCCCGGCCCGGCTCGGGAGTCCCGCCGCCCTCCAGTACCTTGTACCCGTGCCAGAGCCGTCTCCCCCCGTCACCGTCACTCGCCGTGGCCGTCTCGCGCGTATCGGGTCGGCCCTCGTGGTGCTGCTCGCGGTCGCCGGCTACCTCGCGGTGCAGTACGTCACCGGCGGCACCGGCGCACCCGGATGCAAGGTCGTCTCCGGCAAGGGCGACGGGGCGACGTACGAGTTCACCCCGGAGCAGGCGGTGAACGCGGCGACGATCACCGCCGTGGGCACCGCGCGCGGCCTGCCGGAGCGGGCCGTGACGATCGCGCTGGCGACCGCGCTGCAGGAGTCCGCGCTGCGCAACATCTCCCACGGCGACCGCGACTCCCTCGGCCTGTTCCAGCAGCGGCCCTCGCAGGGCTGGGGCACCCCGAAGGAGATCATGGACCCGGCCTACGCGGCGGGGAAGTTCTACGACCATCTGGCCGAGGTGCCCGGCTACACGCGGCTGCCGCTGACCGTGGCCGCGCAGCGGGTGCAGCGCAGCGGCTTCCCGCAGGCGTACGCCAAGCACGAGCCGGACGCCACGCTGCTGGCCGCCGCCCTCACCGGGCGCTCCGCCGCCACGCTGACCTGCGAGGGGCGTCCGGACGCGACCCGGGCCGAGGGCGCCGACGCCGTCCGCGCCGCGCTGGCGCGGGACTTCGGGCGCGAGGTGCTCCAGCCGGCCGGGGCGCGGGTGGACGCGGCGGCCCCGCCCGCCCCCTCGCCGTCCCCGGACGGCGCCGGCGGCTCCGGCGACGGGCGGACCGTGACCCTGCCGGTGACGGCCGACCCGGCGGTGGCCGGGCGCACTGCCGCACAGCGCGGCTGGCAACTGGCGCACTGGGCGGTGGCCAACGCCTCCACGCTGCACATCAAGCGGGTCACCTACGCCGGCCGGGAGTGGACCGCGGGGAACACCGACAGCCGGTGGCGTCCGGTCGGCGGCGGCACCGAGGACGGCACGGCGCGGCCGGAGGACACCGCGGGCGGCGCGGGCGCCGCGGGGGCCGAGAGCGCGGGTGTCGTCCGGATCGTCACCGCGCCTTAGTGCGGGTCTTCACCCGCCGGGGGTATGCGCCCGCCGTGCGGGCGACGGGGCGCACACGCTCTCGAAGAACCGGGCGCAATCCCCCACAGCCCTTGGGATCACAGGGCTGTAAGGATTCGGCAGCCCTTCCCGACGTGGCCGCTTCATCCGTTTTCCACCGACTCGATCATGCGACGCATTACCCACTCTTTACGTTGCGCTGCCGCAACCTTCGCGGACTTCGAGCGGTAGTCACTGCGTCCGAGTCCGGCCGGTCCAGCGCCGGGCGCGGTCGGACTCTCCACCGTTCACTCCGTCGAAGGAGCAACATGTCCCTCCCCCTGACCCGCCGGATCGCCCGTGCCGCGCTGCTCGTCGCTGCGGGAGCGGCCGCCGGGGTCGGTGCGGCCGGCTCCGCCAGCGCGGCCCCGGAGCTGCAGGCGACCCCGAACCTCGGTGCGCTGACCGCCCTGGACGGGGCGAACGTCGCCACCACCGTCGACGAAGCGGCGCAGAAGACCACCAAGCTCGCGGGCGACGCCGGCAGCAAGGCCGTCAAGAAGACCGTGCCGGCCGCGGGCAAGACCGGTGGCAAGGCCGTGAAGAGGACGGCGCCGGCCGCGCAGAAGGCCGCCGGGGACGTAGCCGGGACCGCCGGGGACATCGTCGGGGACACCGCGCAGACCGCCACCAAGAGCGGCCTGCCCACCGGCGCGCTGGGCAAGGGCGCGCTGCCGGTGCAGGGGCTGCCCCTCGGCTGACGGCCGGCGTCACCGGTCCGGCCGGCCGGTGTGCGCCTGCCGGGTACGACGACGGGGTCCGGGACGTCCCGGACCCCGTCGTCGGCGTCTGCGCGCGCTTCCCGCGGCCCCCGCCCGGGCGGGCCGGGCGGGAGGGATCAGCCGGACGCCCGGGCCAGCCGCTCCACCGCGGCCCGCACCCGCTCGTCGGTCGCGGTGAAGGCGACCCGTACGAAGCGCTCGCCCGCGGGACCGTAGAAGTCGCCCGGCGCCACCAGGATGCCGTGCTCGGCCAGGTGGGCCACGGTGTCCCAGCAGGACTCCCCGCGGGTCGCCCACAGGTAGAGGCTGGCCTCGCTGTGCTCGATGCGGAAGCCGTGGGCGAGGAGCGCCTCGCGCAGGGCCGCGCGGCGGGCGGCGTAGCGCTCCCGCTGGACGCGGACGTGCTCGTCGTCGCCGAGGGCCGCCACCACGGCCGCCTGGGTGGGGGCCGACGTCATCATGCCGCCGTGCTTGCGGATCTCCAGCAGCGGGCCGAGGACGGCCGGGTCGCCGGCCAGGAACGCGGCGCGGTAACCGGCCAGGTTGGAGCGCTTGGACAGGGAGTGGACGGCCACGACGCCCTCGTAGGAGCCGCCGTTGACGTCCGGGTGCAGGACCGAGACCGGGTCGGCCTCCCAGCCCAGCTCCAGGTAGCACTCGTCGGAGAAGACCAGGACACCGTGGTCGCGGGCCCAGGCCACGATCCGGGTCAGCTCCTCCTTGGACAGCACCTTGCCCGTGGGGTTGGACGGCGAGTTGAGCCAGAGCAGCTTCAGGTGGGCCGGGTCCAGCTCGGCCGGGTCGTCGTAGACCTGGTACGCGGCGCGGGCCAGACGGGCGCCGACCTCGTACGTCGGATAGGCCAGGCGCGGGAAGGCCACCGTGTCGCCGGGGCCGAGGCCGAGCTGGGTGGGGAGCCAGGCGACCAGTTCCTTGGAGCCGACGATCGGCAGGACGTGGTGGTGGGTGACGTCCCGGGCGCCGAGGCGGCGCTCGACCCAGCCGGTGATCGCGTCGCGCAGTGCGGGCGTGCCCCAGACGGTCGGATAGCCGGGCGAGTCGGCCGCCGCGACGAGCGCCTTCTGGATCAGCTCGGGCACCGGGTCCACCGGGGTGCCGACGGAGAGGTCGACGATGCCGTCCGGGTGGGCGGCGGCCGTCGCCTTGTAGGGCGCCAGCTTGTCCCAGGGGAAGGTGGGGAGACGGTCGGTGACTGCGGACACGGGTGTCTGGCTCACTTTCTGCTGTGCGGCAAACACCTCGGTCCCGTACGGCCCGATCGCGGACGATCGGGCCGTACGGGACCGAGGCGGCGCCGGGTCCCCCGGACTCGGGCGCGGCCGGAAGCCGGGGGTGCGGGCCGCTCGAGGCCGCCGGGGCCTTACTCGCCCTGCGGCGGCAGTGCGGCGACGAACGGGTGGTCGCGCTCGATCAGCCCCAGCTTGCTGGCGCCGCCGGGCGAGCCGAGCTCGTCGAAGAACTCGACGTTCGCCTTGTAGTAGTCCTTCCACTCCTCCGGCACGTCGTCCTCGTAGAAGATCGCCTCGACCGGGCAGACCGGCTCACAGGCTCCGCAGTCGACGCATTCGTCCGGGTGGATGTACAAGGACCGCTGGCCCTCGTAGATGCAGTCGACCGGGCACTCCTCGATGCACGCCTTGTCCTTGACGTCGACACAAGGCTGCGCGATGACGTAGGTCACGCTGTCGTTCCTCCTCGATAGGGCGCTGGCGGGCCACCTCAGGCTCCGCCGCCTGGCGCGCGGGAGCGCGGCGTCGTCGATGCCCGCCCCTAGTATCTCCGTTCTTGGGCATGATCCGAACAGGAGGGGTGAACCGACCCGTGGAAATCTCTGCCGCCGGGCGACTCGAGGTCCGTATCACCGCCGCTGACGTGGGAAAACGGGTCTCGGTGCGGCGGCTGGCCGAACCCGCCGCGCCGGGTGAGAAGTTCACCGACACGGTCGGGGTTCTCACATCATGGGACGACGGTGTGCTGGTGATCACACGAAAGAGCGGCGAGAGCGTCCGCATTCCGGAGACGGCGCTGGTAGCGGGCAAGGTCGTGCCGCCCGCCCCGGCGCGCCGCCGGGGCCCGGCCGCCTCCTGGGAGGAGCTGGAGCGGACCGCCGCCCGGGCGTGGCGGCCCGTGGACCGCGAGCGGCTCGGCGCCTGGGAGCTGCGCGCCGCCTCCGGGTTCACCCGGCGGGCCAACTCGGTGCTGGCGCTGGGCGATCCCGGGCTGCCGCTGGACGAGGCGCTCGGCGTCGTACGGCGGTGGTACGGCGAGCGCGGCCTGCCCGCGTACGTGCAGACCGCGACCGGGGCCGAGGGCGCCCAGGAGACGCTCTGCGCGGAGCTGGAGCGGCGGGGCTGGCGGCGGGAGGTGACCGCCGAGCTGTGGACGGCGGCCCTCGCCCCGGTCGCCGACCGGGCCGCGGGGGAAGGGGTCGTGCTGGCGCGGACCGCCGGCGAGGCGTGGCTCGCCCGGTACCGGCGCAAGGGCGTGAGCGAGGTGGCGCTGCGGGTGCTGGAAGCGGGGCCGTCGGTGTGGTTCGCGACCGTGCCGGGCGACGGGGAGGTGCCGGCCGCGATCGGTCGGTGCGTCGTGGACGGGCGGTGGGCCGGTTTCGCCGCCGTCGAGGTCGATCCGGCGGCGCGGCGGCGCGGGCTGGCCACGGAGGTGATGGCGGCGCTGGCCCGGCGTGCGCTGGACGAGGGGGCGTCGGCCGCGTGGCTCCAGGTGGAGGCCGGGAACGCGGGGGCGCGGGCGCTGTACGCCGGGATGGGCTTCTCGGCGCACCACGCCTACCACCACTACCGGGAACCGGACCCGGCCGCCCGGGGAGGCGGGGCGCCGTGACGGGCCGGGGACCGGCCCTGCCCTCCCCCCAGCCGCCGCCGTCCGGGCGCTCCGCCGAGCTGCGGCGGCGGTTCGCCGGCCAGGCCCGGTCCGGGCGGCCGGATCTGGCGGCGCTGTGCCTGCTGGTGGGCGCGCAGGCGGACGGGACGCTGGACGAGGCGGGCCTGGACGCCGCCGAGATGGAGCTGGACCGGCTGGCCGGGGAGCTGCCGTTCCGGCCGGGCGGACCGCGGGACTGGGCGGTGGCGCTGCGGGAGCTGCTCGGCGAGCGGTACGGATTCCACGGGTCGGCCGCGGACTACCGGCGTCTGGAGTCGTCGCTGCTGCACGAGGTGCTGCGGCGGCGGCGCGGGCTGCCGATCCTGCTGTCGGTGGTGTGGATGGAGGTGGCCCGCCGGGCGGGCGCGCCGGTGTACGGGGTGGCGCTGCCCGGGCACTTCGTCGTCGGGTTCGGGCCCCGGGAGGAGCAGGTGCTCGCGGACCCGTTCGACGGGGGGCGGGTGCTGACGGGGAGCGATGCCGAGCTGCTGGTGGCGGGGGCCACGGGAGCGCCGCTGGAGCCGTCGATGCTGGCGCCGGCCGATCCGCTGGAGGTGGTGCTGCGCATCCTGAACAACATCCGGGCGTGGGCGGCGGCCCGTCCCGAGCGGACGGACGTCGCGCTGTGGGCGGTGGAGCTGGCGCTGCTGCTGCCCTCGCACCCGGCGCGGCTGCGCCACGAGCGGGCGCAGTTGCTCGTGCAGCGGGGCGAGTTCCTGCGCGGCGCGGCAGAGCTCGACGCGTACGCCGAGGTGCTCGCGGCGGTGGACGAACCGGCGGCGGAGCGGGTGCGGGGGCAGGCGCGCGCGGCGCGGGCCCTGCTGAACTGAGCCGCGGCCCCGCCGGACCGGCCGCGGCGGGTACGGAAAGGGGGGCGCCCGCGGGCGCCCCCCTTCCGCGTGGGCGGACTAGCTCGGGTTCGTGTCGATGACCGCGACCCGGTCGGTGCGGCTCGTCAGCGCCTGGCGGAGGGCGGCGTAGACGTCCTCGGGGGTGACGGGCGTCTTCTTGCCGTTGGCCCGGGTGATGAGCACCCCGTCGAACGCCTGGCCGTAGAGCCCTTCCAGCGCGGTCAGGTCCGGCTTGTCGACCAGCTTGCCGTCGACCGCGGTGACCCGGAGGAACTTCCACAGCGACTTCTGCGGGCTCATCGGGACCGCGTGCGCCGCGTCGGTCTGGACGGTCACGTTGGCCGACATCGCCGGCTCGGCGAACTCCTTCATCATCCGGTCGACCTCGGCCTTGGAGACCGTCGGCTGCCGGGTGGTGGTCGGCACGTTCACCGGCGTGGCGGTGCCGGTCTCCACCTGGGTGCGGTACGCCTCGGCGACCGCCTCGGTCGACCTGGCGACGTCGATGCCCTTGCCCGCCTCGCCGTACACGGGGACGGCCTTGCCGGGCCGGAACTCGATCGTGCCCTCGGTCACCGAACCGGCGCCCCCGGCAGCCTGCCGCAGGGCGGCGTGCAGCTTCTCCTCGTCGACCGGCATGACCGGGTCGACGACCCGGTGGTTGCCGAAGAGGGAGCCGATCACGGAGACCGGGTTGTAGTCGCTCCCGGCCGCGGCGCCGACCGTGGCCTGCAGGTCGAACTGGAGCCCCGCCTGCTCGGGCTTGAGCGCGACGGTCTCGCCGCCGACGGTGAGCTTCAGCGGCTTGTTCACCCGCTCCTCGAAGGCGGCGTCCAGCTTCTCGACGGCGTCGTCGCGGGTGCCGCCGCCGATCTCGACGCCGAGCACGGTGGTGCCCTTGGGCACGTCGGAGTGGTTCATCAGCAGACCGGCGCCGTAGGCGACACCGGCGAGGACGACCACACCGCCGGCGAGCAGGACCAGCTTGCTGCGCCCCTTCTTCTTCGGCGGCTTGGCGGAGCTCGCCGGGGCCGGTGCCGCCGGGCCGGGCGCCTTCGGGGGCGTCTGCGGCCGGGGCCCGTCGGCGGGCGTGCCGGGGCCGAAGGGGGACTGCCGGTCGCCGGGCACCACGGGGATGCCGCTGGTGAGGGTGTTCCCGGAGACGTTGTCCGCGGGGCCGCCGTACCCGGGGCGGCCCGGCTCGGGGGCCGGCTTCTGCGGGGTGAGGATCGCGGTGTCGTCGCTCAGACCGCCCCCGGGACGCGCCGCGGCGCCGGGACCGCGCACCCCGCCCGGGCCGCCGGGGCCGCCGGGACCACCAGGGCCACCGGACGCACCGGGGCCGCCCGGGCCGCCGGTCCGGGCGGAGGGGTCCGGAGTGCCGGGCACGCCGGGCGCCTCGGGGCCGCCGGGCGCGCCCGTACCGCCGACGGGCGGCGGCGCCAGCCGCCCGGTGCCCGGGGCCGGGCCGGTGGTCGGTCCGGCGGGGGCCTGCGGGCCGGTCGGCGCGCCGGGCTGCCGGAAGGCGTGGGGAGCACCGCCCGGGCCGCCCGGGCCGTGGTGCGGGGCCTGCGCGTCGCCGGTCCCGTACGGCAGGTCGTCGCGGCCGGGTCCGCCGCCGGCGCCCGGCCGGGAGCCGTTGCCCAGGGGACCCGCCGCCAGCGCCTCGGTCACGTCGAAGGAGCCCGTGCCGCCGCCGTGACCGGGTGCCACCGGACCGCCGGTCGCGCCGGGCAGCCCGGTGCCGTTGCCACCGGGGCGGGCCGCGCCCGGACGCGCGCCGGCGTTCCCGGCGCCCGCCGTGCCCGGGGCCGAGCCCGCGCCGGAACCGCCCGGAGCGGCGGGCGCGGCGGCGCCGTTGGCCGGGCCGCCGCCCGGACCGCCCTTGGCCGCCGGGGACTTGCGGGGCGCGAACCAGTCGCTGGCCGCCTTCTCCTCGCTCTGCTGTGCGGAAGCGGCGGCGGGCGGCTCCGTGGCGCCCGCGGGGGCGGCCGGGCGCCGCACCGGCGCCTCGGCGCCCGTCTCCTGCGCGTCGCCGGAGCCCTCCTCGGACTCCCCGACGGGCTTGCGCACGACGACCGGCGGGATCGGCCGGGACCCGGGGATGTTGATCCGGATACGGGTCGTCAGCGTGGTCTCGGTCTTGCGTTCCTCCGGCCGCCCGGCCGTACGGCTCGCGTCCGTACCGTCGCCGGCAGCCGCGGGGGTCCCGTAGGGCGGCGTGCCCGAGGGGTAGGCGGCACCGCCGCGCCCGTGGGGCCCGGAGGACGGACTGTCAGTTTCACGACTCAAGGCAGGTTCTCCCGGTTGGCTCCGCCGCCCGTCACGATCTCACGGTGGGGTCCCCTGCTCGAGGAGCTCGGGGGAGGCTCGGCGGCGCGCACCACCATACTGGCCGCTTCTCCCCCGTCTCCCGGGGCCGCTGGGGAAACCCCCACGCAACGCGCTCACATCTGGTACGGCGAAGTGGTACGTCACTTCCCAAGTCGGGCGGCGTCGCCGTCCGGTTGCCGCACCGGTGCGAGCGTGGCGCAGATCACAGCGAGGGCGATGCCGCCGAGCAGGAAGAGATAGGAGCCGCCGCCCGCGGCGAAGAGGAAGTCGCCCTCGGGACGGCTCGCGGTGAGCAGCAGGACGGCGATCACCCAGCCGACGGCGGGCGCGATCGCCGCTCCCCGGGCTCCGACGGCCCGCGCGGCCCCCAGGCAGAGCCCCGCCTCGCCGGCGAGGGCGAGCAGCAGGCCGCCGGGGAACCAGGCGGTCTGCACCAGCGCCCCGGCGGCACCGACCACGGCACCGGCCACCAGCAGGCCCAGGTAGAGGACGGCCCGTCCCGGGGAGGGCGGGCGCAGCGGCTGGGCGAGCGGCGAGGTCCGGTCGTTCACGGCGCCGTTCCTTCCGTGGCGGCGATCCCGGCGAACAGGTCGGTCTCCCGCCCGCCCGGGCCGCGCTCACCGCGTACCAGTTCGTAGTACTCGGTGGTGAACAGGGGCTGGGCCAGCTCGTTGGAGAGCGCGAAGTACGGCTCGGCCACCTCGATCTGGGTGGCGTGCGCCCGCATCGCCGCGGCCTTGGCGGCGGCGTGGGCGGTGCCGTCGATCTCGGTGGTGATCCGGGCGTCGTCCACGACGCCGGGCACGTCGTCCAGGGCGGCCGGCTTGGCGAAGGGCAGGCCGGGCAGCTCCTCGCGGAGCCGGGCGAAGGACGCCTCGGCGACCGAGCGGGGCACCCGGTTCCAGTACACCTTGTCGGGGCCGCAGCCCGCCTCGGCGGCGAGGTCGGCGGCGCGCATGGCGACGCGGTGGGCCTGGATGTGGTCGGGGTGGCCGTAGCCGCCGTCGGGGTCGTAGGTGACGAGGACCTGGGGGCGCACCTCGCGGATCACCTCGACGAGGAGGGCGGCGGCCGTGTCGACGTCGGCCTGCCAGAAGCAGGCGGGGTCGTCGTTGTCGGGCAGGCCCATCATCCCCGAGTCGGCGTACCGGCCCGGTCCGCCGAGCAGCCGGACGTCGTCGACGCCGAGCGCGCGCATGGCCTCGGCGAGCTCGCGCATCCGGTGCTGGCCGAGCGCGGCGCCGGCCAGATGGCGCAGTTCCGGCGGGATGACCTCGCCGCGCTCGCCGAGGGTGCAGGTCACCAGGGTCACCTGGGCGCCCTCCGCCGCGTACTTGGCCATGGTGGCGCCGTTGTTGATCGACTCGTCGTCCGGGTGCGCGTGCACCAGCAGCAGACGACGGGCGGGCAGTTCGGTCATGGCTCCCACCCTACGAGGCGCCCGCCCCTCCCGGGCGGCTCCCCCGCGGCCTGTCACCCCCGGCCGCCGGGGAACGCGCCGGCCGGGTCAGAACTTGATGCTGCCGAGGATCCCCGCGATGTTCGACGTCAGCTCGCTGATCGTCGGAGCGACGGTCGAGGAGGCGAGATAGAAGCCGAGCAGCATGCACACGATGGCGTGACCTGCTTTGAGTCCCGACTTCTTGATCAGCAAGAAGACGATGATCGCCAGCAGCACCACCGCCGAAATCGAGAGTGCCACGGCGGCTCACCTCCAAAGAACCCAGGGACGTGGGGGGTCGGACACGGGCGGGCCGTGTCGGGGACTGTGGGACGGACCGGTCGTACAGCGTGTGCACCTACAACTTCGCACAGTAGGCAGCGGGTTGGTACCCACTGTGCGCTAGTGATCATAACTATCCGTACGCGCGCATCGATCGGCGCACGGCCGCACAAGGGGGCGCATGGCCAATATGGTCAGGGCATGACGACCGAGGCTGACTCCTTCCCCAGACGGCACGCCCGCACCCAGCGCTTCACGCTCGGCGCGCC
This sequence comes from Streptomyces harenosi, assembly GCF_011008945.1. Taxonomy (GTDB): domain Bacteria; phylum Actinomycetota; class Actinomycetes; order Streptomycetales; family Streptomycetaceae; genus Streptomyces; species Streptomyces harenosi. Next base: position 18,132 of record NZ_WYCT01000020.1, read on the forward strand.
GCGCTCGTTCACCGTGGCGCCCGACGGTTCCCGTGTCGTGTTCCTGCGCTCCTCCTCCGGCACCGACCGGGCCGGCTCCCTGTGGGTCCTCGACCTCGCGGAGGGCGGCGAGCGCGTGGCGGCCGACCCGCGCGCCCTGCTGGGCGACGCGGCCGAGGACCTCCCGCCGGAGGAGCGGGCGCGGCGCGAGCGCAGCCGCGAGGGCGGCGTCGGCATCGTGGGCTACGCCACCGACACGGCGGTGGAGCTGGCGTCTTTCGCCTTGTCGGGGCGGCTGTTCGCGGCCGAGCTGCGGGCCGGGACGGTGCGGGAACTGCGGGTGCGCGGCCCGGTGATCGACCCCCGCCCCGCTCCGGACGGACGGCACATCGCGTACGTCGCGCGGGGCGCCCTGCGGGTCGTGGGCGCCGAGGGGGAGGGCGACCGGGCGCTGGCCGAGCCGGAGGCGGAGGGCGTCTCCTACGGTCTGGCCGAGTTCGTCGCCGCCGAGGAGATGGCGCGGACGCGGGGGTTCTGGTGGGCCCCGGAGTCGGACCGGCTGCTGGTGGCGCGCGTGGACGACACGCCGGTGCAGCGGTGGTGGATCTCCGACCCGGCCCACCCGGAACGTGACCCACACCACGTCGCGTACCCGGCGGCGGGCACCGCCAACGCGGAGGTCCGGCTGTTCGTGCTGGGCCTGGACGGGACGCGGACCGAGGTGGTCTGGGACCGCGACCGCTACCCCTATCTGGCCCGCGTGCACTGGTCGGCGGCGGGTGCGCCGCTGCTGCTCGTGCAGTCGCGCGACCAGCGCGGTCAGCTCTTCCTGGCGGTGGACCCCGGGTCGGGGGCGACCCGGATGGTGCACGCCGACGAGGACCCGATTTGGCTGGAACTTTTCCCCGGGGTTCCGTGCTGGAGCCCCTCCGGGCAGTTGGTGCGGATCGCCGACGAGGGCGGGGCGCGGGTGCTGGCGGTCGGGGACCGTCCGCTGACGGGTGCCCAGCTCCACATCAGGGCGGTGCTGGACGTCTCCGACGACGACGTGCTGGTCTCGGCCTCCGCCGGCGAGGAGGCGGCCGACCCGGAGACCGGCGAGGTGCACGTCTACCGGGTGAACGAACTGGGCGTGGAGCGCGTGTCGCAGGAGCCCGGCGTCCACTCGGCGGTGCGCGCCGGGGGCGTGACCGTCCTGGTGTCGGCGGCGCTCGACCGGCCGGGTACCCGGGCGGAGGTGCTGCGGGACGGCAAGCGCGTGGCGGTCGTCCCGTCCTACGCCGAACATCCCGGCCTGACCCCGCGCGTGCGGCTCACCCAGGGGGGCGCACGCCGCATCCCGTGCGCCGTGCTTATGCCAACGGACTACTCCGGTGACACCCCCCTCCCGGTCCTGATGGACCCCTACGGTGGTCCGCACGGCCAGCGGGTGGTGGCCGCGCACAACGCCCACCTCACCTCCCAGTGGTTCGCCGACCAGGGGTTCGCGGTGGTCGTCGCGGACGGACGCGGCACCCCCGGCCGCTCCCCCGCGTGGGAGAAGGCCGTCAAGGACGACGTGGCCGGCGTCGTCCTCCAGGACCAGGTGGACGCGTTGCGTGCCCTCGCCGCCGACTTCCCGCTCGACCTGTCCCGGGTCGCCGTCCGGGGCTGGTCCTTCGGCGGCTATCTGGCGGCGCTGGCGGTGCTGCGCCGCCCGGACGTGTTCCACGCCGCGGTGGTGGGCGCCCCGGTCACCGACCTGCGCCTGTACGACACCCACTACCAGGAGCGCTACCTCGGCCATCCCGGGGAGCAGCCGGAGGTCTACCGCCGCAACTCGCTGATCGACGACGCCGGCCTGGTCGACGCCGCGGAGCCCCACCGCCCGATGATGATCATCCACGGGCTCGCGGACGACAACGTGGTGGTCGCCCACTCCCTGCGCCTGTCCTCGGCGCTGCTGGCGGCCGGGCGCCCGCACGAGGTGCTGCCCCTGTCCGGCGTCACGCACATGACCCCCCAGGAGACGGTCGCCGAGAACCTGCTGCGGCTCCAGCTCGACTTCCTCAAGCGCTCCCTGTCGTTGACATAGCACCCCAAAGGCGCCCCAACCGCGTTAACACCCGTGCAACTTCGTGGAAGCGGCGCCGATATGGGAGCGCGGCAGGCTGTACCGCGTACGGCCGTGCGGGTGCCGTGAACGGGCCGGGGCGCGCCATGTCGCCCCGGCCCGTTGCCGTACCCGCCGCGGCCCGACCCGCCTCGGCCGCCCGGTCCCGCCGCGGCCGCTCCCGCCGCGGCCGGGCGTTCACCGGCCCCGGCCGGACTCCGCGCCGTCCGCCTCGGGCGGCACCACCTGTTTGGCCTCCGCGAAGTGGCAGGCCGAGTCGTGCGCGACGGGTCCCGTCGCGTCCCGGAAGCCGGCCGGTACCGCGAGCGGCGGGACCTCCAGGGCGCAGCGCTCGCGCGCCTTCCAGCACCGGGTGCGGAAGCGGCAGCCGGAAGGGATGTTCGCCGGGGAGGGCACGTCACCGGCGAGGATGATCCGCTCCCGGTGCTCGCGCGCCTCGGGGTCGGGGACCGGCACCGCGGACAGCAGCGCCTGGGTGTAGGGATGGGTCGGATGGTCGTAGATCTCCGTGTGGCTGCCGGTCTCCACGATCCGCCCCAGGTACATCACCGCCACCCGGTCGGAGATGTGCCGCACGATCGACAGGTCGTGGGCGATGAAGACGTAGGAGAGGCCGAACTCGTCCTGGAGCCGCCCCATCAGGTTGATCACCTGGGCCTGCACCGACACGTCGAGGGCGGAGACCGGCTCGTCGGCGACGATGATCTCGGGGCGCAGGGCGAGCCCGCGGGCGATGCCGATGCGCTGGCGCTGGCCGCCGGAGAACTGGTGCGGGTAGCGGTTGACGTACTCGGGGTTGAGGCCGACGACGTCGAGGAGCTCCCGCACCCGCCGGCGCCGGTCGCCCCTGGGCGCGACCTCGGGGTGGATGTCGTACGCCTCCCCGATGATGTCGCCGACCGTCATCCGCGGGTTGAGGGAGGTGTACGGGTCCTGGAAGACCATCTGGATGTTGCGGCGGACCGCCTTCAGGGCCTTGCCCGACAGCCTGGTGATGTCCTCGCCCTTGTAGCGGATCTCCCCCGCCGTCGGCTTCTCCAGGTTGACCAGCATCCGGGCCACGGTGGACTTGCCGCAGCCGGACTCCCCGACGATGCCGAGGGTCTCGCCCCGGGCGAGGTCGAAGTCCACCCCGTCCACGGCCCTGACCGCGCCGACCTGTTTCCTGAACAGGACGCCGGTGGTGAGCGGGTAGTGCTTGACCAGCCCGCGGACCTGGAGGATCGGCTCAGCCATGCAGGCACTCCCTCCAGAAGTGGCAGGCGCTGCCCCGGCCGGCCGGCGCCCCGGTCACCTCGTACAGCGGGGGCACGTCGGTGCGGCACACGTCCCGGACCATGGGGCAGCGGGGGTGGAAGGGGCAGCCGGAGGGGATGTGCAGGAGGCTGGGCGGCAGGCCCTTGATGGCGTACAGCTCCCGGCCCTTGTGGTCCAGGCGCGGGACGGAGTCGAGCAGGCCGCGGGTGTAGGGGTGGGCGGGCGCCTTGTAGAGGTCGTGCACGGGCGCCGTCTCCACGATCCGGCCGGCGTACATCACGGCGATCCGGTCGGCGACGTCCGCGACCACGCCCAGGTCGTGGGTGATGAGGATCAGCCCCATGCGGTACTCGCGCTGCAACTCCGCGAGCAGGTCCATGACCTGGGCCTGGACGGTGACGTCGAGGGCGGTGGTCGGCTCGTCGGCGATGATCAGCTTCGGCTCCAGGGCCATCGCCATGGCGATCATGATGCGCTGGCGCATGCCGCCGGAGAACTGGTGCGGGTACTGCTTCACCCGCTGTCCGGCGGCCGGGATGCGCACCCGGTCCATCAGCTCCACGGCCCGGGCCCGCGCGTCCTTCCGCGACATGCCCCGGTGCACGGTGAACATCTCGGCCAGCTGGTCGCCGACGGTGAGCACGGGGTTCAGCGAGGACAGCGCGTCCTGGAAGATCATCGCCATCTCGGCGCCGCGCACCCTGCGCCGCTCGTCCTCCTTGAGCTTCAGCAGGTCCCGGCCCTCGAACAGCACCTGGCCGCGGGTGATCCGGCCCGGCGGCATGTCGAGGATGCCCATGACCGCCTGGGCGGTGACGGACTTGCCGGAGCCGGACTCGCCGAGCACGGCGAGGGTCTCCCCGGCGTCGACGCGGTAGTTCACACCGTTGACGGCCTTGGCGACGCCCTCGCGGGTGTGGAACTCCACGTGCAGGTCGCGCACGTCCAGCAGCATGGCGGCGGCTCACCTCAGCTTCGGGTCGAGGGCGTCGCGCACCGCGTCGCCGAGCATGATGAACGCCAGCACGGTCACCGCCAGTGCGCCCGAGGGCCACAGCAGGGCGTGCGGGGCGTTGCGGACGTAGGGGGAGGCGGCGGAGATGTCGATGCCCCAGGACACGCTCGGGGGCTTCAGGCCGACGCCGAGGTAGGACAGGGTCGCCTCCAGCGCGATGTACGTGCCCAGCGCGATGGTCGCCACCACGATGACGGGGGCGACGGCGTTGGGCGCGATGTGCCGCAGCAGCAGGCGGGAGGGGGAGGCGCCGAGCGCGCGGGCGGCCAGCACGTAGTCGTTGTGCTTGGCGGTGATCACGGCGCCGCGGGCGATGCGGGAGATCTGCGGCCAGCCCAGCAGCACCATGAAGCCGACGACCGGCCAGAGGCTGTTGCCGGTCACCACCGACAGCAGGACCAGGCCGCCGAGGACGACCGGGATGGCGAAGAAGACGTCGGTGATCCGGGAGAGGAACCCGTCCCATGCCCCGCCGAAGAAGCCGGCGAGCCCGCCGAGGACGCTGCCGAGGAGGGCGACGCCGAGGGTGGCGCAGACGCCGACCGTGACGGAGGTGCGGGCGCCGTGGACGGTGCGCGTGTAGACGTCGCAGCCCTGGCCGTTGAAGCCGAAGGGGTGGCCGGGCTGGGAGCCCTCCTGGGCCTTGGCCAGGTCGCAGGCGAGGGGGTTGCCGGAGGCGATCAGGGAGGGCCACAGGGAGATGACGACCAGGAAGCAGATCACCAGGGACGAGACCAGGAAGACCGGGTTGCGGCGCAGGTCGCGCCAGGCGTCGGACCACAGGCTGCGGGCCTTGTCCTCGGCGCCGGTGCCCTCGGGGCCGGTGCCTTCGGGGCCGGCCGGGGTCTTCTCCAGGCTCGTCGCCTCGCTGGCGGCCAGGTCCATCTGCCCGCCCATGCCGGTGCCGGCCATGGCGCGCTCGGGCTCGTAGGGCTGCTCAGGCATAGCGGATCCTCGGGTCGAGTACGGCGTACAGCAGGTCGACGAGGAGGTTGGCGACCAGGAAGACCAGCACCAGGACGGTGACGAAGCCGACGACGGTCTGCGTGTTCTGCCGGAGGATGCCCTGGTAGAGCTGGTAGCCCACGCCGTGGATGTTGAAGATGCGCTCGGTGACGATGGCGCCGCCCATGAGGGCGCCGATGTCGGTGCCGATGAAGGTGACGACGGGGATGAGGGAGTTGCGCAGCAGGTGCCGGGTGACGACCCGCCGGCGCGGCAGGCCCTTGGCGATCGCGGTGCGGACGTAGTCCGAACGCCGGTTCTCCGCGAGGGAGGTGCGGGTCAGCCGGGTGACGTAGGCGAGGGAGACGGAGGCGAGGACCAGGCCGGGGACGATGAGCTCGCCGAGGGGGGCCTCGGCGGAGACCGACGGTTTGATCCAGCCCCACGTGACGCCGAGCAGCAGCTGGATCAGCAGTCCGGTGACGAAGGTGGGGACGGAGATGACGACGAGGGTGAGCAGCAGGACGGAGGTGTCGACGGGCCGGCCGCGGCGCAGCCCGGTGACGACGCCCAGGGTGATGCCGATGACGATCTCCAGGACGATCGCCACCAGGGTCAGGCGGATGGTGACCGGGAACGCCGTGCCCATCAGCTCGGTGACCGGCTGGCCGTTGAAGGCGGTGCCGAAGTCGCCGGTGAGCACGTTGCCCATGTAGGTCAGGTACTGCCGCCACACGGGCTGGTCGAGCCCGAACTCCCCGCGCAGCCGGGCGGCGGTCGCCGGGTCGCACTCGCGCTCGCCGCACAGGCCGGCGATCGGGTCGCCCATGACATGGACCATCAGGAAGATCAGCAGCGTGGCCCCGACGAAGACCGGGATCATCTGGAGCAGCCGCCGGACGACGTACCGTCCCATGGCGCCGCCTCAGCCGACCTTGATCTGTTCGTAGACGGGGACGCTGAAGGGGTTGAGCCGCACACCGGACAGCCGCTCGGAGTAGCCGGCGCTGCCGTTCTGGTACCACAGCGGGATGGCGGCCATGTCGTCGCGGAGCACCTCCTCGGCCTGCCGGAAGAAGTCCACGGCCTTGCCGGTGTCGGTCTCGGCGTTGGCCCGGTCGACGAGGTCGTCGAACTTCCGGTCGGACCACCTGCCGTCGTTGGAAGAGCCGTTGGTGTAGTAGAGCGGCTGGAGGAAGTTCTGGATGAGCGGGTAGTCCATCTGCCAGCCGGCGCGGAAGGGGCCGGGCATCTTGCGGTCGGTGATCTGGTTGCGGAAGTCGGCGAAGGTGCCGACCGGGCTGCCGACGCAGGCGCGGTCGTCGCCGAGGGCGTTGTTGATGGAGTTGCACACGGCGTCGACCCACTGCTTGTGGGAGCCGGTGTCGGCGTTGTAGGTGATCTTCACCTGGCCGCCGGGCAGCCCGCCGCCCTCCTCGATGAGCCTCTTGGCCGCGTCGGGGTCGTACCGGCAGGCGTCCCCGCACAGGCCCTCGCGGTAGCCGCCGTCCTCGCCGAGGACGGGTGAGGTCCAGTCGGTGGCCGGGGTGCGGGTGGAGCGGAAGATCGTCTCGGTGATCTGGTCGCGGTCGATCGCCTTGGACAGGCCGGTGCGGACCTTCTCCATGCCGTCCTTGCCCCAGTTGCGGTCGTAGAACGGGAAGGCGAGGGTCTGGATGATGCCGGCCGGGGTGTTGATGTAGCGGTCGCCGAGGTCGGTCTCGACGTTCTTGAGCTGGGCGGCGGGGATGTCGTCGACGAGGTCGAGGTTGCCCGCCATCAGATCGGTGTAGGCGGTGTTGTTGTCGGTGTAGACCTTCAGGTCGACGCCGCCGTTGCGCGCCTTGTCGTGCCCGGGGTACCCGTCCCAGGCGCGCAGGGACATCTGGGAGCCCCGGGTGTAGTTCTGGACCAGGTACGGGCCGTTGCCGACCGGCTTCTTCAGCCAGGCGCCGTGGTCGTCGAAGAAGAGGCGGGGCAGGGGGGCGAAGGCGGGGTAGCCCAGGGTCTCGGGGAAGGTCGAGAACGTCTGGTTCAGCCGGACCGTGAAGGTGCGCTCGCCGGTGACCTTCAGGCCGGAGAGGGTGTCGGCGGTCTGCCGGCCGCCCTCCGGGTGGACCTTGTCGTAGCCGTCGATGTAACTGAAGAAGTAGGCGTTGCGCTGGTTGTTGCGCAGGCTCGCGCCGTAGTTCCAGGCGTCGACGAAGGACCGCGCGGTGACCTTCTCGCCGTTGCTGAAGGTCCAGCCGTCCTTGACGGTGACGCGGAAGTTGCGCGAGTCGGAGGTCTCGATCCGCTCGGCGAGCATGTCCTCGGCCTCGCCGGTCTCCGGGTGGTACCGCTTCAGCCCGCGGAAGATCATGTCGAGGACCTTGCCGCCCTGCACCTCGTTGGTGTTGGCCGGTTCCAGCGGGTTGGGCGGGTCCCCCCAGGAGGAGGAGAGCACGGCGCCGCTGTCACCGGTACCGCCCCCGCAGGCCGTGCCCGCGAGGACCACCGCCGCCGCGCATACGGCCCGGGTGGCGTACGTCGCTGTGCGCATCGTGTGCCTCCGTTCAGTTCCCGTACCGGTCAATATCGAGGCAAAAAGGAGGGGGCGCACACGCGCGGCACCCTTTCGAGGAGGCGTCATCCGGACGGAGGCGGAGGTCCGGAGGCGGTGAAGCGGGGCGGACAGAAGCAGCGAAGCCCCCATTGCGGAGAAATCGATCTTGAACTTCCGTGCAACGGATTCACGCGATCCGTTGCGGAACCGTTGGATTGCGACCGAGGGGTGTACACATTTCGACGCTTTGGCGTCCGCATAACGAACATCTTGCCCGATATGCACGTTTAGCCCGATGCAAGGCACAGAACCATCACGGTGCGCTACCCGCGTAGCTACGAAGTGATCAAGCGGAGGTAAAGAAGGTAAAGACAAACCCAAGTCGGTCCGAAGTTTATTGACCGTGAACGAATTGCGTTGAAAAAGTCCGGCGTAGCCCGTAGGGAGCGCCCTGCGGAGCCTTGACCCACAAGGCACGGAGCATCATGACCCCCCCAACCCCTTCCCCGGCCGCCCCTGTCGAGGTGGCCGACGAGGACAGCGCGATACCGGCGAAGACCACCGCCGCGCAGGGCACCGAGAGCAGGTCTCCGGGCCGGCTGGCCTGGAACCGCTTCAAGCGTGACCGGACGGGCGTCATATCCGCCTTCGTGGTGATCTTCTTCTTCGTCATCGGCATCTGCGCGCCGCTGATCGCGAAGCTGTACGGCAAGGACCCGTACACCACCTACGGGATGAACATCCCCGGGCTGCTCAACGAGTTCAACTTCCCGGTCAAGCCCAACGGCGGCATCGACGGCGAGTACTGGTTCGGCATCGAGCCGCAGCTCGGCCGCGACGTCTTCACGTTCCTGCTGTACGGCATCCGCAACTCGCTGATGATCGCGGCCGCGGCCACCCTGCTGACCACGCTGCTCGGCGTCGTCGTCGGCATCACCGCCGGTTACCTCGGCGGCAAGACGGACTACTTCGTCGGCCGCGTCATCGACATCCTGCTGGCCTTCCCGCAGACCCTGTTCTTCATCGCCTTCTGGCCCGTGGTCCTCGCGATCTTCGTGTCGCCGGAGGAGAACACACCGGTCTGGCTGACCGTCACCAGCCTCATCGCCGTGATGACGGCCTTCGGCTGGGCCTCCATCGCCCGGCTGCTGCGCGGCGAGGTACTCGCCCTGCGCGAACGCGAGTTCGTCGAGGCGGCCAAGGTGACCGGCGCCTCTCCGGCCCGGATCATCTTCAAGGAACTGCTGCCCAACCTGTGGACGCCGATCCTGATCCAGTCGACGCTCCTGCTGCCGGCCTACGTCACGGCCGAAGCGGGCCTCGCCTTCCTCGGCGTCGGGCTCCAGGACCCCACCCCCGACTGGGGCGTGATGATCCAGAACGGCGCCAAGTTCTACCAGGACGACATCACCTTCATGCTCTTCCCGGGCGTATCCATGGTGATCTTCGTCGTCGCCTTCAACCTGCTCGGTGACTCGGTCCGCGACGCCCTGGACCCGAAGACCAAACGCTGAGGACACCGGCCGGGCGACGGGGCCCGGCCGGTGATCCAGTACCTCCTCGTCCCCTCCATCAGAACGGGTCAGCCATGTCTCTCTCCCGCAGAAACTTCGTCATCGCCACCTCTGTCGCGGCCGCGGGCTCGACGCTGCTGTCCGCGTGCAGCAGCGGCAACGCGGGCGGCGGCGGTGGCAAGACCCCGAACGCCGGGGCGACCGAGTACACCGGGGCCAAGGTCACCATCGGCACCGCGGAGGACTCGACCGGCCCCGCGCCGGAGATCCCCGGCGCGAAGAAGGGCGGCACGATCCACGGCCTGGCCCCGGACGACTTCTCCCACCTCGACCCGCAGCGCATCTACTACGCGTACAACTCCACCGTCGCGCTGCTGCTCCACCGCTGCCTGACCGGTTACAAGATCGACTCGTCCGGCAAGCAGAAGCTGGTCGGCGACCTGGCCACCGACACCGGCACCGCCTCCGACGACAACAAGACCTGGACCTTCACCCTGAAGGAAGGTCTGAAGTGGGAGGACGGCAGCGAGCTGACCGTCGAGGACGTGCGCCACGGCTTCGAGCGCTCCTGGGCCACCTTCATCACCGAGGGCGCCGACTACGCCCAGCGGGCGCTGACCGGCAAGGGCGGCAAGTGGCGTGACGCCTACGAGGGCCCCTACGACGGCAAGCACCTGGACGCGATCGTCATCGACAAGGCCAAGCGGACGATCACGTTCAAGCTGGCGGAGCCCAAGCCGGACTTCAACTTCACCCTGGCGATGCACTCCTACGCCGCGGTGCCGGTGAAGCTGGACACCAAGGAGAAGTACGACAAGAAGCCCGTCGCCTGCGGCCCGTACAAGATCAAGGCGCACACCACCGACAAGTCGATGGTGCTGGTCCGCAACAAGCACTGGGACCCGAAGACCGACTCGATCCGCAACGCCTACCCGGACGGCTTCGAGTTCCGCTTCGGCGTGGAGACCCTGGACTCCACGGACCGCATCATCGCCTCCCAGGGCACCGACGCCTACGCCGTCTCCATCTACAAGGGCGTGCCCGCCGAGCGCATCCAGAAGGTGCTCAGCGACCCGGAGCTGAAGAAGCGCACCTTCAACGGCCTGCTGACCGGCACCTACTTCTACTGGATCAACACCAAGCGGGTCACCGACCTGAAGGTCCGCCAGGCCCTCATCCACGCCTGGCCGCTCCAGCAGATCCGGCAGATCTACGGCGGCCCGTCCTCCGGTGAGATCGCCACCTCGGTCCTCAGCCCCGACATCATCGGCTACGAGAAGTTCGACGTCTACGGCAAGCTGAAGAAGCCGCAGGGCGACCCCGAGGCCGCGAAGAAGCTGCTGAAGGAAGCCGGCAAGGAGGGCCAGAAGATCGTCTACGCCTTCCCGCAGGACCCGACCTACAACAAGACCAAGGTCGTCATCGAGAACGCGCTGAAGGCGGCCGGCTTCACCCCGGTCATCAAGCCGATCGACTCCACCTCGTACTACGACCAGGTGCAGCAGATCGACAACAGCTTCGACGTGATGTGGGGCGGCTGGTCCCCGGACTGGCCGACCGCCTACACGATGATCCAGCCGCTGCTCGACGGCGACGCCATCGGCAACGGCAAGAACAACGTCTCGCAGACGGACGTCGACTGGATCGACGAGGGCATCAAGAAGAACGCGGTCATCCCCGACCAGGAAGAGGCGGGCAAGGCCTGGGCCGCGCTGGACAAGCGGATCATGGAGGAAGTCGCGCCGATGATCCCCGAGATGTACCAGCGTCGCTTCTACGTGTACGGCGACAAGGTCGGCGGCGCCCAGTTCGACCCGAACTTCTCCGCGACCCTGCTGTACAAGACCTTCGTGAAGGCCTGACGTACGGCCCCCTGGCGGGGCGGCCGAGCGCCGCCCCGCCTCCTCACCCCCTACGGCATCCGTCAGGAAAACCCAACTGCCATGTTCCGCTTCCTTGTCCGCCGGACCCTCGGCGCGGCTGTGATCCTGCTGATCATCAGCGCCCTGGTGTTCGTCCTGTTCTACGCCGCTCCGCGCGACCCCGCCCGTATCGCCTGCGGCAAGGTGTGCACCCCAGAGACCCTGGAACTGGTGCGGAAGAACCTGGGGATCGCCGACCCGCTCCCCGTGCAGTACTGGGAATGGCTCAAGGGCCTGTTCGTGGGGCGTGACTACACCTCGTTCGGGCGGTGCGACGCGCCGTGCCTCGGCTACTCGTTCCAAAACCGCGAGCCGGTGCTGGACACCATCCTGGACCGCTTCCCGACCACGCTCTCGCTGGCCATCGGCAGCTCCGTGGTCTACCTGATCTTCGGCATCGGCACCGGCATGCTGGCCGCCGTCAAGCAGGGCAAGGCGCTGGACAAGATCGCCAGCTCCGCCTCCCTGATCGCCTCCTCGATGCAGATCTACGTGGTCGGCGTGCTCGCCACCTACCTGCTGGTCGACCAGTGGCACCTGCTGGACCGGGCGAACTACACCCCCTTCACCGACAACCCCGCCCAGTGGGCGCAGGGCCTGCTGGTGCCCTGGCTGGTGCTGTCGCTGATCTGGACCGCCAACTACACGCGCATGACGCGCTCGCAGATGGTCGAGGCGCTCAGCGAGGACTACGTGCGCACCGCCCGCGCCAAGGGCCTGTCCCGCCGTACGGTGTTCTTCCGCTTCGCCTGGCGCGGGGCGATGGGCCCGATCATCACCATCTTCGGCCTCGACCTCGGCATGCTGCTCGGTGGCGCGATCATCACCGAGTCGACGTTCAGCCTCCAGGGTCTGGGCATGCTCTCCGTCAAGGCGGTCAGCACCAACGACCTGCCGATGCTGCTCGGCGTGGTCCTGGTCGCCGCCGGCGCGATCGTGGTGTTCAACATCATCGTCGACGCCGTGTACGCCCTCATCGACCCGCGCGTGCGCCTCGCCTAAGGAGAGACCATGAGCACTCCCTTCCTCTCCGTCCGTGACCTGAAGGTGCACTTCTCCACCGAGGACGGTGTCGTCAAGGCCGTCGACGGGCTCTCCTTCGACCTGGAGAAGGGCAAGACCCTCGGCATCGTGGGCGAGTCCGGGTCCGGCAAGTCCGTGACCAACATGGCCATCCTCGGCCTGCACGACCGGCGCAACACCGCGCTCGACGGCGAGATCCTGCTCGACGGCAAGGAGCTGATCACCGCCACCGAGCGCGAGCTGGAGCAGTTGCGCGGCAACAAGATGTCCATGATCTTCCAGGACGCGCTGGCCTCGCTGTCGCCGTACCACACCATCGGCGCGCAGATCGGCGAGACCTACCGCAAGCACACCGGTGCCTCCAAGAAGGAGGCGCGGGCGCGGGCGGTGGAGATGCTCGGCAAGGTCGGCATCCCGCAGCCGGACGTGCGGGTGGACGAGTACCCGCACCAGTTCTCCGGCGGCATGCGCCAGCGCGCGATGATCGCGATGGCGCTGGTCTGCGACCCCGAGCTGCTGATCGCCGACGAGCCGACCACGGCCCTCGACGTGACGGTCCAGGCGCAGATCATGGACCTGCTCAAGGACCTCCAGCAGGAGTTCGGCACCGCGATCATCTTCATCACGCACGACCTCGGGGTCATCGCCGACGTCGCGGACGACGTGCTGGTGATGTACGGCGGCCGGTGCGTGGAGCGGGGCACCAAGAAGGAGGTGCTGCGCACTCCGCAGCACCCGTACACGCTGGGCCTGCTGGGTTCGATGCCGAGCCTGGACGGACCGGTCGACGTGCCGCTCAACCCCATCCCGGGCTCGCCGCCCTCGCTGCTCAACCCGCCCACCGGCTGCCGCTTCCACCCCCGGTGCGCCTTCGCGGAGAAGGTGGCGGGCGGGCGCTGCTCGGCCGAGCGGCCGGCGCTGGAGGTCGTGGACGGCCGGGGCTCGGCGTGCCACCTCACGTCCGGGCAGAAGCGCGAGCTGTTCGCCGACTACGCCTCGGCGCGCACCCACTGACGGAAAAGAGACGGGACTTCACCACCATGAGCAGCACCACTCCCCTCCTGGACGTCAGCGGTCTGACCAAGCACTTTCCCATCAAGGGCGGCTTTCCCATCCGGCGGACCGTCGGCGCCGTCCAGGCCGTCGACGGGCTCGACTTCCAGGTCCACGAGGGCGAGAGCCTCGGCCTGGTCGGCGAGTCCGGCTGCGGGAAGTCGACCACCGGCCGGCTGATCACCCGCCTGCTGGAACCGACCGCCGGGAAGATCGTCTACCGCGGCCGGGACATCACCCACGCCGACCGCAAGCAGCTCGCGCCGGTCCGGTCCGAGATCCAGATGATCTTCCAGGACCCCTACGCGTCCCTCAACCCCCGGCAGACGGTCGGGAAGATCATCTCCGGGCCGATGGAGATCAACGGGATCGACCCGTCCGGCGGCCGGGAGAAGCGGGTCCGCGAGCTGCTGGAGATCGTCGGTCTCAACCCCGAGCACTACAACCGCTTCCCGCACGAGTTCTCCGGCGGCCAGCGGCAGCGGATCGGGGTGGCCCGTGCCCTGGCGCTGGAACCCAAGCTGATCGTGGCCGACGAGCCGGTCTCCGCGCTGGACGTGTCGATCCAGGCGCAGGTGGTCAACCTGCTCCAGAAGGTCCAGCGGGAGATGGGCATCGCCTTCGTCTTCATCGCCCACGACCTCGCCGTGGTCCGGCACTTCTCCCAGCGCGTGGCCGTCATGTACCTCGGCAAGATCGTGGAGATCGCCGACCGCGACGACCTGTACGGCAGTCCGCGCCACCCCTACACGCGGGCCCTGCTGTCCGCCGTGCCCGAGGCGTCGGTGGACACCGCGCCCCGCGACCGCATCCGGCTCACCGGTGACGTGCCCTCCCCGATCTCCCCGCCGTCCGGCTGCCGCTTCCGCACCCGGTGCTGGAAGGCGACGGAGAAGTGCGCGAGCGAGGCGCCGCCGCTGGCGCGGGTGGAGGGCGACGCGGCGGGCCATCTGACCGCCTGCCACTACCCCGAGACGGAGCAGACCGTGCCGGCTCCCCGTCTCGCCAAGGACCCCGAAGCGGCGGCCTGACACACCCCTTTCCGTCGGCCGCCCCTGGCGGAACGGACCGCTCCGGTGCCTCGACGCGGGCCCTGGACCGTCCGCTTCCCGGGGAACGAAAAGGCCCGCGCCTGCCCAGGCGCGGGCCTTCTTCGTGACAGCGCGTGGTCCCGTACGGGGGAGGGCCCACGAGGGCGAGGTCCCCGGGCGCGAGGGCCTACGCGGAGCCAGAGCCCACGGGCGAGCTCCCCGGGCGCGAGGGCCCACGCGGGGCCAGAGCCCACGGGCGAGCTCCCCGGGCGCGAGGGCCTACGCGGGGCCAGAGGCCACGGGCGAGCTCCCCAGGCGCGAGGGCCTACGCGGGGCCAGAGCCCACGGGCGAGCTCCCCGGGCGCGAGGGCCCCCGCGGGGCCAGAGCCCACGGGCGAGCTCCCCGGGCGCGAGAACCCACGCGGAGCCAGAGCCCACGGGCGAGCTCCCCGGGCGCGCCCCGGGCGCCGGTGTCTCCGGGGAGGCGCCGGGGCGTCGGGCGCCCGGCACGGCCGCCGTCGAACGGGCCCGGGGACGCCGGCGCCACCGAGGTGCCCCGCCGGGCCCGGCGGAAGCGCGGGACAGGGGTTACCCGGCAGTAGGGGCGCGCGCAAAAGCCCGGGCGCCCCCACCAGCGTGGGGACGCCCGGGCTCGGTACGGCTCGGGAACCGGTCCGGTCGGGGACCGGCCGGGTCAGCTGTGCTTGGCGCGGCTCGCGGCCCGCGCGCGCTCACGCTGGTCGAGCACCACCTTGCGGATGCGCACGGCCTCCGGGGTGACCTCGACGCACTCGTCGTCGCGGCAGAACTCCAGCGACTGCTCCAGCGACAGCTTGCGCGGCGGGACGATCGACTCGGCAACGTCGGCCGTGGACGACCGCATGTTGGTGAGCTTCTTCTCCTTGGTGATGTTGACGTCCATGTCGTCGGAGCGGGAGTTCTCACCGACGATCATGCCCTCGTACACCTCGGTACCGGGCTCCACGAAGAGCACGCCGCGCTCCTGGAGGTTCGTCATCGCGAACGCGGTGACAACACCGGCGCGGTCGGCGACCAGCGAGCCGTTGTTACGCGTGGTGAGGGTGCCGAACCAGGGCTCGTGGCCCTCGTGGATGGAGTGCGCGATGCCGGTGCCGCGGGTCTGGGTGAGGAACTCCGTCCGGAAGCCGATCAGGCCGCGCGAGGGGACGACGAACTCCATGCGCACCCAGCCGGAGCCGTGGTTGGACATGTTGTCCATGCGGCCCTTGCGCACGCCCATGAGCTGCGTGACCGCGCCCATGTGCTCCTCGGGCACGTCGATCGTCATGCGCTCGACCGGCTCGTAGACCTTGCCGTCGACCTCCTTGGTGACGACCTGCGGCTTGCCGACGGTCAGCTCGTAGCCCTCACGGCGCATCTGCTCGACCAGGATGGCCAGCGCCAGCTCACCGCGGCCCTGCACCTCCCAGGCGTCGGGCCGGTCGGTGTCCAGCACGCGCAGCGACACGTTGCCGATCAGCTCGCGGTCCAGGCGGTCCTTGACCTGGCGGGCGGTGACCTTGCGGTCCTTCACGGCCGCCTTCGCGTCCGCGCCCTTGCCGGTGCCGCCGCGCCCGACCAGCGGGGAGGTGTTGGTGCCGATGGTCATCGAGATCGCGGGCTCGTCCACCGTGATCAGCGGCAGCGGAACCGGGTTCTCCGGGTCCGCGAGGGTCTCGCCGATCATGATGTCGGGGATGCCGGCGACCGCGCAGATGTCACCGGGGCCGGCCTTCTCGGCGGGCTTGCGGGTGAGCGCCTCGGTCATCATCAGCTCGCTGATGCGCACGTTCTGCACCGACCCGTCGCGCTTCATCCACGCGACCGTCTGGCCCTTCTTCAGCTCGCCCTGGTGGACGCGGAGCAGCGCGATCCGGCCGAGGAAGTTGTCGGCGTCCAGGTTGGTCACATGGGCCTGGAGCGGGGCGCCCTCCTCGTAGGTGGGGGCCGGGATGTGCTCCAGGATCGTGGAGAAGAACGGCTCCAGGGAGGTGGAGTCGGACGGGACCGTGCCGTCCTCCGGCTTGGTCAGGGAGGCGATGCCGTCCCGGCCGCAGGCGTAGACGATCGGGAACTCGATCTGGTCCTCGTCGGCGTCCAGGTCGAGGAAGAGGTCGTAGGTCTCGTTGACGACCTCGTCGATCCGGGCGTCCGGACGGTCGGTCTTGTTGATGCACAGGATGATCGGCAGCCGGGCCTGGAGCGCCTTGCGCAGCACGAACCGGGTCTGCGGCAGCGGCCCCTCGGAGGCGTCCACCAGCAGCACGACACCGTCCACCATGGACAGACCGCGCTCCACCTCACCACCGAAGTCGGCGTGGCCGGGGGTGTCGATGATGTTGATGGTGATCGGGTCCCCGCCGTCCTTCGGGTGATACTTCACCGCGGTGTTCTTGGCGAGGATCGTGATGCCCTTCTCACGCTCCAGGTCGTTCGAGTCCATCATGCGGTCGTCGACGGAGTCGAGCTGGTGGGCGGCGAAGGCGCCGGCCTGCTTCAGCATGCCGTCGACGATGGTGGTCTTGCCGTGGTCGACGTGGGCGACGATGGCGACGTTGCGGATGTCATGACGTGTGGTGGACACGGCCATATTGCGGCGTACTCCCGGAGTGTGAGGAATGCCCTGCGCGTACGTCTGTGTTACGCGGGCCCTGCCGGGCGGAACATGCCACGGCCTCACCCCATGGTACGGGGCCGCCGCCGGGACGGCGTGCCGGGTACGTCGGCGCAGCTCACCGCCCCGGCCGGAAGAAGCGGTTCAGGACGACGGGCGCACCGACGGCCGGGCCCCCTGCGCGCCCTTCTTCAGGAAGCCCATGTCCTCGTACACCGGCGTCTGGAAACCGAAGGCGCCGGCGTTCGCCAGGTTCTTCCGCGCGGCGACGAGCTGGGGGCGCTGGTACAGCGGCAGGGAACCGGCCGCCGCCCAGATGCGGGAGTCCGCCTTGCGCAGCAGCGCGCGGGCCTCCTCCTCGTCCAGCGTGGTCAGGGCCTGGTCGAAGAGCTGGTCGATCTGGTCGGTACCGATCCGGGTGTAGTTCTGCTCGACGTTCAGGGAGCCGTCGGCGGCCGGGACGGGCTTGGCGTAGATGGGGCGCGCGTCGGTGGCGGGGAAGGCGGAGGCGGGCCAGGAGTACAGGGCCAGGTCGTACTGGCCGGACGCGATGTGGTCCTTGAAGTAGCTCTGGTCGGAGACCTTGGTGAGCTCCGTGCGGATGCCGACCCGCTCCAGCATCCCGGCGATCCGCTCCGCCACCGTGCGCAGCACCTTGGAACCGGAGCCGGAGGGGACCACGAAGCGGAGCGTGAGCGGCTTGCCGTTCTTGGCGAGCGGCGCGACCGCCGGGCCCGCCGAGCCCGCCGGGGCCGCGGTCCCCCTCGGAGCGTAGGCGCCCGGGGCACCGCCCTGCGCCTTGTTCTCCCCGTTCCGCTCCTTGTTTTCTTTCTTCTCTTTCTTCGCTCCCTCCCCTTTCTTCCCCTTCTCCCCGTCCTCCCCGTCCTCCCCCTTCTCCCCGTCCTTCGCCTTTTTCTCCTTGCTCTCCTTGCTGTCGCCGTCCTCGCCGTCCTCGCCGTCCTCGTCGTTCTTGCCGTCCCCGCCGTCGCCGTCGCCGCTCTTGCCGTCCTCACCGACGATGTACGTGCCGTCGTCGCCGCCCGGCGACTCCTCCTGCGCCGACTGCTCCTCCCCGGACCCCGGCCGCTGCCCCCCGGCGGCCTTCTCGCCCTCCTTCACCGGCCCGCCCGGCACCCACCCGGCGTCCGCGAGCAGGGCCAGCGCCCCCTTGGTGTCCTGGCCGCCCAGGGCCCCGCTGCCGTCGGCGTACGCGGCCTGGCCGGCGAGCGCGAGGTGACTGCCGACCGGCACGGCGGGCAGGCCGAGGGGCTTCAGGACGGTCTGGGCGAGCTTCTTGCGGTCCAGCGCGCGGGCCACGGCCCGGCGGACCCGCTCGTCGGCGAGCGGGCCGTCGGCGCCGTTGAGGGCGAGCTGGGTGTAGGCGGGCTCCAGGGACTTGCGCACCTCGTAGCCGCTCAGGGCCCGCTGCCGGCGCTCACGGGCGGCCCGCGCCTCGCGCCGCTCCTGGCGGGCGAGGATCTCCTCGTAGGCGGCATCCTCGTCGGAGCCGTTGGCCACGGCCCAGGAGCGCAGGGCGTCCGCCGCGGACCGCGCGCCGTCCGCGCCGGCGCGCGGGGAGCTGCCCGGGCCCATCAGCGGGGTGCCGGTGGCCGTGCGGCGCGGGGCGGCGGCGAACCCGGCCTCCCGGGCCGCGTCCGGGTCGATCTCGGCCAGGTCGACCGTGCCGGCCACCAGCGCGGCCACCCGCTTGTCGCGGGGCAGCGCGCGCAGCTCGATCCGCGACAGTTTGGCCTGCTCACCCCACCAGCGCGGATTGCGGGTGAGGACGACCTCGTCCGCCTCGCGGTCGACCTTCTGCACGGCGAAGGGACCCGCGGTGACCTCCAGCTCGCGCCGCGCCCCGTCGTTGAAGGAGTCCGGGGTGCCCATGACGTCCTTCGGGTACAGCGGGGTGAACAGCGACTTCCAGTCGGCGTAGGGGCGCCCGAAGGTGACCCGGACCTCCAGGTCGTTCTTTCCGCGCTCGATCTTCTCGATGCGGTCGTATCCGGCGTTGCGGGCCGTCCAGTAGGCGCTGTCCCGGCCGGAGAGGGCACGCCACTGGGCGGCGAAGTCCGCGGCGCCCACCTCCCGGCCGTCGCTCCAGACGGCCTGCTGGTTGAGCTTGTACAGGACGACCTGCTTGGGCTCGGTGGCGACGACCTTCGCCGACTCCAGGTAGTCGGGGTCGCGCACCGGGCGGCCGGCGGCGTCCATCCGGAACATCGACGGCAGCACGGCCTGGGCCACCCGGGTGGTGGTGGCGTCGGCGTCCGCCTGGAAGGCGTTCAGGGTGTCCGGTACGGAGTCCACGGCCCAGCGCAGCGTGCCGCCGTCGGCGACGCGGGCGCGCGCGGCGGGGGCGACGTCCTGCGCCGCCGACGGCCGGCCGGACGCCTCTTCCTCGGTGGAGCAGGCCGCGAGGGCGGGCACCGCGAGCGCTCCTGCGGCCAGGAAGGCGACCGAGCGTGTGACCGAGCGCGGTCCGACGCCGACGTGGGACATCTCTGCTACCTCCGGAAGGCCGCGGGCGTTACGATCACTTTTGGCGGTATATGGTGCTCATCAGATGTATGCGGCCACTGAAGAGGAAAGGGTTCGGCAACGCTGAGCGACACGTCGGCCACGAGCGGTAAGGCCACTCGCGCGGCGTAACGCACCTGCGAACACACCCGCGCACTTCGGCCAATCGGTGTACATCCCTTCCCAGGGCGCGGTGTGACGCGCGACACTCGCAGGCGCATGAACGTTGCCGGTCTTGGGCCTCGAAGGCCGAGGGAGCGAGGGCAAGTCATGTCCGTGCACGACGAACTCACATCGGTCCAGCGCTGCCTGGAGGACCTGTTCCGGTCCATCGGCCGCCTGGAACAGCAGCTCGGCGGCAGCGGCCTGGAGATGCGCCGGGTGCGCACCGACGCCGACCACCTGCGGGACAGCGTCGCCCTGCTGCGGCAGGCGGCGGCCTCCCCGGCCACGCCCCACCGGCCCGACCTCGTGACCATCTCCGACGCGCCGTACGACCTCTCGCTGTGGACGGACACGGACGACGAGGGCCTCGGCGCCCGCGACCGCCGCGCCCCCTGAACGCCGTCCGGCGCGCCCCTGAACCCTCAGTGAGGGGAGGCACATCTTGGCCACTGGTACGGAACCACCCCCCGCCGCGCGGCCCCACCCCCGCGGCGGCGGCGTCCACACCACGACGCGCGCCGCCATCGCCGCCCGGCACCTGCGGACCGACCGCTGGTGGCTGGCCCCGGCCGCCACGGCCGCCGGCCTGCTGGCGTTCGTCGTCTACTCCACGTGGCGGGCCTTCGCCGGGGCGGACTACTACGCGGCGCCCTACGTCTCGCCGTTCTACTCCCCCTGCCTGGCGGAGAACTGCGTGCCGATGAAGGGCGGGCCGAACTGGGAGATCTTCGGCGCCTGGTGGGGCCTCTCGCCGGCGATCATCATCCTGATCTTCCCGCTCGGCTTCCGTCTGACCTGCTACTACTACCGCAAGGCGTACTACCGGGGCTTCTGGGCGTCCCCGCCGGCCTGCGCGGTGGCCGAGCCGCACCGCAGGTACACCGGCGAGACCCGCTTCCCGCTGATCCTGCAGAACCTCCACCGGTACTTCTTCTACGCGGCCGTCCCCGTCGCCGGCATCCTGACCTACGACACCGTGCTCGCCTTCCGCGACGAGCACTACGCGTGGGGCCACATGGGCCTGGGCACGCTGGTCTTCCTGGTCAACATCGTGCTGATCTGGGCGTACACCCTGTCCTGCCACTCCTGCCGGCACATCGTCGGCGGCAAGCTGAAGCACTTCTCCCGGCACCCCGTGCGCTACCGCATGTGGCGGCTGGTGGGGAAGCTCAACGCCCGGCACATGCAGCTCGCCTGGGCGTCCCTGCTGAGCGTCGGGCTCGCCGACCTCTACGTGTACCTCGTCGCCTCCGGCGTCTTCGACGATCCGAGGTTCTTCTGATGCGGCCCGGCGCTTTGGAGGCTTCCGGCGCTCGGCGGGAGCGCCCGCCGGCGTCCGCCGGTTCCGGCGACTTCCGACAACTTGACGAAACGATCAATCCCGATGAACTGGCGTGAACCCCGATGAATGAGGCCCTGTGATGTCCGTGGTCGACCGGCAGGAATGGGACGTGGTCGTGGTGGGCGCGGGCGGCGCCGGGCTGCGCGCCGCGATCGAGGCGCGCGAGCGGGGCGCCCGTACGGCCGTGATCTGCAAGTCGCTCTTCGGCAAGGCGCACACGGTGATGGCCGAGGGCGGCATCGCGGCGGCGATGGGCAACGTCAACGCGGGTGACAACTGGCAGGTCCACTTCCGCGACACCCTGCGCGGCGGCAAGTTCCTCAACCAGTGGCGGATGGCGGAGCTGCACGCCCGGGAGGCACCGGAGCGGGTGTGGGAGCTGGAGACCTGGGGCGCGCTGTTCGACCGCACCGAGGACGGCCGGATCTCGCAGCGCAACTTCGGCGGCCACGAGTACCCGCGCCTGGCGCACGTCGGCGACCGCACGGGCCTGGAGCTGATCCGCACCCTCCAGCAGAAGGTGGTCGCGCTGCAACAGGAGGACCACCGCCGCACCGGCGACTACGAGTCCGGGCTCAAGGTCTTCCAGGAGTGCACGGTCACCCGGGTCCTGAAGGACGGGGAGCGGGTCTGCGGGGTGTTCGCCTACGAGCGGGAGACCGGCCGCTTCTTCGTCCTGGAGGCACCCGCCGTGGTGATCGCCACCGGCGGCATCGGGAAGTCCTTCAAGGTCACCTCGAACTCGTGGGAGTACACCGGCGACGGCCACGCGCTGGCGCTGCTGGCGGGGGCGCCCCTGGTCAACATGGAGTTCGTGCAGTTCCACCCGACCGGCATGGTCTGGCCGCCGTCCGTGAAGGGCATCCTCGTCACCGAGTCGGTGCGCGGCGACGGCGGGGTGCTGCGCAACAGCGACGGCAAGCGGTTCATGTTCGACTACGTCCCCGACGTCTTCAAGGACAAGTACGCCGAGTCGGAGGAGGAGGCCGACCGCTGGTACGACGACCCCGACCACAACCGGCGCCCCCCGGAGCTGCTGCCCAGGGACGAGGTGGCGCGGGCCATCAACACCGAGGTGAAGGAGGGCCGGGGCTCCCCGCACGGCGGTGTCTTCCTCGACGTGTCCACCCGCATGCCCGCCGAGGTGATCAGACGGCGGCTGCCGTCCATGTACCACCAGTTCAAGGAGCTGGCCGACGTGGACATCACGGCCGAGGCGATGGAGGTCGGCCCCACCTGCCACTACGTGATGGGCGGCGTCGCCGTCGACTCCGACACGGCGGCGGCGCGCGGCGTGCCGGGGCTGTACGCGGCCGGTGAGGTCGCCGGCGGCATGCACGGCTCCAACCGCCTGGGCGGGAACTCCCTCTCCGACCTGCTGGTCTTCGGGCGCCGGGCGGGACGGTACGCCGCCGAGTACGCGGCCGGTACGGCCGCGGCGCGCCCCCGGGCGGACGACGGGCAGATCGGCGCCGCCGCCGCGGAGGCCCTGCGGCCCTTCTCCGCGCCGGGGGAGAGCGGGGAGCCGGACGGCGGCCCGCCGGAGAACCCCTACGCCCTCCACCAGGAGCTCCAGCAGACGATGAACGACCTGGTCGGCATCATCCGCCGGGAGACGGAGATGAAGCAGGCCCTGGAGCGACTGGCCGAGCTGCGCCGCCGGGCCGGCCGGGTCGGCGTGGAGGGGCACCGGCAGTTCAACCCGGGCTGGCACCTCGCCCTGGACCTGCGCAACATGCTGCTGGTCAGCGAGTGCGTCGCGCGGGCCGCGCTGGAGCGCACGGAGTCGCGCGGCGGGCACACCCGCGAGGACCACCCGTCGATGGACCGCGCCTGGCGCCGGATCAACCTGCTGTGCCGGCTCGCCGGCCCCTCGGACGGCCCCGCCGCCGGCGGCCCGGCCGCGGTGGACCCGGCCCGCGGCCGCATCGCCCTCACCCGCGAGACCACCGAACCCATCCGCCCCGACCTGCTCGCCCTCTTCGCGAAGGAGGAGCTGGTCAAGTACCTGGCCGAAGAGGAGCTGTACGAATGAGCGGCTACGAGGCCCGCTTCCGGGTGTGGCGGGGAGACGCCGGGGGCGGCGGCCTGAAGGACTTCACCGTGGAGGTGAACGAGGGCGAGGTGGTCCTCGACATCGTCCACCGGCTCCAGGCCACCCAGGCGCCCGATCTCGCCGTGCGCTGGAACTGCAAGGCGGGCAAGTGCGGTTCCTGCTCGGCGGAGATCAACGGGCGGCCGCGCCTGATGTGCATGACCCGCATGTCGGTCTTCGGCCGGGACGAGACGATCACCGTCACCCCCCTGCGCGCCTTCCCGGTCATCCGCGATCTGGTGACGGACGTCGGCTTCAACTACGCCAAGGCCCGCCAGGTCCCGGCGTTCGTCCCGCCCGCCGGGCTCGGTCCCGGCGAGTACCGCATGATGCAGCAGGACGTGGACCGCCCGCAGGAGTTCCGCAAGTGCATCGAGTGCTTCCTGTGCCAGGACACCTGCCACGTCGTCCGTGACCACGAGGAGAACAAGACGGCGTTCGCCGGTCCGCGCTTCCTGATGCGCGTCGCCGAGCTGGACATGCACCCCCTGGACGCCGCGGCCGAGACGGGTCTGGACCGCAAGAGCACCGCCCAGGAGGAACACGGCCTCGGCTACTGCAACATCACCAAGTGCTGCACCGAGGTCTGCCCCGAAGGGATCAGGATCACCGACAACGCGCTGATCCCGCTGAAGGAGCGGGCCGTCGACCGCAAGTACGACCCGCTCGTGTGGCTGGGGTCGAAGATCCGCAGGCGGCCCCCGGCCGGATGACGCGGCCGGGCGGCCCCGGCCCGGCGCCCCTCACCGCACCCAGCCCTCCCGGTACGCCCGCCAGTCCGCCTCCGTCGCCGCGAAGTCCACGTACAGGGCCACGCCGAAGCGGGCGCGGTCGGCGTCGGTCCGGGACAGGCCGAGACGCACGCCCCGGACGGCGGCCCGGACGGTCTCGGCGTGGGCCCAGTGACCGAACCGGTTTTCGTGGAAGAAGGGCAGGCCCATCAGCAGGTCGGTGGTGGGCGGCGTGGCCTCCAGGGCGAGCGCCGTCTGCTGGGCGACGTAGCCGCCGTAGGTGCTCTGCAACGGCTGCATCGTGTCGTACGACATCACGGCGATCTGGTCGACGCGGCGGGCCACCTGGCCGAAGAACTCCTGCGACCACCACTTGGGGTGCCCGGTGACGGCGCCCCAGAAGGAGTGGAAGCCGGGGAGCGGGTCGATCTGGTGCGCGGCCACCGACAACCGCGCGTCCCTCGGGCGGGTGACCCGGCGCAGATCGTCCAGGAGTCCCAGGTAGTGGCGGTCGCCGGAGTGCAGGGGCTCCAGGTCGAGGTGGACGCCGTCGTAGCCCGCGTCCAGCACCTGACGGGCGGAGCGGACCACGGCGGCGCGCGTGGCGGGCCGCTCCAGCCGCATGCCGTCCGGGCTCTCGGTGGCCAGGACGTCACCGAGGAACGCCTGGACGCGGACGCCGGGCAGGGCCCGGTGCACCCCCTCGATCAGCCGGCGGGCCCTCGGGTACAGCGCCTTCGGCAAGGTGCCGTCGTGCTCCAGCGGGCCGGTGTGGACGTACAGGTCGCGGATGCCGGTCTCGCGCACCCGCCGGGCGAAGGCGGCCAGGTCCGCGTCGTCCTTGCGGCCGTCGACCCAGGCGTGGCCGAGCCAGATGGCGTCCCGGTGCCTGGTGTACGTGCCCTCGGCGGGGTCGCCCGCGTAGTTCACCCGCAGGGCCGTCTCGGCGGCGATCAGCGGCAGGAGCACGGCCAGGACCACGGCCAGGGCACCACGGCGGGCCCACCGCAGCCGACGGGACCGGCGACGCCCCTCGGGCACCGGCACGCCACCGGAACCGCCGGTTCTCCCGGCCTCACCGGCCGCTCCGACCTCACCGGCCGCACCGGTCTCCCCTGTGTCCTGGGCTTCTCCCGCCTCGCGGGCCGCACCGGCCGCATTGGTCGCTTGCGTCTCCCCTGCTTCCCGGGCTTCCCCCGCCGCACCGGCCCCACCCGCCGCCCCTGCCGCTTCGGTCTCCCGCGCTTCCCGGCCTTCCCCGACCGCACCCGGGGCCCCGGCGGCCCCGGCGGCCCCGGCGGCACCAGTCGCCCCAGGCCCCTGCCGCCGTCCCGGCTCCCCCTCCT
>NZ_WYCT01000210.1 GCF_011008945.1 Streptomyces harenosi
CCGCCGGGCCGCTCCCCCCTGGACCGCGCCCCCCTGCACGCGCAGGTCCGCCGCTTCCTCCTGGACGGCCTGGTCGCCGGGCGCTGGGCACCCGGGGACCGGATCGTGGAGCGCAGGATCGCCCTGGAGCTCGGCATCAGCCAGGCCCCGGTGCGCGAGGCCCTGCGCGAACTGGAGACGATGGAGCTGGTCGGCTCCGCGCCCAACCGGGGCGTCCGGGTCCGGGAGCTGTCCCTGGACCGGCTCCGGGACGTCTATCTCGTACGGGCCGCCCTGGAGCGCCGCGCCGCCGAGCTCGCGGCCGTGCGCCTGGCCGGCGAGGTGGGCGTCCTGGAGCGGCATCTGGCCGCCATGGCCCGGGACGCCGAACAGGCCGACGTGGACGCGCAGATCGTCCACGCGGTCGCCTTCCACCGGGCGGTCGTGCGGGCCAGCGGCAACCCGGTCCTGATCCGGCACTGGGAGTGGCTGGGCGTGGAGGCGTGGACCCGTCTGTCCCTGCGCTGGCTGCGCACGGAGCTGCACGAGAACGCGGAGGACCACCAGGCGATCGTCGACGGCCTGCGCCGCCGGGACCCGTACATCGGGCGCCTGATGGAACTGCACGTCATGGAGTACGCCGCCCAGCCCACGGCACCGAGGCCGCGGCCGGCCGGCGGCGACGCACCGGACCGGCAGCGTGGCGGGGCAAATGATCGATCATTGAAAACTACTCCTGAGTAATCATTGACCACCCCACAGGAAGCCCCTAACTTCCTCGATAAGAAATCCACTTTCCGACACTCGGAATCAACGAGGAGTCGGAACTGACGAGGGCTCGTCGACCGAAGCCGGCCGTTCCCGCCCACAGGACCGGCCGCCAGGAGCGCGACGCCGTGACCACGGCCGCCCCTGATGCCACCCAAGCCGAGGAGGGACGAACCCCATGTCCCCGAAGCACCAACTGGACCAGTTGCCGGAGCCGGACCCGCAGGAAGTGGACGAGTGGCTGGCCTCCGTGGACGGTGCCCTGCGCGCCGTGGGCCCGGAACGCACCGGGCGGCTGCTGCGCCGGGTGATCGACCACGCCCGGCGGTCGGGCACCCCGCTGCCGGACCTGGCGACCACCCCGTACGTGAACACCATCCCCACCGCGGCCGAGCCGCCCTACCCGGGCGACGAGGCGATGGAGGCGCGGATCACCGCGTGGAACCGCTGGAACGCGGCCGCCATGGTCACCCGCGGCAACGAACGCGGCGGCCTGGGCGGCCACATGGCCACCTACGCCTCCGCGGCCTGGCTCTACGAGGTGGGCTTCCAGCACTTCTTCAAGGGCAAGGACGCCGAGGACGCGCCCGGGTCCGGCGACCAGCTCTACGTCCAGGGCCACGCCTCCCCCGGCATCTACGCCCGCGCCTTCCTGGAGGGACGGCTCGGCGAGGCCGAACTGGACCGCTTCCGGATGGAGGCGGGCGGCGGCGGCCTGCCCTCGTACCCGCATCCCCGGCGCCTGCCGTGGCTGTGGGAGTTCCCCACCGTCTCCATGGGCCTGGGCCCGCTCTCCGCGATCTACCAGGCGCGTTTCAACCGCTACCTGGCCCACCGCGGCATCAAGGACACCTCCGGCTCCCATGTGTGGGCGTTCCTCGGCGACGGCGAGATGGACGAGCCCGAGTCGACCGCCGCCCTCGCGCTCGCGGCCCGCGAGGAACTGGACAACCTGACCTTCGTCGTCAACTGCAACCTCCAGCGCCTGGACGGCCCGGTCCGCGGCAACTTCAAGATCATGCAGGAGCTGGAGGCGCAGTTCCGGGCGGCCGGCTGGAACGTGATCAAGGTGCCCTGGGGCCAGGAGTGGGACGGGCTGCTCGCCGCGGACACCGAGGGGCTGCTGCTGGCCGCGCTGGACGCGCTGCCCGACGGGCAGATGCAGACGTTCGCCGCGCGCGACGGCGCCTACATCCGCGAGCGCCTGTTCACCGGGGAGCTGGCGGCGTCGGCCGCGCCGTACTCCGACGCCGACCTGGCGCGGATCGTGGGCACCTCGCGCGGCGGTCACGAGCCGCGCAAGGTCCATGCCGCCTACCGGGCGGCGCTGGACCACCGGGGCGCGCCGACCGTGGTGCTGGTGCAGACGGTCAAGGGCTGGACCCTGGGCCCGGGCTTCGAGTCCCGCAACGCCAACCACCAGATGAAGAAGCTCACCGGCAAGGAGTTCCGCGCCCTGCGGGACCTGCTGGAGCTGCCCATCCCGGACTCCCGCCTGGGCGAGGGCCTGGTCCCCTACGCGCATCCGGGACCCGACTCCGACGAGGTCGCCTACCTGCGCGAACGCCGCCGGGCGCTGGGCGGCCCGACACCCGAGCGGCGGGTGCGGCACCGCCCGCTGCCCCAGCCGGCGGACAAGCCGTTCACCGCGCTCACCAAGGGATCGGGCACCCAGGAGATCGCCACGACCATGGCCTTCGTCCGCCTGGTCAAGGACCTGATGCGGGACGGGGAGACGGGCCCGCGCTGGGTCCCGGTCGTCCCGGACGAGGCCCGCACCTTCGGCATGGAGTCGCTGTTCCCCTCCGCGGGGATCTACTCCCCCAAGGGCCAGACCTACGAACCGGTCGACCGCGACCAGCTCCTCTACTACAAGGAGAGCAGCGGCGGGCAGATCCTCAACGAGGGCATCACCGAGGCCGGTTCACTGGCCTCCTTCACGGCCGCCGCCACCTCGTACGCCACGCACGGCGAGCCGATGATCCCGTTCTACATCTTCTACTCGATGTTCGGCTGGCAGCGGACCGGGGACCAGTTCTGGGCGCTGGCCGACCAGCTCGGCCGGGGCTTCGTGATCGGCGCGACCGCGGGCCGCACCACGATGACCGGCGAGGGCCTCCAGCACGCCGACGGCCACTCCCACCTCATCGCCTCCACCAACCCGGCCTGCCTGCCCTACGACCCCGCCTTCGCCTACGAGGTGGCGGTCATCGTCAGGGACGGCCTGCGCCGGATGTACGGGGAGGCCGCGGAGGACGTCTTCTACTACCTGACCGTCTACAACGAGCCCAAGGCGCAGCCGGCGATGCCCGCCGTCGAGGGCGTCGAGGACGCCGTCCTGCGCGGCCTGTACCGCTACCGGGAGTCGGGGCTCACCGCCCCGCGGGCGCCCCGCGCCCAACTGCTGGCCTCCGGTACGGCGGTCCACTGGATCCTGCGGGCCCAGGAACTGCTGGCCGAGGAGTGGCAGGTGGCCGCCGACGTCTGGTCGGCTCCGTCCTGGACCCTGCTGCGCCGGGAGGCCATGGAGGCCGAGGGCTGCGGTCGCGTCCCGTACGTGACGCAGGCCCTGCGCGAGGCCCGCGGGCCCGTCGTGGCGGTCTCCGACTGGATGCGCGCCGTCCCCGACCAGATCGCCCCCTGGGTGCCGGGGCGGTGGACCTCGCTCGGCACCGACGGCTTCGGCCTGTCCGACAGCCGCGCCCGCGCCCGCCGGCACTTCGGTGTGGACGCCGAGTCGATCGTCGTCCACACCCTGCGCACGCTCGCGGCCGAGGGCGACGTCGCCCCCGGCCTGGCCGAACGCGCCGCCGCCCGCTACGGCCTGACCCCCTACGGTGAACCGGCCACCGGGGGCGTTGGGGACGCCGGGTCCACCGGGGCCGGGTCCGCCGGGACCACCGGGGGCGCCGGGTCCGCTGGGGGCGCCGAGGCGGCCGGGGCCACCGGCACGGCGGACGCCGGCCTCTACGCCGGCCCGCTGGTCCGCAGGCTGGCCCGGGAGGACGGCGTGGACCTGTCCGCCGTGCGGGGCAGCGGCATCGGGGGCCGCATCCGCAAACAGGACGTCCTCACCGCCCGCCGGGGCCACTAGCAACCGGCCCGCCCCCGGCCGCCCGCATGAAGCGGGCCGGCCGGGGGTCCGCTTGTCCGCTTGTGTTCCGCGCACCCTGGCGGGCTTTTCACCACCGACCCCCTCCCTCGACCGTGATATTAATACCGGTATAAGTATTGGATCGTTGTTGCGGGGAGTCACACACATGGTGGAGATCAAAACCGATGCCGCGCTGGACGCGATGCGGGAAGCCGGACGGGTGGTGGCCCGCGCCCTGGCCGCGGTCCGCGAGGCGGCCGGCGTGGGGGTGTCCCTGCGAGAACTGGACGAAGCCGCCCGGTCGGTGCTGACCGAGGCCGGAGCCGCCTCGCCGTTCCTCGGATACCGGCCGTCCTTCGCCCCGGTCGCCTTCCCCGCGGTGATCTGCGCGTCCGTCAACGACGCCGTCTCCCACGGCATCCCCACCGGCTACCGGCTGCGCGACGGCGACCTGGTGAGCATCGACTGCGGCGCCGAACTGGACGGCTGGACGGGCGACGCGGCCATCACCTTCACCGTCGGAACGCCGCGCCCCGGCGACCTCGACCTGATCGACGCCACCCGGGAGGCCCTCGACGCGGGCATCGCCGCCGCCCGGGTGGGCCATCGCATCGGCGACATCTCCCACGCCATCGACACCGTCGCCCGCAAGGCGGGCTGCGGCATGCCCACCGACTTCGGCGGCCACGGCATCGGCCGCCGCATGCACGAGGACCCCCACGTCCCCAACCGCGGCCGCCCGGGCCGCGGCCTCCCCCTCCGCCACGGCCTGGTCCTCGCCATCGAACCCATGCTCATGGCCGGCGGCCGGAACACCTACCGCACCGACGTCGACGGCTGGACCCTGCGCACCACGGACGGCAGCCGAGCCGCCCACTTCGAACACACCGTCGCCATCACCGACCAGGGCCCCCGCATCCTCACCCTGCCCTGACACCGACCGCCGCCGGATCCGGACCGGCCCGCACGACGCCCCGCGCCGGTCCGTCCGCTACGCTCCGGCCGCGCCCCCGTAGCGCGGCGCCCCCCACACCCCAGAGACCAAGGACGTCATGCCCGGCACCGCCCCGTACCGGTCCACCGCCCGGGCCCAGGTGGCCGCTCTCCGAAGCGGCACCACCAGCGCCCGTGCCCTGCTGGACCAGGTCCTCGCCCACCACGCCAGGGTCAACCCCAGCCTCAACGCCGTGGTGACCCTCGACGCCGCGGGTGCCCGCGCCGCCGCCGAGAAGGCCGACGAGTACCTGGCCAGGACCGGCCGCCCCCTGGGGCCGCTGCACGGCCTGCCCATCACCGTGAAGGACTCGCTGGAGACCCGCGGCATGCGGACCACCTGCGGCAGTCCCGAGCTGAGCGACCACGTCCCCGGCACGGACGCCGACGCCGTCGCCCTGCTCCGCCAGGCCGGGGCCGTCATCATCGGCAAGACGAACGTTCCCGCGCTGTGCCGGGACATCCAGACGTCGAACCCCCTCTTCGGGAAGACGAACAACCCCTACTCCCCCGACCACACCGCCGGGGGGTCCTCCGGCGGGCCGTGCGTCGCCGTCGCCACCGGGCTCAGCGCTGCGGAAGTCGGCTCCGACCTGGCCGGGTCGCTGCGCCTGCCCGCCGCCTACTGCGGCGTGTACGCCCTGCGCACCTCGCGCGGCGCCGCACCGGTCGTCCCCACCCGCGGGCACATCCCCCGGCCGCCCGGCTGGCTCACCGGCTCGGACATGCTCGCCCTCGGGCCGATCGCGCGCACCGCCGACGACCTGGACCTGCTCCTGGACGTCCTCGCCGCGCCGGCCCCGGCCGACCGCGTCGCCTGGAGCATCGACCTGCCCGCCCCGTCGAAGAGAAGCCTTGGCCAGTACCGCGTGGGCCTGTGGGCGGACGACGCCTTCTGCCGCGTCGACGCGGCCACCCGCGACCTCATGGGCCAGGTCGCCCGGACCGTGCGCGAGGCCGGGGCAGACCTCGACGAGACGACGCGCCCCGTGGACTTCGCCGAGAGCAACCTGCTCTTCGAGCGCCTGATGTACGCCACCTCCGCGGCCGCGGCCGACGACGAGGTGTTCGCCGCTGAGGTGGCGGCGGCCGACACGGTCACGGACGACGCACCGTCCGCCCTCTACCTGAGGTCGCGCACCATGCGCCACCGGGACTGGGCCCGCGCGGACGAAGACCGGCAGAGGCTCCGCGTGAAGTGGGCCGACTACTTCACCACCCACGACGTGCTGATCACTCCGGCCGCGCCCACCGCCGCCGTCCTCGACCAGACCTCCGTCCCCCCGCAGGACCGGTACATCACCGTCGACGGCGAGAAGCGCGGCTTCTTCGACCAGACGAGCTGGGTCAACCTCGCCTCCCCGGTCGGCCTGCCCGCCCTCGTCATGCCCACCGGCCAGACCGGCGAGGGCCTGCCGCTCGCCCTTCAGATCATCGGCCCCTACCTGTCCGACCGCACCGTCATCGCCATGGCGACGCTCCTCGCCGAGGTGCTCCCCGCCGCCCCGACGGCTCCCGCGCCGACGGCCTGACCGCTCGCTCCGGGTGCTGACTCACGGAGGGCGCGGCCGGGGCGCCCCCGCACAACACGAGATCGCCGGTTCCTGGTCAGAAACCTTGAGCGGCAGACGAGTCGGGCTGTACGCCGGGGAGAGTCACCACGTCGCTATGACCTGCACAAACGTCCAGGAAGGGCGCTTTGATGGCTACCTTGTTGGCTACGTAACGAGTGGCCCAGCCCCGGTGCCGTCCGGACGGTACCCGCCCCCAGCTTGGTGACGGACGCTCTCGTGATGGGTAGGTCAGACCGGCAGGTTCCAGGAGCGGCCGTCGGGTGTTTTGAGCCACACGCGTTGGGTGCCGTCCAAGTCCACGGTCAGGCCGAGGTCCGAGTGTGGGGGTGAGCCCGCGTCCTGCCAGATGGTGAGAGCGTCTTCCACCTGATCCCAGAGGCGAAGAGGGCCGTGCTGGTGCACGGTCCAGCCGTCTCCGGCCGGTTCGGTCCACGCCTGTGACCCGGTGGCGACGTCCACGAGGATCACGCCCGTGCCGGTGGTCATGAGTTCGGCGGACGGTGCGGCGAGCTGAGCGAGGAACTGCCCGGTCCAGTCTTCCAGGAGTGCGGGGTTCACGCGGGTGGCGCGGGTGTGACCGGGATGCTGCTGGAAGGCGGGTCGGGGTGGGCGTTCGTGGGGACGGGCGAGCATGTAGCTGATCTGGTCGGGTTGGAAACGACCGGTGGCGGTGGCGTCGTCCTGGACGGTGAGGCGGACGAGTCCGGAGGCGAGCATCCATCCGCTGACGGTCGTGGTGATGGTTCCGCCTGCGCGTACTTGGTACAGCCAGGCTGGGGGGATGTGGCGGACGGCGCAGGTGGCCACGATGTGGTCGTATTCGGCGTCGTCCTTGTGTCCGGCGAGGCCGTCGCCGGTGATCAGGGTGGGGTGATATCCGGCGGCGTGGATGTGGTCGGCCGCCGCGGCGGCCAGGCCCGGGTCGTACTCGATGGAGTACACGTTTTTGTCGCCGAGGCGGCTGCACAGGATGGCGGTGGAATAGCCGGTGCCGGTGCCGATCTCCAGCACCTTGTGACCCTCGCTGATCCCGGCGACGTCGAGCATGCGCACGATCAGGGAGGGCAGCGTGCTGGACGAGGTGGGGCGGCCGGTGACGGGTCCGGTGGCGTCGACGGCGGTGGTGCCGTCGACCTGGGTGACCCAGGTGGTGTCTTGGTAGATAAGCCTCAGCCACTCTTCGGGATCGGTCTGCTCGCGGTGCACGGGGTTCCACTGGCAGCCGTCGAATTGGAACAGTCCTTTGCTCAGGAAGAGCTCGCGCGGCACCGTTTCGAGGGCTGTGCGCCATGCCGGGTCGTCCACAGGGACGGCGGCGGCGAGTTGACGGCGCAGGCTGGCGGGGTCGGTCATGCGGGGGCTCCATGCTGTAGGCGGTCGACGATGGCGTGCTTGATGGGTGCAGTGATGTGGTCGGGGAACCAAGCCCATTGACCGTTGGGGTTGCACTCATACCAGTGCCAGACGCCATCACGGTCCAGACCGAAGTCGAAGGCGCCGAAGCTGAGTCCGAAAGTATCGAGGTAGGCGCGCACTCCTTTGACGATGGCCGGGGGGACGGGCACGGAGGTGTAGTCGAGCCGGTCGTAATGGCGGCGCCAGTCCACGCCAGGTGAACCGTCG
Organism: Streptomyces harenosi; assembly: GCF_011008945.1. Lineage (GTDB taxonomy): Bacteria > Actinomycetota > Actinomycetes > Streptomycetales > Streptomycetaceae > Streptomyces > Streptomyces harenosi. The sequence goes on from NZ_WYCT01000210.1 coordinate 8,032, forward strand.
ATACGGACGGCGGTGAGGTGGTCGTCAACGGCGGTGAGGCGGATGTCGGCGGACTTGCTGACGCGCTGCTGAAACAGGTGCGCGGTGTGCCGTAGACGGCTGTCGATCTGGCATGGGGTGACGTCCTCGATCCACACGGTCAGTGCGCGGCCGGTGTCGTCGGTGTACTCGGTTTCCCTGAGCGGCTTGTAGATGACCGGCCCGTGTTCGGCGATGAAGGTGCGGGCGCGCTCGGGGTCGTTGGTGATGAGCGTGGGTGGCACGGTGAAGCCGCAGACGGCAGCCGTGGCCAGTTGTGCCGGCTTGTACTCGGCGTCCCGGTTGCGCCAGGGGTGGTTCAGGTAGTAGGCACCGGGGAGAGCGGCGAGAATGCCGCCGAGCCCGTAGCGGGCTTCCTCGACGGCCCATCGGCCGGTCTGACCGTCCATGGCGAGGTCGGCGGTGTACGGGGTGGGCCGCCGCCAGTACACCGAGCGGACGTTCCCCAGGTCGACGTTCCGGGACGCGGTGGTGAGAGTGCCGCCGGTCCCGGTGTCGGCGAAGGTGCCGGACAGGGTCACCTCGCGGGGGAAGTCGCCGGGGTCCAGGCGGACCACTGGCACGCGACGCTGGTTCAGTTCGGTGATCACTTCATCCGCAGTCGCGTCGTCCAGGCGCGTGACGACGAGGACGGGCGGCCCACCCACAGCCATCAGTCAGAGTCCCCGTTCTGGTCGCTGCCCTGATCCGGAGTGCCGTCCAGGCTGGTCTTCGTGCTCGTCTCCTGCGACGTCTCCGACCGCTTGTGCTTGGCCTGCGCCGTCAGCGGTGCGCCGTCGGGGCCGACCCACGCGGGAACCTGCGTGTGCGGGTCGAGGACGGGCCGGGCGGCGGAGAGGACGGCCGCAGTCGGGTAGGGCCGCATGCGTCCGAGTCCCCAGGGCTTGACCTGATCCATTGACGTCAAGGGCTGTTGCATGACTCTCCTCGTCTCTCAGGTGATCCGACAGTGGCAGCCGCCGCCCGGGGCTTCCGGACGGCGAAAAGGGCTCAGCCGGGGCAGCTGGAGTGAACGGGCGTTGTGCCCCGGACGGGGTAGTTGGGCGACCCGCCCACGGGATGGGGCGGGCGGCTGTTGCTGTCCGCTCAAGACCGCGCACACCGGTGGGGGATGGCGGTGGGGGCGGTCTGGTACGGAGAGAGCCGGTGCGCGCGGCTCCTTGCCGGTAACGGAGGACGCAGTCGGGGCAGAGTTCGTGCTGACCTCGTCGGAGACCATGGACACCACCAGCCCGAGCCCGAGGGCGAATCTCCCAGGAGCCCGCTGCCGACGGTCACCCCGTCGGCTTCCAGCATGCGCCGGCGTTTGGTCATGGGTCGCCGGCCTCGATAGCGATCTCGGCCCAGACCCGCTTGCCCCAGGGAAGGAGATCGGTTCCCCAGCGGTCGGAGAGGGCGTCGACCAGGAGGAGGCCACGGCCGCCGATGGCGTCTGGTCCAACGATGTTCAGCTTGGGCATGCGGCGGGACTGGTCGGCCACAGCGACACGGAGCCGGTCGGGGCGCGGCCGCTCGGTGATCACCCGGACGCTGTAAGAGTGACCGTGGCGGACTGCGTTGGTGACGATTTCGGAGATCAGGAGCGTGCCTGTCTCTGCGGCGCCCTGGTCCATGCCCCACTCCGCGCATGCCTCGCGGACTATCTGACGCGCCACCGGAACACTGGCGGCCTCGTTCGCGAGGGTGGCGCTCTGGCGCGGGTATTGCCCCGGACTCACTCGCTCGTTGGTCATGGTCATCGTCACGCCTTGGTCTGGATGGCTTGGGAAGCCCCGCCCGAGTGCCTCGGGGGAGAAGCCTGCGGGCGGCGCGGCGCCGAGGTGCGTTCACGGGTGCGCCTCCCCGGCGGCTGTCTGTCAGTCAACGCCTGGAGCAGAGGACGAGGAGACTCCACAACGTGACTCCAACACGGAGTCGCGCGGGTTGGGTTGGCCTAGCATCGGTTCCATTCGCTACCCGGGGGAGTTGCAGATGGACCGTCTGTCACCCGACCTGCGTGAGGTTGTCGCCGGTCTGCTCGGGGATGAACGCCTCATCACCGCGTGCGCCGAGCGGGACATGGGCGCGGTGTTCCGGATGGTCAATGCGCGCGGTGTCAGTACGCGGCGCATCGCTGCCGCCGTCGACATCACGCAGGGACGGCTGTACGACTACATGAACGGCAAGAGCCGGGTGGAGAAACTGACCCTGTTCGAGCAGATCTCCGACGCCTTCCACATCCCTGGCCATCTGCTGGGGCTGGCTCGGCGCTCGTGGGAGCCCACGCCGGCGACCGCCAAGTACGAGCGGACGGACCGGCCGCCGCCGGACGGTGACGACCTGGTGGCGATGGATCATTTCCGCAGCGCTGACCGGCAGAGCGGTGGCGGCAGGTTGTACGGGGCGGTCGTCCGGCACCTGTCGGACCGGGTGGCGCCTCGGCTGGTCGACATCGGCAGCGGTCCGCAGGTGTTCGCCGCCGCAGCCGCGCTGACCGAGATGGCGGGCTGGATGGCTCACGACTCCGGTCAGGACGACCGCGCGGCCCAGCACTTCGCCCGCGCCCTCCCCCTGGCGCGCACCTCTGGTGACCTCCCGTTGGCCGCGCACGTCGCAGCGAGCAGCAGCCACCTCGCCCTTGAAACCGGGGATGCGGCCGGGGCTGTCGGCTGGGCGCGGACCGGCCTCGAACTGGCCACGCAGGGGCCTCGGATTCCCGCGCTGACGGCGCGGCTGCACACCATGCAGGCGCGTGGGCTGGCGGTCGCGGCTCAGCGCACCCCGGCCGCCCACGCGCTGGAGGCCGCACACCGTGACCTGGAGGCACCCGCTGCTGATCACCCGTGGCTGAGCCCGTTCGACGCCGCCGCGCTGGCCAGCGAGTCAGCTTTGATCCTGCGCGACCTGGAGCAGTACGACGAGGCGCTGTCGCACGCCGAACAAGCTGTTGCGCTGCGCGAGGCGGGACGGGCGCGGTCCCTGGCTCTCAGCCGGATCAGCCTGGTGGACATCCACGTGCGCCGGGGTGACCTGGACGCCGCGGTGAGCGTCGGCCACGACCTGCTCAGTACGAGTCCGGCCCTCGGGTCGGTCCGGGTGGTGCTGCAGCTCGACGGCCTACGCCGGCGGTTGGAGCCGCACCAGGGGTACCGGCCGGTCCGGGAGTACCTGGCTCGGTTCGATGATGCACGCCGCGCCAGAATGCTCCTGTTGGCTGATTTGATCACGCCGTCTTCGGGAGGCTCCACCGCATGAGGCCCACGGCACCCGACCCCGCCGACACCGACGCGTGGAACGCGTACCTCGCGGAGGGCAACGCCAAGCAGGCCCGCAAGCGCGTGGCGGCCGACGTGCTGCTGCGGGACCCGTGCGGCCGTGTGCTCCTGGTGAACCCCACCTACAAACCGGGATGGGATCTACCCGGCGGGATGGCGGAGGCCAACGAGCCGCCGGAGGACACGGCACGCCGTGAACTGATGGAGGAACTAGGCCTACGCGTCACCCTGCTCGGGCTGCTGGTGGTGGACTGGGTGGCCCCGCACGGCCCCTGGGACGACCAGCTCGCGTTCATCTTCGACGGCGGCACGCTGGACGAGGGCCAGGCCGACCGGCTACGCCCACGAGACGACGAGCTGTCCGAGGCCGCCTTCGTCACGGCCGTCGAAGCCGCCGGCCGCCTCCGGGACCGCGTCCGGCGCCGGTTCGAACACGCCTTGCAGGCACTGGACGCGGGACGGCCGCTGTACCTCCGCGACGGGGCGTCCCTCATGTGAGACAGGAGCACCGCCGCAAAGTGCGCATGCCTCGGTCAGATGCGTCATCGGTAACAGGTCCGTCGAACAGCCGGGTTCCTACCCGGCTCCCACCGGTATAAGCCGCTTCGCAGGGCCCACACACCGATAGGACCCGAAGCGCGTCCGAGGCTTCCCAACCCGCTGCCATCACCTTGCGGCCACGCCTCGCACCAGCCAGTTACCCGACATGCCTGTCCGTCTATCTGCCAGTTAGACAGGCCGGACGATACACGGGCCCGCATTCGCCCCGGAACGACCTGGATAGTTCGTTCAGCGAAAAAAGGACTAACCCTGCGGAAAGTACAGGAAACGACAGACGAGTCGGGCTGTACGCCGGGTTCTGTTCCCGGGGTTCCTCGCGGAGCCCCGGGCGACGGCCATCCATCTAGGGCCGGCGTTGCCGCCGGTCTCGTGCGGTCTACCCGCGGACTCGGGCGGGCAGCCCTCGAACGTCCGCGCAGAGCGCTTTTCACGGCGCTCCTTTTGACCTTGCTCCGGGTGGGGTTTACCTAGCTGCCCAGGTCACCCTGGGCACTGGTGGTCTCTTACACCACCGTTTCACCCTTACCGAGGACCGAGGTCCCCGGCGGTTTGCTTTCTGTGGCACTGTCCCGCGGGTCACCCCGGGTGGCCGTTAGCCACCACCCTGCCCTGTGGAGCCCGGACGTTCCTCGGGAAGCCCCCTAGGGGGACTCCACGCGGCCGTCCGCCCGGCTCGTCTGCCGTGTCGACCATGGTACCCGGCGGACCCCCCTCTCCGGACCGGCGGCGGCCGTCGCGAGGACCGAGCCGGCCAGGATGAGGATGAAGGCGACGCCGATGGCGAGGGTCAGGTCCTCGCCGAGGAAGAGGGCGCCCGCGGCGACGGCGACCGCCGGGTTGACGTAGGTGATGACGGCGGCCCGGGTCGGGCCGATCTCCTTGATCAGCTCCAGGAAGGCCACGAACGCGACCGCGGTGCAGACGACGCCGAGGCCGGCGAGGGCGGCCAGCACCTCGCCCGGAGGGAGGGCGGAGGGGCTGTCTCTTATACCCA
>NZ_WYCT01000211.1 GCF_011008945.1 Streptomyces harenosi
GCGGGTCCCTGCCTGCTGGTGAGGAGGAGGCGGGTGACGCCGTGGTGGTGGACGAGGTGGCGGGCGAGGTGGGCGCCGAGGGTGCCGGTCCCGCCGGTGATCAGTGCCGTCCCCTCGCGGTCGATGCCCTGCGGCACCCGGAGCACGGCCTTGCCGACCAGCTTCGCCTGGCTGAGGTCGCGCAGCGCCTCCCGGGCCCGGCGCACGTCGTACGTCGTGATCGGCGGCGGCACCAGCGCGCCGTCCCGGTACAGCTCCATGATGGCCAGGAGCATCTCCTGGATGCGGTCGGGGCCCGCCTCCATGATGTCGTACGCCTGGTAGGCCACCCCCGGATGGGCCGCGGCCACCTGCCCGGGGTCGCGCTTGTCGGTCTTGCCCATCTCCAGGAAGCGGCCCCCGCGCGGCAGCAGCCGCAGCCCGGCGTCCACGAACTCGTTGGCCAGGCAGTCCAGGACCACGTCCATGCCCCGGCCGCCGCTGGCCCGGGTGAACGCCTCCTCGAACTCCAGCGTGCGGGAGCTGGCGATGTGCGCGTCGTCCAGGCCGTGCCGGCGCAGGGTGTCCCACTTGCCGGGACTGGCGGTGCCGTACACCTCGGCGCCCAGATGGCGGGCGAGCTGCACCGCGGCGATGCCGACGCCGCCCGCCGCCGCGTGCACCAGGACCGACTCGCCGGGCCGCACGCCCGCCAGGTCGACCAGGCCGTAGTAGGCCGTGGTGTGGGTGATCGGCACGGCGGCGGCCTGCTCGAAGGACCAGTCGTCCGGCATCCGGGTCAGGAAGCGGTGGTCGGTGACGGCGACCGGACCGAACGACTCCGGGCACAGGCCCAGCACCCGGTCGCCCACGGCCACGTTGGCCACCCCGGCACCGACCTCCAGGACCGTGCCGGCCACGTCGCCGCCGATGCCCGCCTGCCCGGCGACCATGTCCAGGGCGACGATCACATCGCGGAAGTTCAGGCCCACCGCGTGCACGGCCAGCCGCACCCGGCCCGGCGGCAGCGGATCGAGGACCTCGGGGCAGGGCACCAGGGACAGGTTCTCGATGGTGCCGCGCCCGGTGCTCACCAGGCGCCACGGGCCGCTGCCGGGCGGCACCAGCGCCGGATGGGAGGCCGTCCGGGCCAGCCGGGGCGCCCGCACGGCACCGGCGCGCACCGCAAGGCGCGGCTCGGCGTGCCCCAGCGCCCGCGGGAAGACCTCCCGCGACTGCTCGTGCCCGTCCAGGTCGATCAGGCCGAAACGTCCGGGGTGTTCGCTGTACGCCGAGGTCACCAGGCCCCAGCCGGCCGCGTGCGGCAGGTCGGAGACGTCCTCGTCGTCCCCGGCGGCGACCGCCCCCCGGGTGACGAACACCAGACGCGCGCCGGCGAACCGGTCCTCGGCCAGCCAGGCCCGCACCCGCTCCAGGGTCTCCTGGGCGGCGTCGTGCGCGGCCGCCACCGGATCGGCGGGCGGCTGCGGCGCCAGGCACACCACCACGGCGGCCGGGACCTCGCCCAGCTCGTCCAGGCCGGCCGCGACGCGCGGGGCGCTCCCGGCCAGCCCGAAGGGGTCGTCGCCGACCAGCACCCAGTCGGGCACCGCCTCCGGCTCGGGCAGGGGCGTCCACTCCAGGTGGAACTGCGCGTCCTCCGGCGCGCCCGCCCCGGCGGCGGGCAGGTCGGCCGGCCGGGTCACCAGGGACTCCACGGCGGCCAGCGGACGGCCGGCGTCGTCGCTCAGCAGGATGCCGATCCGGTCCTCCGCACGGGTCAGCCGCACCCGGGCCGAGACGGCGCCGGACGCGTACAGGTGCACACCCGTCCACGCGAACGGCAGCCGCACACCCGCCTGCGGGCCCTCGGCGAAGGCCATCGCGTGCAGGGCCGCGTCCAGCAGCGCCGGATGGACACCGAACCGGCCGGCCTCGGCCCGCTGCTCCTGCCCCAGCGCGACCTCGGCGAACAGCTCCTCGCCGCGCCGCCACACCGCGCGCAGCCCCCGGAAGGCGGGGCCGTAGTGGTAGCCGCCCTCGGCGAGCAGGTCGTAGACGCCCTCCGCCGCGACCGGCTCCGCACCGGGCGGCGGCCAGGCCGTCTGCGCCGCGGGCTGCGCCGGGGCGTGCCGGCTCAGCGTGCCGAGCGCGTGCAGGGTCCACTCGCCGCCCTCGGCGCGGGAGTGCACGGTCACCGCGCACCGGCCGTCGGCCGACTGATCCGGGACCGCGCGCACCTGCACCGTCACCTCCTCGCGCGGACCCAGCACCAGCGGCGCCTGGAGGGTGAGTTCCTCCAGGTGCGGGTGGCCGAGGTGGTCGCCCGCCCGGATCGCCAGCTCCACGAAGGCGGTGCCGGGCAGCAGCACCGTGCCGCCCACGGCGTGGTCGAGCAGCCACGGCTGGGCGCGGCCGGACAGCCGCCCGGTCAGCAGGACGCCGTCACCGCCCGCCAGGGACACGGCGGCACCCAGCAGCGGATGCCCGGCCGCGTCCAGCCCCGCCGCGGCCACGTCCCCGGCGTCCCGGCTGCCCTGGAGCCAGAACCGCCGCCGCCGGAAGGCGTACGTGGGCAGCTCCGCCGGCCGGGCACCGGTGCCCGCCAGCGCCGGGGACCAGTCCACCTCGGCGCCCCGCGTGTGCAGTTCGGCCACCGACGTCAGGAAGCGGACCGGGCCGCCGTCGTCGCGGCGCAGCGAGCCGACCGCGCCCGCGCTCCGCCCGGCCGCCTCGGCGCAGTCCTGCACCGAGGGCACCAGCACCGGGTGCGGGCTCATCTCGGCGAACAGGGAGAAGCCCTGCTCCAGCGTGGCGCCGACGGCCCGCTCGAACTCCACCGGGTGGCGCAGGTTCTCGTACCAGTACGAGCCGTCGAGCCCGGCGGTGTCCAGCGCGGCGCCGGTCAGCGTGGAGAAGAACGGGATCGCCGACGAGCGCGGCGCCAGGCCGGCGAGCTCCGCCGCCAGTTCGCTCTCGATCTGCGCGACCTGCGCGGTGTGCGAGGCGTAGTCGACGGGGATCCGGCGGGCGCGCACGCCCCGCTCCTCGCAGTGGGCGAGGAGTTCGCCGAGGGCGGTGGACTCACCGGCGACCACGGTGGTGGCCGGGCCGTTCACCGAGGCGACGGAGATCCGCTCCCCCCAGCCCCCGATCAGCTCCCGCGCCGCCTCGGCGGACAGCGGTACGGCGACCATGCCGCCCTTCCCGGCCAGCCGCGCGCCGATCGCCCGGGCGCGCAGGGCCACCACCCGCGCCCCGTCCTCCAGGGACAGGCCGCCCGCCACGCAGGCGGCGGCGATCTCGCCCTGGGAGTGCCCGATCACGGCGGCCGGCTCCACGCCGTAGGAGCGCCACAGCGCGGCCAGGGACACCATCACCGCCCACAGCGCGGGCTGCACCACGTCCACCCGGTCCCAGGGCGGGGTGTCCGGCTCGCCGCGCAGCACCGCCGACAGCGACCAGCCGGTGTGCGGGCGCAGCGCCTCCTCGCACTCCCGCAGGCGGTCCCGGAACACCGGTGCGCACTCCAGCAGCTCCACGGCCATCCCGGCCCACTGGGCGCCCTGCCCGGGGAAGACGAACACCACCCGCCCGTCCCCGGCCGCCGTGCCCTCGACGACGCCCGGGGGCAGCGCCCGGGCCTCCCCCGGATCGTGCTCGGCCAGCGCCGAGGCCCCGGCGAGCAGCTCCGCGCGGTCCGCGCCCAGCACCACCGCCCGGTGCGCGAAACGGGTCCGGCCCGCCAGCGCCAGGGCGACGTCCGCGCCGGTCGCCTCCGGCCGCCCGGCCAGGTGCGCGGCGACCTTCCCGGCCTGTGCCCGCAGCGCCTCGGGGGTGTGCCCGGACAGCACCCAGGGCACCGCCCCGAACGGTGCGGGCGCGGGCGGCGCGGCGGGGGTGTCCGCGGGGGCTTGCGCGGGCGGCTGCTCCAGGATGATGTGGGCGTTGGTGCCGCTGATGCCGAAGGAGGAGACCGCGGCGCGGCGCGGCCGTCCGGCGGCCGGCCACTCCCGGGCCTCGGTCAGCAGCCGTACCGCGCCCGCCTCCCAGTCCACCTCCGTCGACGCCGTGCCCACGTGCAGGGTCTCCGGTATGCGGCCGTGCCGCATCGCCATGACCATCTTGATGATGCCGGCGGCCCCGGCGGCGGCCTGGGTGTGCCCGATGTTGGACTTCACGGAGCCGAGCCACAGCGGCCGTCCGGCGTCCCGGCCCTGTCCGTAGGTGGCCAGCAGCGCCTGCGCCTCGATGGGGTCGCCCAGCCTCGTGCCGGTCCCGTGCGCCTCGACGGCGTCGACGTCGGCGGTGCCCAGGCGGGCGTTGGCCAGGGCCTGTTCGATGACGCGCTGCTGGGAGGGGCCGTTGGGGGCGGTCAGCCCGTTGGAGGCGCCGTCCTGGTTGACCGCGGTGCCGCGGACGATCGCCAGCACCGGGTGGCCGTTGCGCCGCGCGTCCGACAGCCGCTCCACCAGCAGCAGGCCGGCGCCCTCGCCCCAGCCGGTGCCGTCGGCGTCGTCGGAGAACGACTTGCAGCGGCCGTCCGGCGACAGACCGCCCTGCCGGGACAGCTCCACGAAGACGCCCGGCGACGACATGACGGTCACCCCGCCGGCCAGCGCCAGGTCGCACTCGCCGCCGCGCAGCGCCTGCACCGCCAGGTGCAGCGCCACCAGCGACGACGAACAGGCCGTGTCGATGGTGATCGCCGGGCCCTCCAGGCCCAGCGTGAAGGCGACCCGCCCGGAGGCGACGCTGGCGGCCGAGCCGATGCCGATCAGGCCCTGCACCTCCTCGGGCAGCGTGCCCTGGTCACTGGCGTAGTCGTGGTACATGACGCCCGTGAACACACCGGTCCGGCTGCCGCGCACCGACCGCGGGTCGATCCCCGCGCTCTCCAGGGCCTCCCAGGAGGTCTCCAGGAGCAGCCGCTGCTGCGGGTCCATGGCGAGGGCCTCGCGCGGTGAGATGCCGAAGAACTCCGGGTCGAAGTCGGCCGCGTCGTAGAGGAAGCCGCCCTCCCGCACGCAGGAGGTGCCCGGCCGCGACAGCTCCGGGTCGTACAGCGCCTCCACGTCCCAGCCGCGGTCCTCCGGCATGCCGGCGATGGCGTCCCGGCCGCCGGCGACCAGCTCCCACAGCTCCTCGGGCGTGGTCACCCCGCCCGGGTAGCGGCAGGCCATGCCGACGATCGCGATCGGCTCCTGCGCGGTGCCGGCGCCCGCGGCCACCGGGGCGGCCCGCTCCGCGCCGCGCGCGCCGGTCAGCTCCCGCAGCAGGAAGTCCACCACGTCCGACGGCGTCGGATGGTCGAAGACCAGCGTGGCCGGCAGCCGCAGCCCGGTGGCGGCCCCCACCCCGTTGCGCAGTTCGATCGCCGCCAGCGAGTCGAAGCCCAGCTCCCGGAAGGTGCGCCGGGCGTCCAGCTCGGCGGGCGTGGCGTGGCCGAGCGCCGCGGCGGCCCGGGTGCGCACCAGCTCCAGCAGCACCCGGGCCCGCTCCGCCTCGGGCATCGCCCGCAGCCGCGCCGCGAACTCCCCGTCCGCACCGGCACCGGAGGCGTCGTCCGCCCGCCGCACCGGCACCCGCACCAGGCCGCGCAGCAGCGGCGGCAGCGCGCCGGCCGCCGCCCGGGCCCGCAGCGCGGCCGGGTCCAGCGGCATCGGGACGGCCACCGGGGCGTCCAGCGCGAGCGCCGCGTCGAACAGGGCGAGCCCCTGCTCCACGGAGATCGTCCGCACCCCCGCCTCGGCCATCCGCCGCAGCGCCGTCTCGTCGAGCTCGCTCGTCATGCCGCCGGACGTCGTCCAGGCGCCCCAGGCGAGGCTGGTGGCGGGTTGGCCGTGGGCGCGGCGGTGGTGGGCGAGGGCGTCGAGGTAGGTGTTGGCGGCGGCGTAGTTGGCTTGTCCGGGGGTGCCGAGCTGTCCGGCGGCGGAGGAGTAGAGGACGAAGGTGGTGACGGGGTGGGTGGTGGTGAGGGTGTGGAGGTGGTGGGCGGTGTCGATCTTGGGGGTGAGGGCGGTGTGGAGCTGGGTGTCGGTGAGGGTGGTGGTGGTGGCGTCGGCGAGGGTGCCGGCGGTGTGGACGACGGTGGTGAGGGGGTGGTCGGCGGGGATGGTGGTGAGGAGGTGGGCGAGTTGGCGGGGGTCGCTGGTGTCGCAGGCGGTGATGGTGACGTGGGCTCCGGCGGTGGTGAGTTCGTCGGCGAGTTCGCGGGCGCCGGGTGCGGCGGGTCCCTGCCTGCTGGTGAGGAGGAGGCGGGTGACGCCGTGGTGGTGGACGAGGTGGCGGGCGAGGTGGGCGCCGAGGGTGCCGGTCCCGCCGGTGATCAGTGCCGTCCCCTCGCGGTCGATGCGCGGCGCATTGCCGGCCGGGACCGAGGCCCTGGCCAGGCGCGGTGCGAACACCGTGCCCGCGCGGACGGCGACCCGGGGCTCGTCCAGGCCGGCGGCGGCCCGCAGCGCCGCCGCCGACTCCGGCTCCCCGTCGAGGTCCACCACGAGGAACCGGTCCGGGTGCTCGGCGACCGCCGAGCCGTACAGGCCCCAGGCGGCGGCCTGGACCGGGACGGGGGCCTCCGCGGCGTGCACGGCGACCGCGTTCCGGGTCACCGCGACCAGCCGCGCCCCCGCGAACCGGGCGTCGCCCAGCCACTCCCGCACCAGGCCCAGCGCCCGCTCGGCACACAGGTGAGCGGCCCGCGCCTCCCCGGGCCCGGCCGGGCGGTCCGGCGCCGGGACGTCCGGGGCGTCCGGGGCGCCCGCCCCGGGCGCGGCCCCGTCCACCGCGGCCACCACCAGATCGGGCACGGGCGCCCCCGCGTCCACGGCCGCCGCCAGCGCGGCCAGGTCCGGGTGAGCCTCGGCCCCCTCGAAGCCGCCGGGCACCTCCCCGACGACCGCCCACCGGGCGGCCCGCTCCGATCCGGTGACCGGGGTCCAGGCAGGCGTGAAGAGGGCGTCGGCGACCGCATCGGGCGCGGCGACCCGGTCCGCGGGGCGCACCAGCAGCGTGTCCACCGTGGCCACCGGGCGGCCGGTGGCGTCCGCGCACAGCAGGGAGAGCGCGTCCGGCCCCGACGCCCGCAGCCGCACCCGCAGCCGGCTCGCCCCGGCCGCGTGCAGCACCACCCCGCGCCACTCGAACGGCAGCCGCCCGCCCTGGTCACGGCCGAACTCGCCGGGCAGGAAGGCCGCCGCGTGCAGCGCGGCGTCGGCCAGCGCCGGGTGCAGCCCGAACCGGCCCGCCTGTCCGGCCGCCTCCTCGGGCAGCCGCACCTCCGCGAAGACCTCCTCGCCCCGCCGCCACGCCGCGCCCAGGCCCCGGAAGGCGGGCCCGTAGCGGAAACCGGCGGCGGCGAAGCCGTCGTAGAGCCCGCCGGTGTCCACGGGCTCGGCGCCGGGGGGCGGCCAGGCGGTCAGGTCCTCCTCCGCGGCGGCCGGGCGCCGGGCGCCGAGCCGCCCGGCGGCGTGCCGCGTCCACACCTCCTCGGAGGCGTTCTCGGCCTGCGCGTGCACGGTGAAGGCGCGCTCCCCGTCCGCCCCCGGCGCCGCGAGGGCCAGCTGCACCCGCAGCGCCCCGTCCGCGGGCAGCACCAGCGGCGCCTCCAGGGTGAGTTCGGCCAGCGTGTCCAGGCCGACCCGGGCCCCGGCCCACAGGGCCAGCTCGGCCAGGGCGGTGCCCGGCAGCAGCACCGTGTCGCCGAGGGCGTGGTCCGCGAGCCAGGGATGGGTCCGCGATGACAGCAGGCCGGTGAAGAGCCAGTCGCCCCCGGCCGCCGCGACCAGCTCGGCGCCGAGCAGCGGATGCTCCGCGGGCGCCAGCCCGGCCGTCGACACGTCGGCCCCGGCCGGTTCGGGCAGCAGCCAGTACGGCCGGTGCTGGAAGGCGTAGGTCGGCAGCGCCACCCGCCGGGCCGGGCGCCCGGCGAAGAACGCCGCCCAGTCCACCGGCACACCGGCCGTGTACGCCCGCGCCAGCGAGGTCAGCAGGGTGCGCACCTCCGGCCGCTGCCGGCGCAGCAGGGCGGCGGCGACCGCCCCGTCCGCGGCGCCCGCCTCCGCCAGCGTCTCCTGCACCATCGGCGTCAGCGAGGAGTCGGCGCCCAGTTCCAGGAAGACCCGCACGCCGTCGTCGGCCAGGGTGCGGACCACGTCGTGGAAGCGGACCGGTTCGCGCACCTGCCGCGCCCAGTAGGCGGGATCCGCCCACTCCCGCGGGTCCAGCGGGGTGCCGGTCACGCTCGACACCACGGGGACGTCCGGCTCACGGAACGCCAGCCCCGCGGCGACCGCGCGCAGTTCGTCCAGGACGGGCTCCATCAGCGGGGAGTGGAAGGCGTGGCTCACCGTCAGCCGCCGGGTCCGCCGGCCCAGCGCCGCGAAGTGCGCGGCGACCGCCTCCACCACATCCGCGGCACCGGAGACCACCACCGACGCGGGCCCGTTCACCGCCGCGACGGAGGCGGCACCGGCGTGCTCCGCCAGCAGCGGCAGCACCTCGTCCTCGGCCGCCGCCACCGACACCATCGCGCCGCCCTCGGGCAGCGCCTGCATCAGCCGGCCGCGCGCCGCGACCAGCGCGCAGGCGTCGGGCAGCGACAGCAGGCCGGCGACGTGCGCGGCGGCCAGCTCGCCGACCGAGTGCCCGGCCAGCAGCCGGGGCCGCACCCCCCACGCCTCCAGCAGCCGGTACAGGGCCACCCCCACGGCGAAGGTCGCCGCCTGCGTGTAGAGGGTCCGGTCCAGCAGCTGCGCCTCGGCGCTGCCCGGCTCCGCCAGCAGCAGCGGGCGCAGCGGACGGTCCAGGCGGGGGTCCAGCTCCGCGCAGACGGCGTCCAGCGCCCGCGCGTAGGCGGGGAAGGCGTCGTACAGCTCCCGTCCCATCCCCGGGCGCTGGGCGCCCTGGCCGGTGAAGAGGAAGGCGGTGCGCACCTCGTCCGCCGTCCCCGTCACCGCCGCGCCGGCCGAGCCCGCGGCCAGCCCGGCGAGCGCGTCCAGGAGTTCGTCCCCGTCCCCGGCGAGGACGACCGCGCGGTGCTCGAAGGCGGTACGGGTGGTGGCGAGCGCGGCCGCCAGGTCGTCCAGCGGCGGCCGGTCGCCGCCCAGCAGACGCGCGCGCAGCCGCTCGGCCTGCGCCGGCAGCGCGGCGGGCGTCGCGGCCGACAGCAGGACGGGGACGACCGGCGACACCGGCGGCTCGCCGGCCGTCTCCTCCTCGACGGCGGGCGGTTCCTCCACGATGACGTGGGCGTTGGTGCCGCTGATGCCGAAGGAGGAGACCGCGGCGCGGCGCGGCGCTCCGCCGGCCGGCCACTCCCGGGCCTCGGTCAGCAGCCGTACCGCGCCCGCCGCCCAGTCCACCTTGGGCGTCGGCTCGTCCACGTGCAGGGTCCGCGGCATCCGGCCGTGCCGCATCGCCATGACCATCTTGATGATGCCGGCGGCCCCGGCGGCGGCCTGGGTGTGCCCGATGTTGGACTTCACGGAGCCCAGCCACAGCGGCCGTCCGGCGTCCCGGCCCTGTCCGTAGGTGGCCAGCAGCGCCTGCGCCTCGATGGGGTCGCCGAGCGTGGTGCCGGTGCCGTGTCCCTCGACGGCGTCGACGTCGGCGGTGCCCAGGCGGGCGTTGGCCAGGGCCTGTTCGATGACGCGCTGCTGGGAGGGGCCGTTGGGGGCGGTCAGCCCGTTGGAGGCGCCGTCCTGGTTGACCGCGGTGCCGCGGACGATCGCCAGCACCGGGTGGCCGTTGCGCCGCGCGTCCGACAGCCGCTCGACGACCAGCAGCGCGGAACCCTCGCCCCAGCCCGTCCCGTCGGCCGCGCCCGCGAACGACTTGCACCGCCCGTCCGGGGCCAGGCCCCGCTGCCGGGACAGCTCGACGAAGGTGGCCGGCGTCGCCATGATCGTCGCCCCGCCGGCCAGCGCGAGGTCGCACGCGCCGTCCCGCAGCGCCTGCACCGCCAGGTGCAGCGCCACCAGCGACGACGAACAGGCCGTGTCCACCGTGACGGCCGGCCCCTCCAGCCCCAGCACGTACGAGATCCGCCCCGAGGCCACGCTGGCGGCCATCCCGGTGCTCAGGTACCCCTCCAGCTCGCCCGGCAGCACGCCCGGCCCGGAGGCGTAGTCGTGGTACATCAGCCCGGTGAACACCCCGGTGCGGCTGCCGCCCAGGGAGCGCGGATCGATGCCCGCGTACTCGAACGCCTCCCAGGCGGTCTCCAGGAGCAGCCGCTGCTGCGGGTCCATGGCGAGGGCCTCGCGCGGCGAGATGCCGAAGAACTCCGCGTCGAAACCGGCCGGTTCGGCCAGGAAGCCGCCCTCCCGGGCGTACGACGTGCCCGGCCGGCCCGGGTCCGGGTCGAACAGGGCCTCCAGGTCCCAGCCGCGGTCCGTGGGCATCCCCGTGACGGCGTCCCCGCCGCGCGCCACCAGCTCCCACAGCTCCTCCGGCGAGCCGACCCCGCCGGGCAGCCGGCAGGCCATGCCGACGATCGCCACCGGCTCGGTCTCCGCGGCCTCGAGCTGCTTGATACGCCGGTGCGCCTGGCGCAGATCGGCCGCCATCTTCTTGAGGTAATCAACCAGCTGAGCTTCGTTCGTCACCTGAGACCCGCCTGAGAGATCGGCAAACCGCGCACGTCAGGGGTCGAGGGTAGGGAGGAAACGCCCCTACGACGGTCCCCGCAGGCACCCCTCAACCCCCTCGCCCCGGCCATGCGGAACTAGGGGTTGGCGACAGGGGGGGAGGGCTCCCTAGGCTAGCCGCCAGAAAAGTGCCGATGGCCGTTTTCCGCGTTTCGGTGTCCCCGGCCGGATATTCGGTATCCAGGACCATTCCCCCACGGAGAGTGGAGCGAACCCCGCATGAGTGCCCCCGAGGTCGACACCGCCGCGCCGGAGAAGCCGGAATTCAGCAAGCCGTCGGCGCCCGAGAAGATGCGCGACCTGGACTTCCTGCTCGGCGACTTCCGCGCCGAGTGGACCAACCTGCTGGCCGACCCGGCCGACACCGGAATCGCCGAGTGGAACACCACGGCGACCTTTTCCGGGCACGCCTACGAAATGACGCAGTACGTCGCCCAGCACGATGTGAACGGCCGTTTCGTCTTCCAGTGGGACGGGGTGAACGAGAAGTTCACCGGCTACTACTACGACGACTGGGGAAACCGCGCCACGGTGGAGTGCGCGGGCTGGGAGGACGGCCACCTCGCCTTCGTCGGCGAATGCTTCGGTTTCGGCAAGTCGTTCCGTCTGAAGGAACGCTTCGAGATCGTGGACGAGAACCACTACGTCAAGCGCGGCTTCGTCCAGCTCGACGGCGCCGACTGGATGCCCGCCGACGAGATCCACTGCTACCGGGTGTGACGCGGGGACGTTCCGGAACGCGAAGGTAACGGGAAGGGCGGAAAGGGAACCCATGAGCCTTCTGTCAGAGGCGGTCGTCGCCGGGGCGCCGCCCGAGGAGCTGGAGCGCCTGCCGCTGCCCGGGGAGTACACCGCCGCGTACCTGCGCGCCGAGGACGCGGAGATGTTCCGGGGGGTGGCCGACAAGGACGTGCGCAAGTCGCTGCGGGTCGGGCCCGTGGCGATGCCGGAGCCGGCGCCCGACGAGGTGCTCGTCGCCGTGATGGCGAGCGCGGTCAACTACAACACCGTGTGGTCGGCGATCTTCGAGCCCATCCCGACCTTCCGCTTTCTGCGCCAGTTCGCCGCGCAGGGCGGCTGGGCGGCCCGGCACGACCTGCCCTACCACCAACTGGGCTCCGACGGCGCCGGCGTGGTGGTGCGCACCGGGTCCGCGGTGCGGCACTGGAAGACCGGCGACCACGTGGTGGTGAGCTGCGTCCAGGCCGACGACCAGGAGGCGGCCACCCAGGCCGACGGCATGCTCGGCGCCGAGCAGCGCATCTGGGGCTTCGAGACCAACTTCGGCGGCCTCGCCCACTACGCGCTGGTCCGGGCCAGCCAGCTCATCCCCAAGCCGCCCCACCTGAGCTGGGAGGAGGCGGCCTGCAACCCGCTGTGCGCCGGCACGGCCTACCGGATGCTGGTCGGGGACCGGGGCGCCCGGATGAAGCAGGGCGACGTCGTCCTGATCTGGGGCGCGGCCGGCGGCCTCGGCGCGTACGCGGTGCAGCTCGTCAAGAACGGCGGCGGCGTCCCGGTCGGCGTGGTCAGCTCCCCGGCCAAGGCGGAGGCGGCACGGCGGCTCGGCTGCGACGTGGTGATCGACCGCCAGGAGATCGGGCTCGACGACCGCACCGGGGACGACCCGCGGGCGGTCATCGAGACGGGCAAGCGGCTCGGGCGCCTCATCCGGGAACGGGTGGGGGAGGACCCGCACATCGTCTTCGAGCACGTGGGCCGGGCCACCTTCGGGGTCTCGGTCTTCGTGGTGCGCCGCGGCGGCACGGTGGTGACCTGCGGGTCCAGCACCGGCTACCACCACACCTACGACAACCGCTACCTGTGGATGAAGCTGAAGCGCATCATCGGCAGCCACGCCGCCAACCTCCAGGAGCAGTGGGAACTGAACCGCCTGCTCTCGCTCGGCCACATCGTGCCGACGCTGTCCGCGGTCTACCCGCTGTCGGAGATCGGCGAGGCCGCGCGCTCGGTCCAGGAGAACCGCCACATCGGCAAGGTCGGCGTCCTGTGCCTGGCCTCCGCCCCCGGCCAGGGCGTCACCGACCCCGCCCTGCGCGCCCGGGTGGGCGAATCCCGCCTCAACGTCCTGCGCGAACTGCCGGACCCCCGGCCCTGACGACCCGGCCCGGCGACCACCGCCCGGCCGCCCGGGCCGGGCGCCGCCCGCCGGGCCCGTGACAACCGGTCCGCTCCCTTCGGGTGCGCCCCTGGAC
>NZ_WYCT01000212.1 GCF_011008945.1 Streptomyces harenosi
AGAGGTGTATAAGAGACAGGAGCAGGGCAGGGGGACAGGGCGCTGCGGCGCGACAATGGAGGGAGGAGCGCACGGCCGTGGAGTGGTTCACCGCACCCGACTACTGGCTGAGCCGGCTGGTCTTCCAGCGGGCGCTGGCCGCCGTGTACCTGGTCGCGTTCCTGACGGCGGCCCTGCAGTTCCGGGCGCTGATCGGCGAGCGCGGCATGCTGCCCGTGCCCCGCTTCACCGAGCGGGTGCCGTTCCGGCGGGCGCCGAGCCTGTTCCAGCTCCACTACTCCGACCGGTTCTTCGCGGTGTGCGCCTGGGCGGGCTGCGCGGTGTCGGTGGCGCTGCTCGCGGGGGCGGACGCGCTGCTGCCGCTGTGGGGCGCCATGCTGCTGTGGCTGGTGCCGTGGGCGCTGTACCTGTCGGTCGTGAACGTCGGGCAGACCTGGTACTCGTTCGGCTGGGAGTCGCTGCTGCTGGAGGTGGGCTTCGTCGCCGTCCTGCTGGGCAACGGCGAGGTGGCACCGCCGATCGTGGTGCTGTTCCTGCTGCGCTGGGTGCTGTTCCGGGTGGAGTTCGGCGCGGGGCTGATCAAGATGCGCGGTGACGCGTGCTGGCGGAAGCTGACGTGCCTGGACCACCACCACGAGACCCAGCCGATGCCGGGCCCGCTGAGCTGGTTCTTCCACCATCTGCCCAGGCCCCTGCACCGCGTGGAGGTGGCGGCCAACCACGTCACCCAGTTGGTGGTGCCCTTCGCGCTGTTCGCCCCGCAGCCGGTCGCCTCGGCCGCCGCGGCGCTGATGATCCTCACCCAGTTGTGGCTGGTGCTGTCGGGCAATTTCTCCTGGCTGAACTGGATCACCATCGTGCTGGCCCTGTCGGCGGTGCGGTTCCCGGCCGATCCCCCGGCGGTGCCGGACGCCCCGCTGTGGTACGAGGCCGTCGTCCTCGCGGTCGGCGCGCTGCTGGTGTTCCTCAGCTACCAGCCGGTCCGCAACATGCTCTCCCGCCGCCAGGTGATGAACCGCTCCTTCGACCCGCTGCACCTGGTCAACACCTACGGCGCGTTCGGCAGCGTCAGCCGGATCCGGTACGAGGTGGTGATCGAGGGCACGGCCGACGCGGTACCGCGCGAGGACTCCGACTGGCGGGAGTACGAGTTCAAGGGCAAGCCCGGCGATCCGCGGCGGTGGCCGCGCCAGTTCGCTCCCTACCATCTGCGGCTGGACTGGCTGATGTGGTTCGCCGCGCTGTCACCGGCGTACGCGGGGTCGTGGTTCGGCACCCTGGTCGAGCGGCTGCTGGAGAACGACCCCGCCACCCTGCGGCTGCTGCGCCGCTCGCCGTTCCCGCCGGACGCGCCGCCGCGGTACGTCCGGGCCCGGCTGTTCCGCTACCGGTACACCACCTGGCGCGAGCTGCGCGAGACGGGCGCCTGCTGGGACCGCACCTATGTGCGGGAGTATCTGCCGCCCACGCGGCTGGCGGGGGCGGCACAGCGGCCCTAGCCGTCAGGCTCGTCGCAGCCGCAGGGTCGTCAACTGGAACGGCCGCAGCCGTACGGCGATCCGGCCGCCCTCGGCACGGGGCGCCCGCTCCCCGGGAAGCGGGCGTTCCAGCAGGTCCGTCACCACGGCGTCGGCGACGGCGAAGCCCGCGGTCAGCGTCGCCCGGGCCCGGCCGCCGTGCGCCTCGTGGAAGCGGACCACCACGTCGCCGCTGCCGTCGTCGGCCAGCTTCACGGCCGTGATCACCACCGCGTCGTGGTCGGTCGTCACCAGCGGGGCGACCTCGCGGGCCCCGGACAGCCGCCGTTCGGGCAGGTTGATCCGCCACCCCTCGCGCACGGCGTCGCCGATCGCGGCGCCCGGGAGGAGGGCGTGCCGGAAGCGGTGCACGCCCTGGTCGGTCTCCGGGTCGGGAAAGCGCGGGGCGCGCAGCAGGGAGGCGCGGACCGTCGTGGTGGTCCCTGCCTCGTGGCCGCCGCCGTCCCGCTCGCCGCGGACCGTACGGGTCACGTCGTGCCCGTAGGTCGAGTCGTTGACGAGGGCGACGCCCCAGCCCGGTTCCGCCAGGTGGACGAAGCGGTGGTTGCACGCCTCGAACTTGGCCGTCTCCCAGCTCGTGTTGGTGTGCGTGGGCCGGTGGACGTGCCCGAACTGGGTCTCCGACGCGTACCGGTCGGTGTGCAGGTCGAGCGGGAAGGCGAGTTTGAGGAACTTCTCCGTCTCGTGCCAGTCGACCTCGGTGTCGAGCAGCAGCCGCCGCTCCCCCGGCGGCAGGGTCAGCACCTGGGTGGCGCGGGAGGCACCGAAGGAGCGCACGACCCGCACCGAGGCGCCGTCCTCGCCCGGGGCGATCTCGTCGGCGTCGGTGAGGTCGGTGACCGAGCGGCGGTAGAACGCGTCGACGTCCCAGGCGTCCCACATGTTCGGCAGGTCGGGGTGGAGCTGGAGCAGGCCCGCCGCCAGGCCGGGGGCGATCGTCTCGCGGCCGGCCCCGAGGTCGTACGCGGACACCACGAGGCCCCGGCCGTCGATCTCGATGCGCAGCAGGCCGTTGTCCAGGACGTGCCCGCCGCCGGGGCGTGCCGTCAGGGTCGTGCGCCCCTCGGTGAGGGGGGTGCCCGCGCCGCCCGCCGGGACGCCGGACCGGGCGTGCGGGGCGGCGTTGAAGACGAGGGAGAGGGCCCCCTCGCCGGCCAGGGCGCGCTGGGCGGCCTCGATGATGCCGGTCAGCTCCCCGGCGATCCGCGCGTAGGTCGCGCGTGCCTCGCGGTGGACCCAGGCGATGGAGGAGCCGGGCAGGATGTCGTGGAACTGGTGCAGCAGGACCGTCTTCCAGATGCGGTCCAGCTCCCGGTACGGGTACGGGAATCCGGTGCGCACGGCGGCGGTGGCCGCCCACAGCTCGGCCTCGCGCAGGAGGTGTTCGCTGCGGCGGTTGCCCTGCTTGGTCTGGGCCTGGCTGGTGAGGGTGGCGCGGTGCAGTTCGAGGTAGAGCTCGCCGGCCCACACGGGCGCGTCGGGATACTCGGCGGCGGCCTGGGCGAAGAACTCACGCGGGGTCTCCCACCTCACGGTGGGCGAGCCTTCGAGGTCGCGCAGCCGGGCCGCCCGGGCGACCATCTCGCGGGTGGTGCCGCCGCCCCCGTCGCCCCAGCCGGTCGGGGCGAGGGAGCGGCGGGCCGCGCCCTTCTCCCGGAAGTTGCGCACGGCGTGGGCGAGCTCGCCGCCGGTCATGGCGCAGTTGTAGGTGTCGGCGGGCGGGAAGTGCGTGAAGATCCGGGTTCCGTCGATGCCCTCCCACCGGAAGGTGTGGTGCGGGAACCTGTTCGTCTGGGACCAGGAGATCTTCTGCGTCAGCAGGTACTTCGATCCGGCCGCCTTGATGATCTGCGGCAGGCCGGCGGCGAAGCCGAAGGTGTCCGGCAGCCAGGCCTCCTCGTTCTCGATGCCGAACTCTTCCAGGAAGAACCTCTTGCCGTGCACGAACTGCCGGGCCATCGCCTCCGATCCGGGCATGTTGGTGTCCGACTCCACCCACATGCCGCCGGCCGGCACGAACCGCCCCTCGGCCACCGCCTTCTTCACCCGCGCCCACACCTCGGGCCGGTGTTCCTTCACCCACGCCCACTGCTGGGCCTGCGACATGGCGAAGACGAAGTCCGGCTCGTCGTCCAGCAACGCGGTCATGTTGGCGGCGGTCCGGGCGACCTTGCGCACGGTCTCGCGCAGCGGCCACAGCCACGCCGAGTCGATGTGCGCGTGGCCGACGGCGCTGACGCGGTGTGCCGAGGGGACGGCGGGGGCGGACAGGACGCCGGTGAGCCGTGACCGGGCCTCGGCGGCGGTGCCGCCCACGTCCTGGAGGTCGACGGCGTCCAGGGCCCGCTCCACCGCGCGCAGGATCTCCCAGCGGCGGGGCGCCTCCACGGGCAGCTCGGCCATCAGCTCGCCGAGCACCTCCAGGTCGATCACGAGCTGCCACACCGTCTCGTCGAAGACGGCGAGGTCCATCCGGGCGAGGGTGTACTGCGGCTCGCCACCCGCCGTCCGCGGGTCGCCGAGCGGCGTCGGCGCGAAGGGGCGCGGGCCCATGATGACGGGGTTGGAGGCGGCCTCGATGTGCAGGCGCACCTCCTCGCCGCCCTCGGCGGGGGCGGCGACGCGCACCCAGGGGGTGCGCGGGTTGAGGCCCTTGACCGGGGTGCCGTCGGGCCGGTACACCAGGCCCTCGCACTGGAAGCCGGGCATGTTCTCGTCGAAACCGAGATCGAGGAGGGCCTCGACGGTCCTGCCCGCCCACGCCTCGGGCACGGTGCCGGTGACGCGGAACCAGCTCGTGCCCCAGGGCGCGCCCCAGCGGGTGCCCACCGCGATGGGCTCGGGCCGGGCGGCCAGCCCCTCGGCGACCGGCACGGGCTCGCCGGGCGCGTGCCACACCGCGACGTCCAGCGGCACGGATTCGGGGTACACGGCGGGACGGATACGTTCGTCGAGGACGCGCCGGAGGCGGGCTTCGACCAGGGTGCGGTCGTCATGCATGCGGGTGCTCCGTGGCGGGGGTGCGGACGGCTTCGGCGGACTGCGGCGTGACCGGGCGGGCCCGCGGGCCAGGACCCGGCGTGGTGTAGAGCTCCCCCACCGCGCACGGCTCGAACCGTGCCGTTGCCCGCCGCCGGTGCGGGGCGCCGGCCGTGCGCACTCCACCGCGCGGGCGGTCGCCGGGGAGAGGGCGGCACTCCGCGCGGACGGCGGGGTGCCTGGTCGCCGACGGGTGCGCCGGCGTTCGGCGGCGGGCGGGCGGGCTGCCGCACCCGCCCGGAGATTCGCCCGCCCGGGTGACGGTCCGCACAGAAGTGCGCCCCCGGGGGCCGGGGGCGGGACACGTGTTGCCGAACCGCCCGGCGGAGCACCGCTGACCCGGCGGCGGGCGGGACCGAGCCTACAGCGCCCGGTACATGATGTGCAGGCCCACCCGTCCGTGCCGCGGGTGGTCGAACGCGTCCGGTACGGTGCCGAGGACCGTGAACCCGAGGGACGTCCACAGCCCGACGGCCGGGTTGGTCTCCACGACCGCGTTGAAGACCATGCCGCGATAACCCTCGGCCCTGGCGGCGGCCAGGACGTGCTCGGCGAGGGCACGGCCGGTGCCGCGCCCCCCGTGGCCGGGATCGACCATGAAGCCGGCGTTGGCGATCCGGCCGGCGGGGCCCCCGTAGTTGGGGGTGAGGTAGGCGGAGGCGATGACGGCCCCGGTCTCGTCCTCGACGGCGAAGACCCGCTTGGCGGGGCTCATCCACAGGGCCCGGGCCTGCTCCTCGGTCGTCTCCGGATCCCAGGTGTAGGTGTCGCCGGCGGCGACGATGCGGTGCCAGAAAGGCCAGATCTGCGGCCAGTCGTCGGCCGTCGCTTCCCTGATCAGCATGGGCGTGAGTGTCGCACGCCCATGCCTCCGGCGGTCCCGGCGGACTCCCCGCCGCGGTTCAGTCCACGCTGGGCAGGATGTGCGGCTCGGCGAGGTCTTCCTCGTAGCCCGCGAGGCGGATGGGGGCGGAGCGCGCCCACACGTCGAGGCTGCCGAGCTCTCCGGGCCTGCGGCCCGCGCGCTCCGCGCGTTCGTAGGGGCGCTGTTCGCGATTGGTCTTCTCCGGTGTCACCGCGCACTCCTTATGTGTCGGTCACCCTCGGGCGTCGCCGGCCACTCTGCCGTTCTCTGCCTGACGCCCGCTCGGGTTTCGGTCGAAAGCAGCTCGGGCGCGGTGGCGCCGGTCACTCGGGCTGAGAGCAGGCCGTGGTGGCGCCGGCTGGTCCCAGACGGGCCGTGGGTGCGAGGTGGGGCCCCGTGGTGCTGCCCGTCGGCATCAGGTTAACCAAATGAGCGGGGGTCCGCTCGATAGAAGCGAAAACTTGGGGTAACCATGACGTTTCGCAGCGCGTCCGGCAGAGGCAGTGTGCGCTATGTGCTCTCGCACGCTCCACCGAGCGCTCACCCGTTCGGCCCATCCCACGCCGGTACCCGCGCATACCGGGCGGCCACGGGGAACCCATGGGGCCGATGGACGCCGTCCCCTGCGCTCCGTCCGGCCCGGCCGCCCCCGAGGCGGCCGGGCCGTTCAAGTGCCGTTGGCCCGGCCGCAAGGAGGCCATGCTCTGCTGGCGGACGGCAACGGCCTTCGCACGGGAGGACGGACGCGTGGAGCTGCGCAGCGTCGAGGAGCTGATGGACCTGCTGTACGCCTGCCGGGGCACGCCGCGCCCCTCGGGCCCCGACGCCCCGGTGGACCTGCACGACCACGGGCTGCGGACCGCGGCGCTGCTGCGCCGCGGCCGCCCCGCCGACAAGGAGCTCCAGCTGGCCGGGCTGGTGCATCCGGTGGGCCGGCTGCTGTGGCCCGGCGACCTGACGGGCCGCGGCGGCCGCACGGCCGCGCTGGTACGGCCGCTGCTCGGTGACCGTGTGGCCCGTCTGTTGCGCCACCAGGACGACCCCGGCGCCTGGGTCGGCGACGACCTGCTCAGCCTCCGCCAGGCGGCCGAGGAGGGCCGCGACGCCGTCTTCGACGCGGGGGTGCTGGAGGACTGGCGCACCCTGCTGGAACTGGTCGCGGAGGGCAACTCCCGGCTGGGCGCGGTGGACTGACCCATCGCCCGGCCGGCGGGCGGACCGGCCGCGCGCGCGGCGGGCCCCGCCCGCCGTCACCACTTGCCGGGCGCGTAGTCCTTCAGGAAGACGCCGTACAGGTCCTCGCCCGCCTCGCCGCGCACGATCGGGTCGTAGACGCGGGCGGCGCCGTCGACGAGGTCGAGCGGGGCGTGGAAACCGGCCTCGGCGAGGCGGACCTTGTCCGGGTGCGGGCGCTCGTCGGTGATCCAGCCGGTGTCCACGGCCGTCATCAGGATGCCGTCCTTGTCGAACATCTCCTGCGCGCTGGTGCGCGTCAGCATGTTCAGGGCGGCCTTGGCCATGTTGGTGTGCGGGTGGCCGGCGCCCTTGTAGCCGCGGGCGAAGACGCCCTCCATGGCGGAGACGTTGACGATGTAGGTCCGCCGGGCCGGGGACGCCGCCATCGCCGGACGCAGCCGGCTGATCAGGATGAACGGCGCCGTCGAGTTGCAGAGCTGGACCTCCAGCAGTTCGATCGGCGTGACCTCGTCGACCGTCTGCACCCAGCTGTTGGTGTCGTGCAGGTCGGGCACCAGACCGCCCGCGTCGATGGCGGTGCCCGCCGCGATGCGGTCCAGGGAGGCGGAACCGGAGACCAGCGCGAGATCGGTGACCTCCTGGGCGGTGAGCGCGCCGCCCCCGGCGACCGGGAGCTCGGCGACCGCGCCGGAGCCGAAGGTGCCGATCACCTCGGCGGCGGGCAGTTCCCCGGCGGGCAGCGGGCCGGACTCGGCGGCGACCAGCTCGCTGTACGCCTGCGGGGAGCGGCGTACGGTCTGCGCCGCGTTGTTGATCAGGATGTCGAGCGGCCCGGCGGCGGCGACCGACTCGGCGAGCGCGACGACCTGGGCCGGGTCGCGCAGGTCGATGCCGACGATCTTCAGCCGGTGGATCCACTCGTCGCTGTCGGGCTGGGCCTTGAAGCGGCGGATGGCGTCGTTGGGGAACCGGGTGGTGATCGTGGTGTGGGCGCCGTCGCGCAGCAGCCGGAGCGCGATGTACATGCCGATCTTGGCCCGCCCGCCGGTGAGCAGCGCCCGCTTGCCGGTGAGGTCGGTGCGGGCCTCGCGCCGGGCCCGGTTCTCGGCGGCGCACTTCTGGCAGAGCTGGTGGTAGAAGTAGTCGACCTCTACGTACCGCGTCTTGCAGACGTAGCAGGAGCGCGGGCGCTGGAGTATCCCCGCGATCCGGCCGGGCTCGACCTTGGAGGAGGGCAGGATGCCCTCGGTCTCGTCGTCGATGCGCTCGGCGGAGCCGGTGGCGGTGGCCTCGGTGACCGCCCGGTCGTGGGCGGTCTTGGCGGCGCGGCGCTCCTGGCGGCGGCGCTGCTTGACCGAGCGGTAGATGTGCGAGGTGGCCCGGCGCACCTTGATCGCGTCGGGATGGTCGACGTCCAGCTTGTCGAGTTCCTCCAGGACGCTGAGGCAGACGGCCAGGCGCTCCGGGTCGATGCCGGGGCCGTAGGAAGGCGTGCTCGCCCCGTCCGTGGCCACCGGGCCGTTGTCTGTCACCGTCATCGCCGCTGCCGTTCCCTGATCACCCGTGGCGGCGCTCCGACTCGCGCCCGCTTTCGAACGCGGAAGTCTACGGAGCGCCGGGCGGTGCCGCCAAACCCGCACCGGTCAGGGACCGCAGGCCGTGAGCAACGTCTCCACCTCCTCCGGCAGGGCGCGGGCGAGCCGGTCGAGATCCGGTACGGCCGCGGCGTCGGCGATCAGCCCGTAGTGGACGCGGCCGCGGTAGGTCGAGACGGCGACCGCCAGGGCGTGTCCGCGGGCCAGCGGCGCGAAGGGGTGGACGGCGGTGAGCGGGTCGCCGCCGAGCTTCAGGCCGAGGCCGGGCAGCGGCACGCTGGTGACCAGGATGTCGAACCAGAGCCGGGCCGCCTGGCCGACCAGGGGCCCGCCGAGGCGGTGCCCGAGCGCCGGCACATGGTCGGCGAGGAGGGCGACCGCGCCGGGGCCGCGGTCGGGTCCGGCGTCCTTGTTGCGGTCCATCGCGGCGCGCACCGCGCCGAGGCGGCCGAGCGGGTCGGGGTCGCCGACGGGCAGCCGTATCAGGTAGCCGGAGAGCCGGTTGCCCGGTGGCTGCGCGGTGCGCGGGCGGCGCCTGGAGACCGGGATCAGGGCGCGGGGGGCCAGGCCCTCGCTGCCGTCGCCGCGTTGGTCGAGCCAGCGGCGCAGGGCGCCCGCGACGACCGCGATCAGGACGTCGTTGACGGTGCCGCCCTCGGTCTTGCGGATGCGGTGCACGTCGTCGAGGTCGACGGTCGCGCCGGCGGTGCGGCGGGTGCCGGAGGGACCGGCGGTGAGCGCGGGCGAGGAGCGCGCGTCCAGGGTGGACAGGGCGACCCCGGCGCCGATGTCCAGGGCGCGGCCCGCGCCGGACAGGGCGCCGCGCAGCAGTTCCGGCAGTCTCCGCGGGTCCGGGGGCCCGCCGCGGCGGGGCTCCGCGGGGCGTGGGCGGGGCGCCGGCGTGTCCACCGGGTCGAGGATCGCCGCGGCGAGGGTGAGCGCCCGCAGCCCGTCGGCGAGGGCGTGGTGGAACTTGAACAGCACGGCGAAGGACGCGCCGTCGCCCCCGGGCAGCACATGGGCCTCCCACGGCGGCCGGCCGCGCTCCAGCGGGCGTTCCATGAGGCGGCCCGCCGCGGCGTGGAAGTCGTCGGCGGGCGCGTGCAGCCGGACGTGGTGAAGGGGGTCGAAGCCGGGGTCGGGTTCGCGGGCGGCACCGCCGAAGGAGAGCGGCCGCCGCAGGGCGAACGGCTCCCACACGTCCCGGATGCGCAGGCGCAGTCCGGGCACGGCGGCGGCGCGCGCCGCGAGCAGGTCCGCCGCGTGGGCGCCCGCGGCCGGTGACCGCGCGGAGAAGACCCCGAGCGCTCCGAGGTGCATCGGATGCTCGGCGGACTCGATGTTCCAGAACGCCAGATCGAGAGGGGCGAGCAGGTCGGAAGTCAAGGGCGTGCCTCGCATCGGCGACAGGTGGAGCAGCAGTCAATCGCCCTTCGGCGATTACGGTCAAGTACGGTCACGTTACGCACAGTCAACATCAGATGAAGAACACACCATGGGGCGGCCGGGGCACGCGCCGCCTCGTGCCCGACCGGCGCCCGGGGAGCCGGGGTGCCGGGGTACGGGCCCGTCTGTCCGGTCCGGCCCGTTCCGTCCGGACTCCCCCGCCCGGTCCGTCCGTGTCGACCACGTCGTCCGCGCCGTCCGCGCCGTCCGCGCCGTCCGGCCGCAGCGGCGGGTGACGGCCCCCGGACCCCGGCTCACGGCGGGGGCGGGCCGGGTCCGCCCGGTCCGCCCCCGCCCTCTTCGCGGGCCGCCCGCTCGCCCGGCGGAATTCAGCCCGCCGGGACTCAGCCCGCCGGGCAGCCGGCCGGGGCCGCGCGGGACGCGTCCCGGACGAGCGCCCGGTGAGCGGCCCGGACGCGCTCCACGTCCGGCTTGAGGACGGCCCGGTCGTACGTGGTCAGCCCGTTCAGCTCGCCCTCGACGTCCGCTATCTGGGTGTAGACGGCGCCGTTGCCGCCCCGGCAGACCAGGGCCCGCACCTCGTCCAGTTTCGCCAGATAGTCGTCGGTGTACCTGGCCGGATCGACGTCGACGTACGACTGCTGCACGGACCAGGCATGGCCGGGCACCGCCAGACCGAGACCGCCGTACTCGCCGCTGACCAGGGCGCGTCGGCCGTCCGGGCGGGGCGGCAGGGCGGGGCTCGGGTAGCCGTGCTCGTCCATGATGTCGCCGGCGCCCCCGTCGGCCCCCAGGTTCAGGCCGGACTGGTTGTTCACCAGGCGGGTGGGGTCCCAGGACTTGGCCTGCGCGGCGACGCGGCCGATGTCGTACTGGCCCCAGCCCTCGTTGAAGGTGACCCACATGATGACCGAGGGGCTGCTGACGTGCTCGTCGATCATCTCCTTCATCTCCCGTTCGTACTGGGCGCGCGCCTCGGCGCCGGGGTTCACCCCGGCCGTCATGGCGGGCATGTCCTGCCACACCAGCAGGCCGAGCCGGTCGGCCCAGTAGAACCAGCGGTCGGGTTCGACCTTGATGTGCTTGCGCACCGAGTTGAAACCGAGCCGCTTGTGCAGTTTCAGGTCGTGGGCGAGGGCCGCGTCGGTGGGCGCGGTGTGCAGGCCGTCGGGCCAGAAGCCCTGGTCGAGGGTGGCCATCAGGAAGACGGGCTCGCCGTTGAGGAGCGTGCGAGGGACGCCGTTCACCTTCTCCACGGCGACCGAGCGCATCCCGAAGTAGCTGCCGACGCGGTCGGTGCCGACGGTCACCCTCAGGTCGTACAGGAACGGGTCGTCCGGGGACCACAGGCGCGGATCGGCGATCGTGAGGGTGAGCGGCCGGCCGGTGCGCCCGGTGGCGGTGGCGACCTTGCGGGTGCCGGCGTACGCCGTCGCCGTGACCGGGAGGCCGTCGCGGACACCGCGCGGCTCGACGGTGAGCGTTCCCGCGGCGGTGTCCGGGGTGAGCTTGAGCGAGCCGACGTGGTCGCGGGCGACCGGCTCCAGCCAGACCGTCTGCCAGATGCCCGAACTCGGCGTGTACCAGATGCCGCTCGGGTCCAGGCGCTGCTTGCCCAGCGGCGGGTTCTCGCCGCCCGCCGCGTCGGTCGGGTCGTACACGCCGACGATCAGTTCCTGGGCGCGGCCGGGCTCGAGCGCGTCGGTGACGTCCGCGGCGAACTTGTCGTAACCGCCCTTGTGCTCGGCGACCTTGGTGCCGTTGACCCAGACCTGGCTGTGCCAGTCGACGGCCCCGAAGTTGAGCATCAGCCGCTTGCCGGAGCCGATGTGCCAGTCGGCGGGGACGGTGAAGGTGCGGCGGTACCACATGCGGTCCTCGTGCCGCTGGACGCCGGAGAGCTGGGACTCCACCGGATAGGGCACGAGGATGCGCTCGCCGAGGGTCCGGCCGAACGGCGGCTGCTCACCGGGCTGGGCGGCGGCGAACTGCCAGCGGCCGTTGAGATTGCGCCAGTCGGCGCGGGTGAGCTGCGGGCGCGGGTACTCGGGATGGGCGTTGTCCGGCCCCACCTCGTCGGCCCACCGGGTGCGCAGTTCGTACGTCGACCGGTTGGCGCCGCTGCTCCAGAATGCCTTGACAACGTTGCCGTCGGTGCCGGTGAGTCCTCCGGCACCGTTGTAGCGGAGGTCGGCGGTGCCCGGTGCGGTGCCCGTCCTGTTGCCCACGACGGGCTCTTCGAGGGCCACGAGCAGGGCCGTGGGGTCGGCGGGGTCGACGGTCGCCGCGCCCAGGGGCCACTCGGCCCCGCCGATCACCGCGTCGAGGTGGTCGGTGAAGCCGGGCGGGGGCGGGGCGAGGGGCCGGGCGAAGTCCAGCTTCAGGGTGCGGCCGGTGGCGAGGACCGTCGCCGCGGTGGGCCCGTCGTAGTCGAACCCCTCGGGCAGCCGGAACGCCGACTGGGGCACGGGCTCCTTGGCACCCCCGGGCTCGGTCCAGCGGACGTGCAGGTTGGAGCCGCCGAAGTGCTCGAAGTACTCCAGCTTGAAGTCGTAGGACCGGCCCGCCGTCAGCTCCACGGGCCGGGAGGTCTGTTCACGGTCCCAGTCGTCGACCCAGTGGTCGACGGCGAGTTCTCCGCCGATCCACAGGCGGAAGCCGTTGTCCCCGATGACCGAGAAGGTGTGCGGGCCGGTCTTCTCCGGGACGATCCGCCCGGTCCAGCGGACGCTGACGTCGTCCGACTGCCCGGTGGCGAAGTCCAGGCGGGGTTCGAGGGTGGCGAAGTCGAGCTGCGGGTCGAAGGCGGTCGCCTTCAGCTCGTGGAAGTCGAAGGCGCCGGGGGCGGAGTGGGTGTAGTACTCGCCCTTCAGGCCGCGGATCTCCGCCGCGGGGCCGTCGACCGCGCTCGCGGGGGCGGCGGTGAGTCCCGTGACGCCGAGCGCCGCGGCGAGCAGGAGGGCGAATCGGTCTCTGAGTCGTCTGATGCGCACGGATCCTCTCCTTCGAGGACGGGTGGCGGCCGGTCGCCGGCCTTTTACATCGATGTAACGACGTAGGCATGACAACACGGATCGGGGTGGGGGTCCAGGGGCTGTCTCTTATACAC
>NZ_WYCT01000213.1 GCF_011008945.1 Streptomyces harenosi
GCGCAGGGGCTGCTGGGGGCAGGCGCGCAACTGGTCGCGCAGGACGGCGAGCAGGCGGCGGCGTTCGGGACCGTTGTCGCCGGGGTCGTGGGTGTAGGCGAGGATCAGCTCGCGCAGCAGCGGGCTGACGGCGAGCACGGTGGGCGTGTCCAGGCCGAGCGGGTTGTCGTCCGGGGGCAGGCCGACGAGGTGCAGGTCGAGCCGGCCGTAGGCCCGGTGGGCGTGCACGGTGCCGGCCGGGACCCACAGGGCGCGGGTGCCGGGCGCGAACCAGGTCCCGGCGTCGGTGGCGACGGCCAGCACGCCGGAGCCCGCGTAGACGATCTGGTGGTCGTCGTGCCGGTGGGCGTCGACGCGCTGCCCGGAGGCCAGGGACTGGGCGCGGGTGGGGGCCGTGGGGGTGTGGCGGATGTGCGGCACAAGTGGGCAGATTATCGAAAGCGGGCCGGCCGCCCGGCGCGTGACGATCACCGGGTGACCGTGAAGCGCAACGTTCCCCTCGTACTGTTGTCCCTGGCGCACGCCTGCGTCGACGTCCATCAGGGGGCCGTGGCCGCCCTGGTGCCGTACTTCGTCGCCGAACGTGCCTACACCTACGCGGCGGCCTCGGGCGTCGTCCTGGCCGCCTCCTTGCTGTCCTCGCTGGTGCAGCCGCTGTTCGGGGCGCTCACCGACCGGTGGGCGATGCCGTGGCTGCTGCCGCTGAGCGCGCTGGCCGGCGGGGCGGGGGTCGCGCTGAGCGGCCTGGCCGGCTCCTACGCGCTGACCCTGGCGGTGGTCGCCGTCTCGGGTGTCGGGGTCGCCGCCTGGCATCCGGAAGCCGCCCGTGCGGCACGGGCGGCGGCGCGCGGCAGCCACACCGCGATGGGCTGGTTCTCCCTGGGCGGCAACATCGGCTTCGCCCTGGCGCCGCCGCTGGTGTGGGCCGTCCTGGCGGCCGGGGGCCTGCGTGCCTCGTTCCTGCTGGCGGTCCCGGGCGTGGTGGGGGCGGTGCTGTGCGCGGCGGCGGCGCGCTCGGCCGGGCGCGGCGCGGCACCGGGCGGGAGCCCGGGGGCCGCCGTGGCGTCCGGGCGCGACGACTGGCCGTCGTTCCTGCGGCTGTCCTCGGCCATCGTGTGCCGCTCGGTGGTCTTCGTCGCTCTGAGCACGTTCGTCGGCCCTCACGTCCGCGAGCGGACCGGGGGCGGGGAGGCGGCCGCCACGGCGGCGCTGTTCGTCCTCTACCTGGGCGGCGCGGTGGGCACGCTGGCCGGGGGCCGGCTCGCCGACCGCTTCGGGCGGCCGGCGGTGGTGCGGTGGTCGTACACGCTGACGGCCGTCGCGGTCGCCGGGGTGGTGCTCGTCCCGGGTCCGGCCGTGTACGCGTGGGTGGCACTGGCCTCGGCCGGCCTGTACGTCCCCTTCTCCCTGCACATCACGCTGGGCCAGGACTTCCTGCCGCGGCGGGTGGGCACGGCGAGCGGGGTGACGCTGGGCCTGACGGTGAGTGTCGGCGGTCTGGCCGCCCCGGCCGTGGGGGCGCTGGCCGACGCCACGTCGCTCCGGACGGCCCTGCTGCCGCTGATCGCGCTGCCCGCGGTGGGACGGCTGCTGCTGTCCGGGCTGCGGGAGCCGGGACCGCGGAGTGCGGCGGCACCGGGCAAGTCGGCGGAGGCGCGGGCCGGGGACGCGCGTCCCGCATCCGGCGGACGGCCGTCCCGTCAGCGACCGGACCCCCGCTGACGTACCGCCCGCCACTTCTCCGGGCCGGTCCCGGTGACGGACACCCCCACCTGCCGGATACGCCCCTCACCTCCCCTGCCGGGCCCGGCGTCGGACACGGCCACGACCTCCCCCGACGGGTCCCGGTGACGGATTCGTCCCCGGCCGCGTACCGTGCGCGCCCCCCGTCACCGTCCGTCTTCCCACCCGGTCGCCCCGGTGCTCCCCGCGCGGCAGCCGCGCCGGGCGGAGGCCGCCCGCGGCGGCACCAGGGCGCGGCCGACCGCCGGTGTGATCCTGGCCCAGATGACCACCAGCCTCGGCGGTGTCCCGCTGCCGTCCCGGGACGGCTTCCGGACCGTCCTGGCCATCGGCGCCGGAGCCGCCCTGCTGGCCTTCGCCGTCGCCGCCTTCATCCCCCGCCGGCGGCCCGCCGCCACCACCGCCGCGCCCGCGGCCGAGGGCGCCCCGGCCGACGCGGCCTCCTCGGTGGGCTGAGCCGGGACGGTTCGTCGCGCACGGGGAGGGGCCCGGCCGCCACCGCCGCGGCCGGGCCGTCCCGTGGTGCTGCCGCCACCGGCCCGCGCGGACCTCTCCCCGTGGTTCCGCCGCCGTCCGGCCCGCCCGGAGACGGCGGCCGTCCCCCGGGCCCCGGGCGTACGCGGCGGGCCGGCCGGCGCCGTTCAGGGGAAACCGCCGCGCAACGCGCGTGGCGGCGCCCCGCACCGTCGACACCTCACCCCGTGGACCTGCCGCTCATCCCCCCGATGCTCGCCACGCCCGGCGCCCTGCCGCCCGCCGCGCAGGACGCGCGCTGGGCCTACGAGACCAAGCAGGACGGCCAGCGTGTGGTGGTCTACCTGCCCGGCGACGGAAGGCTGCTGCTGCGCGCCCGCTCCGGCCAGGACATCACACCCGCCTACCCGGAACTGTCCCCGCTGGCCACCGCGCTCGGCACCACCCCCGCCGTGCTGGACGGGGAGGTCCTGGCGCTGGACGCGCGGGGCCGCGCCAGCTTCCAGCTCCTCCAGTCCCGGATGGGGCTGGCCCACGCCCCCGAACGGGCGGCCCGGCGGGCGGCGGCGGTCCCCGTGCACCTGGTGCTGTTCGACGTGATGCACCTGGCCGGGCGCTCCCTCCTCCCGCTCCCCTACGCACGCCGGCGCGAGGAACTGGAGGGGCTGGAGCTGACCGGGCCCTCCTGGTCGACACCTGCGGCGCTCGTCGGGCACGGCGAGCGCGCCCTGCGCGCCACCCGCGAGCACGGGCTGGAGGGCCTGGTCTGCAAGCGGCTGGACTCCGTGTACGAGCCCGGGGTGCGCTCCCGGGCCTGGATCAAGATCCGCAACATGAACAGCGAGGACGTGGTCGTTGGCGGCTGGCTGCCCGGCAAGGGGCGGCTCTCGGGCCTGCCGGGTGCCGTGCTGGTCGGCCAGCGGGCCGGGGGGCGGCTGCGCTACGTCGGCGGGGTGGGCACCGGCTGGAGCGAGGCCGAACGCACGGAGCTGGCCGCGCTGCTGCACGCCGCCGCGACACGGGTGTGCCCCTTCGATCCCGTCCCCCGGGTGCCGGGGGCGCGCTGGGTGGTGCCCCGGCTGGTCGGCGAGGTCCGCTACAGCACCCGCACCCGGGAGGGGATGCTGCGGCAGCCGTCCTGGCTGCGGCTGCGCCCCGACCTGGCGCCGGAGGAGTCGGCGGCCGACCTCCCGGACGACCTGGCCTGACGGGCCGTCACCCGGCCGCCGAGTGTTGATCTTTCCTTCACCGCGGTGACGCCTGTGCCTCTTGGCCCGGCAGAAAAGATCCGGAAAGCTGAACTCCTCTTGTCAGTGCGGCAGTTGGGCCGCACTCCGACCAGGAGGAGGACACCGTGCCGCCGAGAGGCCCCCAGACCCGCCGCCGCAGAGGACTCACCGTCCTGGCGGGCGCCGTCGCCCTCGTCATCGCCTTCCCCGCCACCGCCTTCGCCGCCTCGCCGCCGCCGCTGCCCGCCGTCGCCGACGCGGCCGAGCGCGCGTACCAGCCCGCCTACGACTACGACACCGACGGCTGCTACCCCGCTCCCGCCATCGGCCCGGACGGCACGGTCAACCAGGGCCTGAAGCCCGCCGGCGCCCTCGACGGCGACTGCCGCGACGCCGCCGACCTGGACCGCACGAACGGCTACTCCCGCTCCGCGTGCAACAACGGCTGGTGCGCCTACCTGTACGGCCTGTACTTCGAGAAGGACCAGGCACTGCCCGGCAGCGGCATCGGCGGCCACCGGCACGACTGGGAGCACGTCGTGGTGTGGGTGCAGAACGGCACCGTGCAGTACGTCTCGACCTCCAACCACGGCTCGTTCACCGTGCACGCGAGGTCGGCCGTCCGCTTCGACGGCACCCACCCCAAGATCGTCTACCACAAGGACGGCATCGGCACGCACTGCTTCCGCCTGGCCGGCGCCGGCGACGAGCCGCCGGAGAACCACAAGCGCAGCTGGCACTACCCGGCCCTGGTCGGCTGGAACGGCTACCCCGCCGGCGTGCGCGACAAGCTGACCTCCTACGACTTCGGCAGCGCCACCTTCGGCCTGAAGGACGGCAGTTTCGCGTCCCACCTCGCGTCGGCCAAGCCCGCGGCGATCCCCTTCGACCCCTACGCCTGACCTGCGCCCGACTCGGGGCGGTCCGCCGGGGCGGACACGGGCCTCCGCGGCCCCGTGCCCGTGTCGCACGGGGGACGCCGGGCCGGGCGAGCCGCCCGCCCGGCCCGGCGCCGCGGGCGGCGCAGCCGAGCCGGCCACCAGCCGGGCACCGCACCACGCACCACCGCGAGGGTCTATCGTGTCCGCATGTCGGTCCCCGGAATCATCCGCATCGTCTCCCGCGACTCCCCCATGGCCCTCGCCCAGGTCGAGCGCGTCCGCGCCGAGTTGGCGGCTCTCCACCCGGGAGTGCGCACCGAGGTCGTCCCGGTGCGCACCACCGGCGACAAGTGGCTGGGCGACCTGTCGAAGGTCGAGGGCAAGGGCGCGTTCACCAAGGAGGTCGACGCCGCGCTGCTGGCGGGCGAGGCCGACCTCGCGGTGCACTGCGTCAAGGACGTGCCCGCCGACCGGCCGCTGCCGGCCGGCACCGTGTTCGCCGCCTTCCTCAAGCGCGACGACATCCGCGACGCCCTGGTCCACCCGGGCGGGCTGACCCTGGACGAGCTGCCGCCCGGGACCCGGATCGGTACGTCCTCGGTGCGCCGCGTGGCCCAACTCGCCGCGAGCCACCCGCATCTGAGGTGTGTTCCGTTCCGCGGGAACGCCAACCGGCGCCTGGAGAAGCTCGCCGCCGGCGAGGCGGACGCCCTGCTGCTGGCCGTCTCCGGCCTGGAGCGCATCGGCCGCCCGGACGTCATCAGCGAGGTGCTCTCGCCGGAGACGATGATGCCGCCGATCGGCGCGGGCATCCTCGCCCTGCAGTGCCGGGAAGGGGACGGCGAGCTCATCGAGGCGGTCGGCGGACTGAGCCACCCCGCCACCCACCGGGAGGCGACGGCGGAGCGCATGTTCCTGCACGTTCTGCAGGGCCACTGCAACAGCCCGATCGCCGGATTCGCGCGGGTGGACCGCGGTGGCGAACTCTCCCTGCGGGCCTGCGTCTTCACCCCGGACGGCAAGACGCGCCTCAACGCCCACGAGTGGGCGGGCCGGCTCGACGCCGCCACTTTGGGCACCTCGGTCGCCGTGGCGCTGCTGCGTCAGGGGGCCCGCGAGCTCATCGACGGCATCCCGCACTGACCGCCCTCAGGCGGTGTCCGGTTCGGCCTGCTCCCGCAGGAAGTTGCTGACCTGGTGCACGAGCCCCTCGCGCCCCGCGGCGCAGGGCGTGCCCGCCGCCTCCCCCGGGAGCCCGCCGATCCGGCCCACCCACAGCCGGCGGTCGGCCCACTCCTCGTCGACGCGCAGTTGCACCTGCACGTCGACCTGGGACAGGGCCGCCTCGGGACCGGCCGCGTACAGCACGGCGGTGACCCGGCGCAGCGGGTAGACGTCGAAGCCCTCGACGAACTGGGAGTTGCGCCAGTCGATGAACGCGCTCTCGCCGTCGGGACCGACGCGCACGTCGATCTGGCCGTCCTCCAGGTGGATGCCGAGACGCCGGCTGCCGCGGTTCTCGACGGTCACCCGCACACGGAAGTACGTCAGCCCCTCGGCCGCCTCGTCCCGCCCGCGGGGCGGTTCGGCCGCCTCGAGACGGTGGACGCGAACGCGCAGACCGGCATGTTCGTCGTACTCCTGCCAGTCCCCGACCACGTTCGGCTCGTACACACTGCACCTCTCGACCTCTTGAAGCTGCTTCCTATCGAGGGCCGAAGCGGACTGTCAAATGAGGACAACGCACCGTGGCCGGCGACCTCCCGGCCACTGATCGACGATCAAGCCGTGCCCAGCGGGAACGGGCCGGCGGGCCGATCAGGCACCGTTCCGGGCGTGCCGCACATCACGTTCCGGGCGTCCGGATTCTCCTCGATGTCACTTATCACTACTTAGGGTGATTTGTTTGGAAATCGGGAGTACCGGGAATGGCCTGTGTGTGCTTCGGACCGGAGGCACCTCCGTGGGAGCGGCCGCCGTGCGCCGGCGGGCGCCCGGCCCGGCTCCGCCGCAAGGGTCCGAAGCGGTCCCGCCTCCCATGGTGTCCGTCCACCCGGCCCCCCTGCTGAGGGAGGTGCGCACCATGCGTATGGCCGGCAGAACCAGGCCGCATCCGCACGACGACGCCCCCGACACGGCCGCCGCCTTCGAACGGCTGGCCCGGCTGCCCGAGGGCCCGGAACGCAAGGCACTGCGCGACGAGCTGATCCAGGCGTGGCTGCCCATGGCCGAGCGGATCGCCGTCCGCTTCCGCGGGCGCGGCGAGAGTCTGGAGGACCTCTACCAGGTGGCGGCCCTCGGGCTCGTCAAGGCCGTCGACCACTACGACCCGGCCCGCGGCCACGCCTTCGAGGCGTACGCCGTACCGACCGTCACCGGTGAGATCAAGCGGCACTTCCGCGACCACATGTGGACCCTGCACGTGCCGCGCCGGGTCCAGGACCTGCGCAACCGGGTGCGGCGCGCGGTGAAGGAGCTGGCGCAGACCACTCCCGGACGCGCCCCGACGATCGAGGAGATCGCCGCGCACGCCCAGTTGACGGCCGCCGACGTGCGCACCGGCATGGAGGCCCTGGAGTGCTTCTCCGCGCTGTCCCTGGAGGCGGACATGCCCGGCACCGACGGGTACGCCCTCGGCGACGCGCTGGGCGGCCCGGACCCGGCCTTCGACACGGTGGTGGACCGGGTGGCCGTCCGGCCCTGCCTCCAGGCGCTGCCCGAGCGTGAGCGCACCATTCTCTACCTGCGCTTCTTCGGTGGCATGACACAGAGCTGCATAGCGGAGCAGCTCGGCATCTCCCAGATGCACGTCTCCCGCCTGCTCAGCGGCTGCTTCGCCCAGCTCAGGGAGGAGATCCTCGCGGAGACCGGGTGAGTCCGGGTGAACCGGGCCCGCTCCGGGCGAGCCGGGCCGCGGCGCCCCGGCGGGCGGCACGGCCGGGCCCGGCTCACCACTCCCGCGGCGCGCCCGGGATCTGGGTGGGGCCGTGCCGGTCGAGGGCGTCCTCCAGCTCGGCCCGGATCTGCGCGGGCATCACTCCGGTGCGCCCCCAGACCAGGATCATCTCCGCCACGTTGCGCAGCTTGATGTTGGTGTGCTGGGAGACCTGCTTCAGCACCGCCCATGCCTGGTCCGGCGCGACCCGGCCGAGCGCCACGATCATCCCGATCGCCTGGTCGACGACGGCGTGCGAGACCACCGCCTCCTTGAGCTGCCGGACCTGTTCCTGCAGTTCGAAGATCTGTTCAGAGCGCCCGTCCGTGGGCATGGCCACCTCCCGGTCCGGTGCTTCGGCGCCGCCTGTACCGCGCGGGGCCGCCTGTCGTGGTACTGCTTCTCCTGTACCGCGCCTCGTGGTACTTCTCCGACGCATCCATCGTCGTCACTCGTCCCACCCCGTGCCACCGGGCCGACCGGGGCCCGCCCGCCGTTTCGGGGCCGCCGCCGGGGTACTCGGCAGGCACCCGCAGCCGTTCCGGCCGGACACTGGTGTGGAACCGGTGGCTGCCGGTGGACGAGACCAGGACGTTACTGCCATGAACCACGACACGACCTTCCCCACCGGCGCCAAGAACGTCGTCTCCACGCACTCCGTCTTCGGCGCCCCCTGCTGGGTGAGTCTGACCAGCCGGGACCTGAAGGCCACCGAGGAGTTCTACTCGGCCGTGCTGGGCTGGCAGTGGCGCCCGGCCCGGCTCGGCGACCGCTTCCGCATCGCGCTGGCGAACGGCGCGCCGGTGGCCGGGATCGCCGCGGTCGCCGCCATGTGGCAGATGGCGGTGGCCTGGACGCCGTACTTCGCCGTGCCGAGCGCGAACGAGGCCGCCTCCCGGGTGCAGGAGCGGGGCGGCACGGTCGCGGTCGGGCCGATCTCCCTGCCGCCGGGGCGGGCGGCCCTGCTGGCCGACCGGGAGGGCGCCACCTTCGGGGTCTGGGAGGGCGAGCTGTTCAGCGACTGGGAGACCTGGCGCAACGCCCGGCCGGCGTTCATCCGCCTCCACACGCGCGACGCCTTCGACTCCGCCATCTTCTACGGCGAGATCTTCGACTGGGCCTCGGAGCGCCCGGGCTGCTGCGAGGTCGAGTACGACGGCGACGAGGTGATCCTGCGCAGCCAGGGGGACGTGGTGGCGCGCATCGAGTCGGGAGCGCTGGAGGCGGCGCCCGACCCGGCGATCCGGCCGCACTGGCAGGTCCACTTCTCCGTCGACGACGTGCCGGCCTGCGTCCGGGCCGCGGAGCTGCACGGCGGCAGCGTGCTGGCGGAGGACGCGGAGGAGGCGGTGCTGCGGGACGCCGACGGCGCGCAGTTCACGGTGACCGCGCGCCATCGCCCTCGCTGACCCACGGCCGCTCACCGGGCGGAGCGGGAGGGCCGGGACAGCAGGACCAGACTGCGGGGCCCCACGGTCAGCGAGGTGCCCGCCTTGTGCTCCGCCTCGTCGGGGGCGCCGTCGGGGTCGGCGGTGTCGATCAGCGTCGACCAGCGCTCCCCGTAGGCGGCGTCGGGGAGCCGGAACCGGGCCGGCTCCCAGTGGCTGTTGAACAGCAGCAGGAAGGAGTCGTCGACCACCCGCCTGCCGCACGGGTCCGGTTCGGCGATGGCGTCGCCGTTGAGGAAGACGCCGACGGTGTGGGCGTCGGGCCGCTGCCAGTCGTCGTCGTTCATCTCGCGCGCGTCGGGCCGCAGCCACACCAGGTCGGGCAGCGGCTGGTCCTGGTGGGTGACCGTCTCGCCGCGGAAGTAGCGGCGCCGGCGCAGCACGGGGTGGGCGGCGCGCAGGGCGATGAGGTACCGGGTGAAGTCCAGCAGTGCGCGCTGCTCGTCGGTCAGCCGCCAGTCGATCCAGGAGATCTCGTTGTCCTGGCAGTAGGCGTTGTTGTTGCCCCGCTGGGTGCGGCCCAGTTCGTCGCCGTGGCAGAGCATCGGGATGCCCTGCGACAGCATGAGGGTCGCCAGGAAGTTGCGCTGCTGGCGGGCGCGCAGCTCCAGCACGGCCGGGTCGTCGGTCTCGCCCTCGGCGCCGCAGTTCCAGGAGCGGTTGTGGCTCTCGCCGTCCCGGTTGCCCTCGCCGTTGGCCTCGTTGTGCTTGTCGTTGTACGACACGAGGTCGCGCAGGGTGAACCCGTCGTGCGCGGTGACGAAGTTGACGCTGGCGCGGGGGCGGCGGCGGCTGTGCTGGTACAGGTCGGAGGAGCCGGTCAGCCGGGAGGCGAACTCGCCGAGGGTGTGGTCCTCGCCGCGCCAGAAGTCCCGTACGACGTCCCGGTACTTGCCGTTCCACTCCGACCACAGCGGCGGGAAGTTGCCCACCTGATAGCCGCCCTCGCCCACGTCCCAGGGCTCGGCGATCAGCTTGACGCGGCTGATGACCGGGTCCTGCTGGATCAGGTCGAAGAACGCCGACAGCCGGTCCACCTCGTGGAACTGCCGGGCCAGGGTGGCCGCGAGGTCGAAGCGGAAGCCGTCGACGTGCATCTCGGTGACCCAGTACCGCAGCGAGTCCATGATCAGCTGGAGGACGTAGGGATGCCGCATCAGCAGGCTGTTGCCGGTGCCGGTGGTGTCGTAGTAGTGCTCCCAGTCGCCGTCGACCAGACGGTAGTAGGAGGCGTTGTCGATGCCGCGGAAGGAGAGGGTCGGGCCCAGGTGGTTGCCCTCGGCGGTGTGGTTGTAGACCACGTCGAGGATCACCTCGAGTCCGGCCTCGTGCAGCGTCTTGACCATCGCCTTGAACTCGGTGACCTGCTGGCCGCGAGTGCCGCGGGCGGCGTAGCCGTTGTGCGGAGCGAAGTAGCCGATGGTGTTGTAGCCCCAGTAGTTCGACAGGCCGCGGTCCTGGAGCACGCCGTCGTGCACGAACTGGTGGACGGGCATCAGCTCCACCGCGGTGACGCCGAGGGAGGTCAGGTGCTCCACGACGGCCGGGTGGGCGAGACCGGCGTAGGTGCCGCGGAGTTCGGGCGGCACGTCGGGGTGGGTGCGCGTGACTCCCTTGACGTGCGCCTCGTAGATGACGGTGTCGGCGTAGGGGCGCCGGGGCGGGCGGTCGTCGCCCCAGTCGAAGAACGGGTCGGTGACCACGCCCAGCATGGTGTGCCCGGCGCTGTCGGCCGGGTCGGGGCCGCCCGGGGCACGCTCGAAGAGGGAGGGATGGCTGTCGACCTGTCCGTCCACCGCGCGGGTGTACGGGTCGAGGAGCAGTTTGGCCGGGTTGCACCGGTGGCCCACGGCCGGGGCCCACGGCCCGTGCACCCGGTAGCCGTAGCGCTGCCCCGGTCCGACGCCGGGCAGGTAGCAGTGCCAGACGAAGCCGTCCACCTCGGCCATCCGGACGCTGTGGTGGGAGCCGTCGTCGGCGACGAGGATCAGGTCGACGCGTTCGGCGACCTCGCTGAAGAGCGCGAAGTTGGTGCCCTGTCCGTCGTAGGTGGCCCCCAGGGGGTAGGGGTGCCCGCTCCAGGCGGGCACCCCGGCCCGG
The DNA here is from genome assembly GCF_011008945.1 of Streptomyces harenosi. Classification (GTDB taxonomy): domain Bacteria; phylum Actinomycetota; class Actinomycetes; order Streptomycetales; family Streptomycetaceae; genus Streptomyces; species Streptomyces harenosi. The sequence continues at coordinate 10,811 of NZ_WYCT01000213.1, forward strand.
GCCGGGTGGGCGCCGGTCACCGGGCCTCCTCCAGCACGCCGCCCGACGTGCCCGGTTCGCTCGGCATGCTCGCCGGGTGCGCCAGCCGCGCCGTGACCGGCGTCTCGCGTGGCAGCTCCAGTCCCTCGCTGGTGTCCGGCATGGGCACCGTCGGCACCAGCGGGACGCGCTCGCCGGCGCGGGCCCGCTGGGAGAACCAGATGACCTTGGCTCCGGTGTCGGTGGCGCAGCAGCCCCAGCCGTCGCTGTTCGCGGCGAGGTGCTCCAGGCAGCCGCGCAGGTCCTGGTCCGGGCGGAGCGCGTGGTCGTTGCCCCCTACGGCCGTGATGAGATGCTGGCCGTTCCACCACATCTCGATCGACGTGTTCTTGTCGCTGGCGTGCTCGTCGATCGCCCGGAGCAGCATCTCCGCGCCGCGGCACACGGGTTCGACGAGATTCTCCAGGTCCCAGAACCTGAGGTGAGCGGCCAGGATGCGCCTGACCTGTCCGACCCGTTCCGGGCTGACTTCCACGTCGAGGTGGTAGTAGCAGGGCACTGCGGTCTTCATCGTCGTTGGCTCCTCACCGCGAGGCTCTCGCCCGTTCCCGTCCCCGCGGGACGGACTCCCCGTACACGAAGCGTGAGCACATGGCGCTTCTGAGTCACTCCAGCGTGAGAGCAGTAGTCCGTTCGTGCAACACGAGCGGACGGCGGCGGGTCTCCAATGGTTGAAGTTCCAACAAGACGCTGGGTCGTCACCCGTGCACCATGTGTGAAGAACTCGATCGCCCGTAAACGGAGCCAAGCCCTGCACGCGCGGCCACCGCCCGACCGTCGGGAACGTGCCATCGGGTCCCGGAAGGTGAACAGCACCATGCTGCTACCCGCGAAATCCGAGGTCGCCCGGCAACTGCGGCGTTACCGGGCGTGGGAACGGATGATGCTGGCGTCCCCCGCCGACCGAGCGGTGCGGGGAGCCTTCGAGGACTCGGGTCACGCCCTGTGCGCGCTCATGCGGAAGCGGTGCGCCCGCGAGGCCGCGGACGCCGCCGAACGGTATCTGCGGACGGGCCTGGCCGCCTCCGCGGAGGAACCGGGAGAACGGCCGCGTGCGGCGACTGCCGCCGGACGGAGGCCGTCGGCGGTGGAGCGGCATTCCCCGGCGGGGAGCGGGACCCCCTCCGGCGCAGCTTGACCATCTGGCCCGGCACCAAGAGCCCGGCCGCGAGCACGGCGGAGGTGAGAACCGATGAGACCGACGAATACGGCGCGGGAGACGGGCCGCATTCCGGTGCGGGACGTCCGGCCGGTCGTGGAGCACGGCAGGCGCCCGGCGAAGGCGGTGGCGGGGGAGACGTTCGAGGTCACCGCCACCGTGTTCCGGGAGGGGCACGACGCGGTCGCCGCCAACGTGGTGCTGGAGGACCCGCAGGGCCGTCCCGGCCCGTGGACGCCGATGCGCGAACTGGCGCCGGGCACCGACCGGTGGGGGGCGCAGGTCACCCCGGCGGCCGAAGGCCACTGGACCTTCCGGGTGGAGGCGTGGAGCGATCCGGTCACCACCTGGCGCCGCCACGCGCACATCAAGATCCCGGCCGGGATCGACACCGGAGTCGTCCTGGAGGAGGGCGCCGAGCTGTACGAGCGGGCCGCCGCGGCCGTCCCGGACGGCGCGGGGCGGGCCGTGGTGCGGGCCGCGGCGGCGGCGCTGCGCGACGACGGCCTGCCGCCGGCGGCGCGGCTGGCGGCGGCGCTGACGCCGGAGGTGGACGCGGTCCTGGCCGCCCATCCGCTGCGGGAACTGGTCACCTCCAGCGAGCCGCTGCCCCTGCTGGTGGAACGCGAACGCGCCCTGTACGGCGCCTGGTACGAGTTCTTCCCCCGCTCCGAGGGAACGCCCGGCCGGCCCCACGGCACCTTCCGCACCGCCGCCCGCCGCCTGCCCG
>NZ_WYCT01000214.1 GCF_011008945.1 Streptomyces harenosi
GGGCCGAAGAGGGTGACGGACGGGGCGGCGTGGGCGACGGCCAGGTGGGCGATGCCGGTGTCGCCGCTGACCACGGCACGGGCGCCGGCGACGAGCGCGGACAGCTCGCCGTAGGGCAGGCCGCCGGCGAAGACGTCGGTCCCGGGCAGTCCGGCCGCCCGGGCGAGCCGGGCCACGAGGCCGGCCTCGTCCGCTCCCCCGGTGACCACGACCCTGCGGCCCCGCTCGCGCAGCGCCCGGGCGACGGCCGCGTACCGTTCGACGGGCCAGCAGCGGGAGGGGGCGCCCGCGCCGGGGTGCAGGACGACGGCCCCGGGGGCCGGGGACGGGCCCGGCGGGCGGGGCAGCAGCAGGTCGGCGGGGTCGGCGTCGATGCCGTACCAGGTCAGCAGCCGGCACCAGCGGTCCCGTTCGTGTTCCTCCGCGTACCAGGGCGGGCCGTCGATCCCGGGGGTCTCCGGGTGCGCGAACGCCAGCAGCCTGCGCGGGCGCAGGCGCATGAGCAGGCGGTGGCTGGGCGGGCCGTTGCCGTGCAGGTCGACGGCGATCTCCGGGGGCGGCCCGGTCCAGTCCAGGGCGCGGGGCACCGCCCGGCCCGGCCCGGCGGCGGGCAGCAGCCGGTCCACGGCGCCGGTCGCCGCGACGACCGGCGCCAGCTCCCCCGGGGTGGCCAGCACCAGTTCGTGGTCCGGGTGGGCGCGGCGCAGGGCGCGCAGCGCGGGGACGCCGGCGAGCAGGTCGCCGAGGCCGAGGGCGCGCAGAACCAGGAGCCGGGGGGCGCGGGGTGCGGGTGCCCCGGTCATCGCACCCCCTCCGCCGCCCGCGCCATCAGCGCCGTGGAGGACCGGCCGTCCAGGTACGGCAGGAGGACCGCCTGGCCGCCCCACTCCTGGAGCAGGGCCGCCTCGGGGAGTTCGGCGCCCGCGTAGTCGCCGCCCTTGACCCACACGTCGGGGCGCAGGTCGGCCAGGAGGCGTTCGGGGGTGTCCTCGTCGAAGACGGCGACGGCGTCGACGCAGGCCAGGGCGCGCAGCACCCGGATGCGGTCGGCGAGCGGGTTGACCGGGCGGCCCTCGCCCTTGCGGCGCCGCACGGAGGCGTCGGAGTTGACGCACACCACCAGGCAGTCGCCGAGCCGTCGGGCGGCCTGGAGCAGCCCGACGTGCCCGGCGTGCAGCAGGTCGAAGCAGCCGCCCGCGGCGACCACGGTGCCGTGCTGGGCGCGGACCCGGGCGGCGAGGGCGTGCGGGTCGTCCGCGTCGGGGGGCGGTGTGGGCGCGGGCCGGGCGTCGGGGCGGGGCACGGCGCCCGCGCCGCCGGCGGCGACGAACGCCGAGGCGGCGGCGACGGCGCCCTCGACCGCCTCCCCCACCAGCGCGCCGTCGGCGAGCAGCCCGGCGGCGGTGGCGGCGAACCGGTCGCCCGCGCCGCAGGAGTCGCCGTGATGGGCGGCGGGCGCGGGGACGAGCAGCGGGTGCTCGCCGTAGGAGAGCAGGGCGCCGCGGGAGCCGAGGGTGACCGCGACGGAGGCGGCCCGCCACTCGCGCACCAGGGCGGCGGCGTTGCGCGCGGCGGCGCGCAGGGTGCCCGGGGGGCCGCCGTCCCGCGGGGCGAAGCCGTGCGCCTCCTTCTCGGCGGGGGTGACCAGGCGGGTGCCGGGGACCGGCGGGCCGCCGCGCGGGTGCGGGTCCCACACCAGCGGGGGGCGCTCGGCCAGGACGTCGCGCAGGGCGTCGGCGGCGCCGCGGCCGTAGTCGGAGACGAGCACGGCCGGGGCCTCGCGTACGGCGGCGCGGGCGGCGTCGGTGGCTTCGCGGACATGCCCGCCGCCCCGGTCGAGGCGGACGACGGGCCGGTCCTGGGCCAGGACGCGGGTCTTCTCGGAGAGCGGTTCGGTCAGCGGCAGCGGGATCAGCGTCAGCCACGGTTCCAGCAGGTCGCGCAGTTCGCGGCTGGCGGCGTCGTCGCCCGTCCCGGCGACGAGGGTGACCTCGCGGCCGTCGCGGGCGGCCAGGTAGGCGGCGAGCGCCGCCCCGCCCGGCCGGACCCGTTCGGCGCACTCGGCGACGACCGGCACGGGCGCGTCGGGCGCGAGCCGGTCGGCGGAGCCGCTCAGGTCGCGGTCGAGCAGGGCGTCGCCGACCACGAGCAGCGGGGTCTTGTCAGCCATCCGTCCGCTCACCTCCGGGGCCGCCCCGCGCGGCGCCGACGGCGGCGCGTTCCAGCGCCGCGTCGAAGGCCGCGCAGACCATGTGCACCGCCACCAGGTGGATCTCCTGGACGGTGGCGGTGGTGGCCGCCTCCACGCACAGGGACTCGTCACTGCCGGCCATCAGCGGGTTGGGGGCCGGCCCGGTCAGCGCCCACACCCGGACGCCCACGGCGCGCGCGGCGTCGGCGGCGGAGAGCAGGTTGGCGCTGGCGCCGGAGGTGGACAGCAGCATCAGGACGTCGCCGGGGCGGCCGTGGGCGCGGACCTGGCGGGCGAACACCTCGTCCACGCCGTAGTCGTTGGCGATGGCGGTGGTGGAGGAGGTGTCGGCGTGCAGGGCGATCGCGGAGAACGGCGGCCGGTCGTCGCGGTAACGGCCGACGATCTCGGCGGTCAGGTGCTGGGCCTGGGCGGCGCTGCCGCCGTTGCCGGCGGCCAGCAGCCGTCCGCCGCCGGACAGCACGGCGGCCAGCCGCGCCCCCCACCGTTCGGTGATGTGCGCCGAGGCCCGGAACCCGGTCAGCGCGTCCTGGAGTTCGTCACAGTGCCCGGTGATCGGCGGGTGCACGGTCATCACGCCACCTCCTTCGACAGTGCGTGGTCGGCGAGCGTCTGGCGGTAGACCTGCTCGGCGCCGTCGGCGACGCGACGCCAGGTGTAGTGGGCCAGGACGCGTTCGCGGCCGGCCGTGCCGTACCGGCGGCGCAGCCCTTCGTCGGCGAGGAGCGCGCGCGCCGCCTCCGCGATCGCCCCGGGGTCCTGCGGGGGCACGAGCCGTCCCGTGACGCCGTCGGCGACGGAATCGCGGTGGCCGCCGACGTCGGTGGCGAGGACGGGCACGCCGCACGCCATGGCCTCCAGCGGCACGATGCCGAAGGGCTCGTAGACGGGGGTGCACAGCACCAGGTCGGCGCTGCGGATCAGGGCGGGCATGTCGTGCGGGTCGACCGCGCCGAGCAGCCGCACCCGGTCGGCGACGCCGGTCTCCTCGGCGATCCGCAGCAGGCGCCGGGCCTCCGGGTCGGCGCCGATCGCGTCGCCGGGAGGGCCTCCCGCGAGGACCAGTTCGGTGCCGGGGATGTGCGCGAGGGCGCGGACGGCCTGGTCGTATCCCTTGCGGGGGACGAGCCGGCCGCAGGCCAGCAGCCGGTGGCGCAGCCTGCGCGGGGGCGTGCCGCCGGTGCCGGCGCCGGGGCGGAAGTGCCCGGCGTCCACGCCGCAGGGCACCACGGAGACCTGCCGGGTCGGCACGCCCATGTCGGCGAGTTCCATCACCTCGTCGGTGCAGGTGGCCAGCACGCGCTGACAGGTGCGGCCGATCTGCCGTTCGATGCCGATCCGCTCGGGCGGGCTGGTGTCCGCGCCGCCCTGGTGGCGCCGCTTGACGGTGCCCAGGGCGTGGAAGGTCTGCACGACGGGGATGCCGTGCGGGCGGGCGCCGGTGCCGGCGGCCATGCCGGACATCCAGAAGTGGGCGTGCACCACGTCGGGCCGCTCCCGTGCCCAGGCGCGCGCCAGGTGGGCGCCGAAGGCGGGCATGTACGGGAAGAGGTCGTCCTTGGGGACGGCCTCGGGCGGCCCGGCCGGCACGTGCTCGACCACGGCCCCGCCGGGCAGGGGCACCCGGTCGGGCAGGCCGGCCGCGTCCCGGCGGGTGTACACGGTGACGTCGTGACCGCGTGCCGCCAGTTCCTCGGTCAGGCGGGCCACGTAGACGTTCTGGCCGCCGGCGTCGACGCCGCCGAGTGCGGCGAGCGGGCTGGCGTGCTCGGACACCATGGCGATCCTCATCGGGTCACCTCCTTGAGCAGCCGCTCCCAGTCGTCCAGGAAGCGGGACACCCCGTAGCGGGCGAGGGCCGCCGCACGCGCCGCCCCGCCGACCGCGCGCGCGTGCGCCGGATCGGCCAGGAAGTCCCGTACGGCCTCGGTCAGTACGTCGATGCGGTGGGAGACCACTCCGGCGCCGGGCGGCACCGCCTCGGTCACCTCGGTGGTGGCGAGGGCGACGACGGGCATGCCCAGGTGCATGGCCTCCAGCAGGGACAGGCCGAGGGAGGTCCAGCGGACGGGGTGGACGTAGACGCGCCGCCTGGCGAGCTCGGTGTGCAGCTCGTCCTGGGGCAGGTCGAGGGTGCGGCAGCGGTCGGGGGGGAGGCCGAGGTGGACGGCGAGGCCCTCGGTGCGCATGCCGAACACGTCGAGGGGGGCGGCCCGCGAGAACTCCGGCAGCAGGTCGGTGCCGGTGGTCCGGCCCCGCCGGATCGGTTCGTTGACGACGACGGCGGCGCGCTCCAGCTCGCCGGTCCAGCGGGGGCCGGGGTCGATGATGCCGTGCTCGATCACCGTGGTGGGGGTGGTGCCGCTGTCCCACATCAGGCGGTTGAAGTGGGTGACGTGGACGAGGGTGACGCCGGGGATGCCGGCGGCGGGGTGGCGGGTGTGGGGCACGTCGCCGTCCGGGGCGTTGTGCTCCAGGTAGACCAGCGGCGGGCGGCGGCCCAGCCACTGGTCGACGAGGCCGAGCTCGTGCGGGCGCTGGAGGACGACGACGTCGATCTCCTCGTCGCGCAGCCGCTCCGGGGGTACCTCGACCACCGACTCGGGCCAGTCCCAGGTGCGGGCGCGGCCCAGGCCGTCGGGTCCGCGGTCGGGGGTGACCGGGACGAGGTAGGTGTGCGGGCCCTGCACGAAGGCCGTGGTCCACGACCCGTGCACGTGCCAGATGAGGATCCTCATGCTTCCCCCAGGAGCTTGTCGACGGCGGCGGCCACGTCGGTGCCGGTGACGGAGTTCAGGCACGGGTGGCCGGGGACGGGGCACTCCCGGGCGCGGCTGTCCGCGCAGGGCGCGTCCTGGTCGCCGAGCAGCACGTACGGCACGCCGTACGGGCGCCAGCGCTCGGCCGGGACCACCGGTGCGAACAGGGAGACGACCGGGGTGCCGACGGCGGCGGCCAGGTGGGCGGGGGCGGTGTTGCCGGTGACGACGGCGGCGGCGCCGGCGAGGACCCCGGCCAGTTCGGGGGCCTTGGTCCGGCCGCCGAGGTCGAGGGCGTGCTCCCCGGCCACGCGGGCGGTCAGCTCGCGTTCGCCGGGGCCGCCGGTGACGACGACCCGGTGCCCGGCGGCGGTCAGTTCCCGCACCGCCTCGGCGCAGCGCCCGGGGCTCCAGGCGCGGGCGGGGACGCTGGCGCCGGGGTGCAGCACGACGTACGGGCCGGGGCCGGTCAGTCCGGTGGTGGGGGGCGGGTCCAGGACGCGCAGCCGTCCGTCGTCCGGGCGGGGGAAGCCCGCCGCCTCGGCGAGCGCGAGGGCCGCCTCGGCCTCGTGGGCGTGCGGGGGGCGGCGGTGGCGCAGGTCCAGCAGGGAGCCGGGGTAGTCCACGCTGTCCGCGGCGAGGTAGCCGACGCCGGCCAGGCGCAGGAGCAGGGCGGTGGGCAGCGGGGACTGGTGGAAGGAGGTCAGGATCAGGCCCGTGTCGGCGTCGATGCGGTCGGCCAGGGCGTCGATCTCGGCGCGGTCCACGGGAGGCGGGTCGAAGCCGCCCCAGGGGGCGTCCCAGACCAGCACCTCGTCCACGCCGGGCAGCAGCCGGGCGGCGGGCGCGCCGCGCGGCCCGCACAGCAGGGTGACGTGCTCGGCGCGGGCGGCGACGGCGCGGACGGCGGGCCCGGCGAGCAGGACGTCCCCGAAGCTGTCGAGCCGGGTGACGACGGCCCTGCGCACGGCTTCGGCCCGCCGCCCGGGCTCCGCCGTCCTCGCGGCCTGCTCGTCCCTCACGGACTCGGCGTTCATCGCGGCCTCCCGCGCGGGTCGGTGGGGGGCTGGGGGGCGTAGGCCCGCTTCAGGGGGCGTTCGTCCGCCACGATCCGGCCCGCGGGCGGCCGTCCGCCGAGCACCGCGCGGACGGCGGTCGGCAGGTTGGTCGCGACGTGCTCGGCCGCCGCCGTCTCCTCCGGGCGGGTCCGCTCGTTCGGGACGAGGATGCCGTGGGCGCCGGCCCGGCGGGCGGCCTCCACGTCGGCGCCGATGTCGCCGATGACGACGCAGTCGGCCGGGTCGGTGCCCATCCGCCCGGCCGCCCGGAGCACCAGGCCGGGCTCCGGCTTGCGGCAGTGGCAGCCGTCGCCGGGGCCGTGCGGGCACACCGCCCACACGTCGAACGGGCCGAGCAGTTCGTCGACGCGCCGGTTGACGGCGCGGACGTCGGCGTCGGTGAGCAGTCCGCGGGCGACGCCGGACTGGTTGGTGACGACGCCGGTGCGGATGCCGCGCTCGCGCAGCAGGGCGAGCGCCTCGCGGGCGCCGTCGACGGGCTTCACCCGGCCGGGGTCGCCGTTGTAGGGGACGTCGTGGACGAGGGTGCCGTCGCGGTCGAACAGGACGGCCCGGACGCGGCTCATGCGGCCACCTCCTGCCAGGCGGGGGCGTTCCGGTGCCGCCACGCCCCGCTCAGCCGGTGCCAGGTCGCGGCCGGCGGGATGAGGACGCTGGTGACGAGCATGGTCGTCACCTCGTACCGGGTGCGGGGTCCGGGGGCGATGCGGGCCCAGGCGAACTCGGCGGTGCCGGCGGCCCAGCCGAGCCCGGCGAGCGCGGCGGCCCGGGGGCGGCCGGCCGCGGCCAGGGCGAGGGCGGCCGCGCCGGCGGCGGTGACGGCGGCGTGCCGGCGGATGCGGCCGCGGGGGGCCACCGCCTTCTCCCACCAGTCCGGGCCGTGCAGGTGCCGCATCAGGGCGTCGTCGGCGTTGCCGCGCTGCTGGGCGAGGGAGACCCAGCGGGCGGCGGGGCGCACCGGGTGCCGGGTGGTGCGGCGGCCCTGCCGGATGCGCCAGCCGGCGCGCAGGACGCGCAGGGCGAGGTCGGCGTCCTCGCGGAAGGCGCGGGTGAAGCGTTCGTCGAAGCCGCCGACCTGCTTGAGCGCCTCGGTGCGGTAGGCCATGTCGGCGGTGATCCAGCGGGCCCGGGCCAGGCCGGCGGTGGCGCGTTCCCAGTCGGTGGGGCGGCGCTCGCCGGGCAGCGGGACGGCGATCACGCCCTGCACGGCCCCGGTGTCGGGGGCGGCCTCGGTGAGGTCCTGGACGAGCTGGTCGCACCAGTGGGGGCCGACCTGGACGTCGTCGTCGAGGAAGGCGGTCCACGGCGCGGTGACGGCGCGCAGGCCGGTGTTGCGGGCGGCGGCCGGCCCGCGCCCGCCGCTGTGCAGCACCACCGTGCGGGCGCGCAGGTCGCCGAGGACGCCGAGCGGGTACTCCAGCGCTCCCGCCCCGGCCTCCGGCTCCGGCCGGTCGTCGACCAGGACGATCTGCTCGGGGCGCGGTCCCGTCGCGGCGGCGAGCGCGGCCAGGCAGTCGGCGAGGGTGTCGCGCGCGAGGGTGGGGATCACGACGGCGTACGGGGTCATGCGAACGCCTTCCGACGGCGGATCGCGAACGGTCCGAGGGCCAGCAGGTCCACGGGGGCGGACCCGAAGCACTCCAGGGCGTCGCGCGGGTCGTCGACCATGGGCCGGCCGGCGGTGTTGAGGCTGGTGTTGACGACGACGGGCAGTCCGGTGCGCCGCTCGAAGGCGGTGAGCATGCGGGCGACGAGCGGTTCGCGGCGCTCCTCGACGGTCTGGATGCGGGCCGTGCCGTCGACGTGGACGACGGCCGGGATGCGGTCGCGCCAGGCGGGCGCGACGTCGTGCACGAAGAGCATGTAGGGGCTCGGGACCGGACCGTCGAAGATCTCGGGGGCGCGGTCGGCCAGCACCATCGGGGCGACCGGCCGGAACTCCTCGCGGCCCTTGACGTGGTTGAGGCGTTCCAGGTTCTCCGCGCGGCCCGGGTGCGCCAGCAGGGAGCGGTGCCCGAGGGCGCGCGGCCCGTACTCGCTGCGGCCCTGGAACCAGGCGACGATGCCGTCCCGGGCCAGTTCCGCGGCGACGGTCTCGGCGATGTCGCCGGGTTCCTCGTAGGGGACGGCGGCCGTCTCCAGCCAGGCGCGCAGTTCCGCCTCGCTCCAGCCGCGGCCGAGGTCGGCGCCGGGCATGGGCTGCGGGGCGCCTTCCCGCGCGGCCAGGTGCAGGGCGCCGCCGAGGGCGGTGCCGGCGTCGCCGGCGGCGGGCTGCACCCACACCCGCCGGTACGGGCCCTGCCGGGCGATTTTGGAGTTGGCGACGCAGTTGAGGGCGACGCCGCCCGCCATGGTGAGCGTCTCGCCGCCGGCCTCGCGGTGCAGCCAGTGGACGAGGTCCAGCAGCGTCTCCTCCAGGACCGCCTGGGCGCTGGCGGCGAGGTCGGCGTGGTCCGGGGTCCAGTCCTCGTCCTTGGCGCGGGCCGGGGCGAACGCGGCCCAGTCGACGCCGTGGGCGTGGAATCCCCCGTCGCCGGTGGCGTGGACGTGCTCGCGCAGCCTCTCCAGGAAGCGGGGTTTGCCGTAGGAGGCGAGCGCCATCACCTTGAACTCGTCGCTGCTGCGCAGGAAGCCGAGGTGCTCGGTGAGCTCCTCGTAGACCAGGCCGAGGGAGTGCGGCAGCGCCTGGGCGGACAGGGTGTCGAGCTTGCCGTCGCGGTAGCGGCCGGCGAGGTGGGAGGCGCACTCGCCGCGGCCGTCCAGGACGAGGACGTCGTTGTCGGGGTGCGGGGAGGCGGGCCCCGCGGAGGCGGCGTGCGCCACGTGGTGCGGGACGAAGACGACCTGCTCGGGGTCGAGCCCGGGCAGCGCCTCGGCGAGGAACTCGGGGGCGCGGCGGGCGTACTCCAGGCGCAGCGGGTCCCAGGGGTCGTCCAGGCCCATGTCGCGGGCGGGACGGGCGAGCCGGGGGTCGAAGGAGTAGGCGACGGCGTCCAGCTCCCCGGGCCGTATCCCGGCGTGCTCCAGGCACCAGCGCGCCGACAGCTCCGGTACCTCCCAGGCGGAGAACGGCACCGGCCGCTTGCCGTGCTTGCGGCGGCTGAAGCGTTCCTCCTCGGCGGCGGCAACGGTCCTGCCGTCGACGACGAGGGCGGCGGCCGGGTCGTGGAACAGGGCGTTGATACCGAGGATGCGCATGGGGGGTGCTCCGTCCGGGACGGCGGGTGGGTCTCGCGAGGTCTTCGGCGGTTCTCCTGTGGCCCCTGGCGGCTCGTGGGGCTGCTGTGTCGCTGTGCCTTCGGTCTCGCGGGTGCCGCGGGGCGGCTGTCTCAAACACTTGGAGACAGCTCAATTACAGAAAGATCCGGATAAATCACCTTATGTGGCAGATGGTTACGCGGTGAACGATCCGGCTCAGGCCGCCACGGAGTGCGCGAACCAGCCGATGGTCCGCTCCAGCCCCTCGCTCCAGCCGACCCGCGGCCGCCAGCCGAGCCGCTCCCGCGCGAGGGTGGTGTCGGGCCGGCGCCGGCCGGGGTCGTCGACGGGGCGTTCGACGAAGCGGATGCGGGAGCCGGAGCCGGTGAGCTCGACGATGCGCCGGGCCAGCTCCAGCACGGTGATCTCCTCGCCGCCGCCGATGTTCACCGGGCCCGTTTCCCCGGAGGCGGCCAGGGCGAGGACGCCGTCCACGGTGTCGTCGACGTAGCACAGGGACCGGGTCTGGCTGCCGTCGCCCGCCACGGTGAGCGGCATGCCGTCCAGCGCCTGGGCGATGAAGGTGGGCACGGCGCGGCCGTCGCCGGTGCGCATACGGGGGCCGTAGGTGTTGAAGATACGGACGATGGCGGTGTCGGTGCCGTGCACCTGGCGGTGGGCGGTGGTCAGCGCCTCGGCGAACCGCTTGGACTCGTCGTAGACACTGCGCGGGCCGACCGGGTTGACGTTGCCCCAGTAGGTCTCGCGCTGCGGGTGCTCCAGCGGGTCGCCGTAGACCTCCGAGGTGGAGGCGAGGACGAAGCGGGCGCCGTCGGCGCGGGCCCGCTCCAGGGCGTTGCGGGTGCCGGTGCTGCCGACGTCGAGGGTCTCCAGCGGCAGCCGCAGGTAGTCGGCGGGCGAGGCCGGGCAGGCGAAGTGCAGGACCAGGTCGAACCGGCCGGGCAGGCCGCGCAGCGCGCGCGGGTCGGTGGCGTCGGCCCGGACGAACCGGAAACCGCGCCGCCGCTCCAGCTCGGCCACGTTGCTCCGGGACCCGGTGGCCAGGTTGTCCAGGCAGACCACCTCGGCACCGGCGTCCAGCAGCCGGCCGCACAGGTGGGAACCCACGAACCCGGCTCCGCCGGTCACCAGGGCCCGGCGCCAGACACGTCCGTTCACGGGGCTGTCGCTCACGGGGCTCTCCTCACTCTCGCCGTCACGTGCGTGTCCGCGCGAGTAACCCGGTGAGCACCCCGACTACCTCGAACCGAAGTTCGACAGATCACTATACACTGCGTCTATACTCGCTATGTATAGTCCTCGCATGCCTTCTCTGACCAGGAAGATGAAGAAAACGGGGACCGGGTTGCGCGCCGCCGCCGCGCTGCTGGCGGCCGCGGCCCTGACACCGGCGCTGACCGGCTGCGCCGACGTCGACACGACCGCGCCGAGCACCGTCCGCAGCGCCCCCGCCTCACCGGCCGCCGCCTTCGGCAGCGTCGACTGCCGCAAGGCCAAGTGCATCGCGCTGACCTTCGACGCCGGGCCGAGCGAACACTCCGCGCGGCTGCTCGACATCCTCAAGGACAGGCAGGTTCCGGCGACCTTCTTCCTGCTCGGCAAGCGGCACATCGAGAAGTACCCCGAGCTCGTCCGGCGGATGGCCGCCGAGGGGCACGAGGTGGCCAGCCATACGTGGACCCACAAGATCCTCACCCGGAGCAAGCCGGAGGAGATACGCGAGGAACTGGAACGCCCCAACGCGGCGATAGAGCGCCTGACCGGCCGGCGCCCGACGCTGATGCGCCCGCCCCAGGGCCGCACCGACGACACCGTGCACGAGATCTGCCGTGAGCTCGGCCTCGCGGAGGTGCTGTGGAGCGTGACCGCCAAGGACTACAAGACGAACGACTCCGCCCTGATCACCCAGCGCGTGCTGGCCCAGTCCTCCCGGGACGGCATCATCCTGCTGCACGACATCTACGACGGGACCGTCCCCGCCGTGCCGGGGATCATCGACGCGCTCAAGGAGCGCGGGTACGTCTTCGTGACGGTGCCGCAGCTGCTGGCACCGGGGAAGGCCGAGCCGGGGAAGGTCTACCGGCCGTGAGGCCGGGCCGGCTCACCGGCCGCTCGTAAGGCCGGGACGGCCCACCGGCCGTGGGGTTGGGTGCCTGCCGACCGTGGGGTTGGGTCGGCCCACCGGCCGCAAGGCCGGGACGGCCCACCGGCCGCAAGGCCGGGACGGCCCACCGGCCGCAAGGCCGGGGAGGACCATCGGCCGCAAGGCCGGGGAGGACCATCGGCCGCAAGGCCGGGGAGGACCGTCGGCCGCGGGCCGGGACAGGCCGTCCGGGCGAAGTGACACCCGCCACCGAAGGCGTCAGTTCGTGTCATAAGACGTATATACGTCGCATTCATACCCCTCCGGGGTAGGGTGCCTCGCATGACGACCGACCCGGGGGCCAGACACGGGCAGGGCCCGTACGCGCGGCGCGCGCCGTTCCGCGCCCGGCCGCCCGGGATATTCGCCCGGCCCTTCTGAGCGGCGGCGACGGTCCGGGCACCGGCGGGGGACTTCCGCCGGTGCCCCGACGGCCGGTTCCGCCGCCCGCCGGATCACGCTCTCCACCGCGTCGGTGCCTCGCCAGGAGGAACACCTCCGGCCGTCCCGTCCTGTCCGGGCGGTGGTGGCAGGCCCGCATCCTCCCCTGCCGTCACCCATCAGCGAGGTGCACCCAGTCATGCGCACGGACCACCCCAGTCGAACCTCTCCCACACGCCGCACCGTGCTCGGCGCCGGGATCGCGGCCGCGGGCTCCGGGCTGCTCGCCGCCTGCTCCCACGGCGGCTCGCCCGACCGCGGCAGCCCGGGCGCGCCCGCGGCGGCCACCCCCGGCGGACCCGCCGCGCCGAACGGCGCGGAGACCGGCGAGGCCCGCCGGTCCCCCGCCGGACTCCTCCGCAAGCACACCCTCCGGGCCACCCCGTCACAGGTCGAGCTGGGCGCCGGACGCACCTTCCGCTCCTGGACGTACGAGGGACTGCTGCCCGGGCGGGAGGTGCGGGTCACCGCGGGCGACACCCTGGCGCTGACGTTCGCCAACCATCTGCCGGTGGCGACGACCGTGCACTGGCACGGCATCGCGGTCCGCAACGACATGGACGGCGTGCCCGGTGTGACCCAGGCCCCCGTCGAACCTGGCGGAACGTTCGACTACCGCTTCACCGTGCCGCACCCCGGCACCTACTGGTTCCACCCGCACCTGGGGGTGCAGATCGACCGCGGGATGTACGCGCCGTTGATCGTCGACGACCCGAGGGAACCGCTCGAGTACGACCACGAGTGGATCGTCATGCTGGACGACTGGATCGACGGCGTGGGCGGCTCCACCCCCGACGACGTCTTCGACCAGCTCCGCAGGGGCAGGCCCGCGATGGGCCACGGCACCAGGCCGGAGGGGCCGGTGGAGGGG
>NZ_WYCT01000215.1 GCF_011008945.1 Streptomyces harenosi
TGGAGGAGCTTCTCGTGCCCTGGGAGGGCCGGGTGGGGGTGGCCGCGGTCAACGGCCCGTCCTCGGTGGTGGTCTCCGGTGATCCGGAGGGGCTGGACGCGGTGCAGGCGCTGTGCGAGGAGCGGGAGATACGTGCGCGCCGTATCGCCGTGGACTACGCGTCCCATTCGGCGCAGGTCGACGCGCTGGCGGAGGATCTGCTGCGGGAGCTGGCCGACATCGCGCCGCGCTCGTCGTCGGTCGCTTTCTACTCCACCGTCTCCGGGAAACCCGGCGACACCGCGGAGCTGGACGCCGCCTACTGGCTGCGGAACATGCGGGAGACCGTCGCCTTCGAGGAGGCCGTCGAGGCCGCGCTCACGGACGACTTCCGGATTCTGCTGGAGGTCAGCCCGCACCCCGTGGTGTCGATGGCCCTTCAGGAGATCGTCGAGCACGCCGGGGCGGCGGCCGAGGTCGGCGGCACGCTCCGGCGGGACGACGGCGGGCCCGGCCGGTTCCTGTTCTCCCTCGCCGAGGCCCATGCGTACGGCGCCCCGGTGGACTGGGCCACGGTCTTCGAGGGCACCGGCGCGCGCCCCGTGGACCTGCCGACCTACGCCTTCCAGCGGCAGCGGTACTGGCTGCGGATGCCCTCCGCGCTGGCCGGTGACATGGCCGCGGCCGGACTGCGGTCACCGCAGCACCCGCTGCTGGGCGCCGCGGTCGAACTGGCCGAGCCGGACGGCCTGGTGCTGACCGGCCGGCTCTCGGCGCGCGAGCACCCGTGGCTGGCCGACCACCGGATCGGGGGCGCGGTGCTGCTGCCCGGTACGGCCTTCGTGGAGCTGGCGGTGGTCGCCGGGGACCTGCTCGGGTGCCCGCGGGTGGAGGAGCTGACGATGGAGGCGCCCCTGGCGCTGCCCGCCTCGGGCGGTACCCAGGTGCAGCTCGCGGTGGGGGCGCCGGACGCGTCGGGGCGCCGCGAGATCGTGGTCTTCTCCCGTGCGGACGACGGGGCGCCGGGCGTCCCGTGGACCCGGCACGGCACCGGCGTCCTGGCCCCGGCCGGGCCCGCCCCGGCACCGGCGGAGGCGGTGTGGCCGCCGGCCGGCGCCGAGCCGATCGCCCTGGACGGCCTGTACGAGCAGCCGGCGGGTGGGCCGATCGAGTACGGGCCCGCCTTCCAGGGGCTCGCCGCGGCCTGGTCGCGCGGCCGGGAGGTCTTCGCCGAGGTGCGCCCGCCGCGGGAGCTGGAGGGCGAGACGGACGGCTATCTGCTCCATCCGGCGCTGCTGGACGCGGCGCTGCACGCGGTGGGCCTGGGCGGGGTGCTGGAGGTCCCGGACGGGGAGGTGCTGCGGCCGTTCGCCTGGAACGAGGTGTCGCTGCACGCCACCGGTGCCTCCGTGCTGCGGGTGGCGCTGGCGCCGGCCGGGAGCAACGCGGTGTCCCTGGAGCTGTCCGACGGCACGGGCGCGCCCGTCGCCTCGGTCGGTTCGCTGCTGCTGCGGCCGGTGACCGCGGGCGAGCTGGGCACGGGCGGCACCGCGCCGGACACCTCGCTGCTGACCAGGGGCTGGGAGCCCGTGCCGCTGCCCGCCGCCGCGGAGGGCCCCTGGGCGGTGCTGGCGCCGGCCGGGGAGCGGCCGGACGGGCCTACCGCGGGCGGCTGGGACGCCGGCGGGCGGGCCGTGCCCCACGCCGGGCTGGAGGCGCTGGCCGCCTCGGTCGCCGGGGGCGGGGACGTACCGCGCTTCGTCCTGCTGGACCTGACGGGCAGTGATCCCGGTCCGGGCGCGCTCGCCGCCACCGCGCGGGCGCGGGCGGATCTGGTGCTGGCGGCGGTCCGCTCCTGGCTCGCCGAGGAGACCGACGAACGGCTGGCCGCGCTGCCGCTGGTGGTGGCCACCCGGCAGGCGCTGGGCACGTCGGCGCAGGACCCGGTGACCGGGCTGGCCTCGGCCGCCGTCCCGGGGCTGGTGCGCTCCGCGCAGTCGGAGAACCCCGGGCGGCTGGTGCTGCTGGACCTGGACGGTACCGAGGAGTCGTGGCGGGCGGTGCCGGCCGCGGTGGCCTCCGGGGAGCCGGAACTGGCGTTGCGGGCGGGGACGGCGCTGGCCCCCAGGCTGAGGCGGCCGGCGGGTGCCGGGGCGCGGCCGGAGGCGGAAGGGGTGCCCGGTCCGGCGCTGGAGGCGGTCGACCCGTCCGGCACCGTGCTGGTGACCGGCGCGACGGGCGGGCTCGGGGCGCTGGTGAGCGAGCACCTGGTGCGGCGCCACGGGCTGCGGCGGCTGCTGCTGCTCAGCCGCCGGGGGCCCGCCGCCGAGGGCGCCGACGAGCTGCTGGCGCGGCTGTCCGAGGCCGGTGCCGCGGTCACGCTGGTGGCGTGCGACGCGGCCGACCGGGAGGCGCTGGCCGCGGTGCTGGCCACCGTACCGGCGGAGCATCCGCTGACCGCGGTCGTGCACTGCGCGGGCGCCGCCGACAACGCGCTGCTGGCCGCCCTCACCCCCGGCCACCTCGATCGTGTCTTCCGCCCCAAGGTGGACGCCGCCTGGCACCTGCACGAGCTGACCGAGGGCCTCGGGCTGGCCGCGTTCGTGCTGTTCTCGTCGGTCGCGGGCACCCTGGGCGGTACCGGCCAGGGCAACTACGCGGCGGCCAACACGTTCCTCGACGCGCTCGCGCAGCACCGGCGTGCCCGGGGTCTGCCGGCGGTGAGCCTGGCCTGGGGGCTGTGGGAGACGGACCGCGGCATGGGCGGCCGGCTGACGGGGGCGGTGTCGGCGGGCACGCCGATGCAGGGCGTGGCGGCGCTGCCCTCGGGCGAGGCGCTGGAGTTGTTCGACCGCGGCTGGCACGGCACGGAGCCGGTGGTCTTCCCGGTGCGGCTGAACGCCGCCGTGCTGCGGGCCCAGGCCGCCGCCGGTTCGCTGCCCGCGGTGCTGCGTTCGCTGTTCGGCGCCCCGGCCCGGCGCCGGGCCGGGGCGGGTGAGCGGGACGCGGGCGCCTCGCTGCGCGGCCGGTTGGCCGCGCTGGTGCCCGCCGAGCGCCACGAGGCCCTGATGTCCCTGGTGCGCGGCCAGGTCGCCGCGGTCCTGGGGCACGCGGACGGCGGGCTGATCGAGGCGGACCGGCCCTTCCGGGACCTGGGGTTCACCTCGCTGACCGCGGTGGAGCTGCGCAACCGGCTGGGCGCGGCGACCGGTCTGCGCCTGCCGGTGAGCCTGGTCTTCGACTACCCGACGCTGGAGGCGCTGGTGCCGCTGCTGCTGGGCAAGCTGGTGCCCGACGGCGGCCCGGAGCCGGGGGCGGCCGGGCGGGACGCGGAGGCCGAGGTGCGCCGGGCCCTGATGACCGTACCGCTGGCCCGGCTGCGTGCGGCGGGGCTGCTCGACGCCCTGCTGGAGCTGACCGGCGAGCGGGCCGGCGAGGAGGCGGCGTCCGCCGCCGACCGCAGCGACGAGATCAAGTCCATGGACGTCGCCGACCTGCTGGCGATGGCGCGGGCCCGCAGCGGCCCGGCGTCCTGAGCACGACTCCCCGAGAACTTGCGAGACCCGCGACACCGCGCAACCGCGAGACCCGAGAAAACCGAGACAACGGAGTTCCCTTCATGAGTGACGCGACGACCGAGCCGATCGCCTTCCCGTTCCCCGACCCGCCGTCGGTGTGCGACCTTCCCCCCGAGCTGGCGGAGATCCGCGACGGGCGGTCGGTGGCCGAGGTGCGGTTCCCCGACGGCATCACCGGTTATCTGGTGACCAAGCACGCCGACGTCCGCAAGGTGCTCGTCGACTCCCGGTTCAGCAGCAAGGTCATGGCCAGTGCCGCGGCCGCGATGTCGGAGACCGAGACCGGCAAGCTGATGAACGAGTCCCTGGTCGGCATGGACGCCCCGGAGCACACCCGGCTGCGCAAGCTGGTCAGCCGGGGCTTCACCGCGCGGCGCGTGGAGTCGCTGCGGCCCCGGGTCCGGGAGCTGGTGGCGGAGCTGCTGGACGAGATGGAGACCAAGCCCCGCCCGGTCGACCTGGTGAAGAACTTCTCGCTGCCGCTGCCGGTGCGGGTCGTCTGCGAGCTGCTGGGGGTGCCGCCGGAGGACCAGGACACCTTCCACGCCTGGTCCAACGCGCTGCTCGGCGACTGGCAGCAGGTGGTGGAGAAGGAGGCCGCCACCGTCGCCCTGGTGAAGTACTTCGGCGAGCTGCTGGAGGCCAAGCGCGAGGCGCCCGCCGACGACCTGATGAGCGCGCTGATCGCGGCCCGCGAGGACGACGACACGCTCACCGAGCGCGAGATCATCGCGCTGTGCATCGGCATCCTCAGCGCCGGGCACGAGACGACCGCGAACCAGATCAGCATGTTCCTGGTGCAGCTGCTGCGCCACCCGGAGCAGCTCGCGGCGCTGAAGGCCGACCCGTCGGCGCTGCCGCAGGCCGTGGACGAGCTGCTGCGGTACGTGCCGCTGACGACGACCGGCGGCATCATCCCGCGGCTGACCACCGCCGAGGTGGAGCTGGGCAACGGGGAGGTGCTGCCGGCCGGTGCGGTGGTGCTGCCCGCGGTCGCCACCGCCAACCGCGACCCGGAGGTGTTCGAGGACGGGGAGCGCCTGGACCTGACCCGGGCCGCCAACCCGCACCTGGCGTTCGGCGCGGGCATCCACTACTGCCTGGGCGCCCAGTTGGCCCGTATCGAGCTCCAGGAGGCGCTGAGCGCCCTGCTGGAGCGGATGCCGCGGGTGCGGCTGGCGGTGCCGGAGTCGGAGCTGCGGCTGAAGCCGGCGTCGATCATCCGGGGTCTGGAGTCGCTGCCGATCACCTGGTGACACGGGCGCGCCGCGCGGGCGGCGCGCCGGCCGAAGACCGCGAGAAGGGGCTGGGCGGGAGAGCGACTCTCCCGCCCAGCCCCTTCTCGCGTGGCCCGCCTCTCCCGTGACCCGCCCGTCGCCCGCCGGGGCGGGCGACGGGCGGGTCACACCGTCAGGACCGGTCCCCGTCCTGCTCCTTCTTCAGCAGCCACTCGTGGATGCGGGCCGCCGTCACCTCGCCGTTGCCCTCCAGCATCGTGTAGTGGTTGCCGGGCACGTCCACCGTGTCGTGCGGCATCGGCCAGGACGCCTGCCACTGCTCGGCCGGCGGTTGGGGTTCGCCCGGCTCGACGCCGTAGCACTCGGTGGCGCGGACCAGCAGCGTCGGCGTGGTGATCTCCTGCGGCTCCCAGAACTCGAACAGCCCGAAGTAGGACTGCATGGCCGTGAGCCGGGTGCCGGTGATCCGGCCGAAGTCCTTCTCCAGCTCCAGGGCCTTGCGCTCCATCACCGGCACGATGTACGAGGTGGCGTCGTACCCGGCGAGGTAGCTGTCGATGAGGACGAGGCCCTGCGGGGGCCTGCCGAGCCGCTCCAGCCGGGTCGTCACCTCGTGCGCGGGACGGCCTCCGGAGGACCGGCCGGCCAGCACGAACGGCCGGCCGTCGGTGAGGGCCAGGATGCGCTGCACCGCGTACTCCACGGCGGTGTCGATGCTGTCCGCGACGGGCTGTCCGGTGACGAAGCCGGGCAGCATCAGCGACCAGACGTCGCGCAGCCCCTTCAAGGGCCCGGCGAGGCTGACCAGTTCCTGGTTGCTCGCCCACACCGACTGCGACGGGAAACCGATGATCATCGGGTGGGCGTCGCCGGCTCCGAGCCGCACCGGCTCGGGGCCGCCGCGCACCTCGGCCGGGTCGGAGAAGGTCTCCCGCAGGTCGACCGACATCCGCAGCACCGCGTGGCTGATGTCGATGCGCCCCATCTGGATGGCCCGCCGGTACAGCGCCTCGACGCCGTTCAGCACCGCGGCCTGGCCGACCTCCTCGCCGTCCTGTTCCGCGCGGGCCGCCGGGGCCGCCGGGGCGGATGCGGCCGGTGTGCCCGCGGCGGGGAGCTGCTCGGCGAGCGCCCGGGCGAGTTCGGCCGGTGTCGGGTGGTCGAAGACCGCGGTGGAGGCCAGCCGCAGCCCGGTGGCGTCGCCGAGGCGGTTGCGCAGTTCGACCGAGGTGAGCGAGTCGAAGCCCATCTCGCCGAAGCTGCGCTCCTCCTCGATCGCGTCGCCGTCGCTGTGGCCGAGCACCTGGGCCACCTCGGTGCGCACCAGGGCGGTGAGTTCGGCCAGCAGCTCGTCCGGGGCGAGGGCGGCGAGCCGGTCTCGCAGGTGGGTGGCGGTGCGCCGGCCGGAGCGCCGGGGGCGCCGCCGCGGTGCCCGGATCAGTTCCCGCAGCAGCGGCGGCACCTGTTCCTCCCCGGCGGCGGGGACGGCCGTGTTCAGCCGGATGGGCACCAGCAGCGCCCGGTCCCCTACGGCGAGCGCGGCGTCGAAGGCCGCCATCCCGGACTCGGCGGTGAAGGCGCTCACGCCGGCGCCGGCCATCCGGGCGCGTTCCACCCGGCCCAGCCCCGCGCCCATGCCGCCGGGCTGGTCCCACCAGCCCCAGGCGAGCGAGGTGGCGGGCAGCCCCTGGTCGCGGCGGTGGGCGGCGAGGGTGTCGAGGAAGGCGTTGGCGGCCGCGTAATTGGCCTGGCCGCGGCTGCCCAGCAGCCCGGCCGCCGAGGAGAACAGGACGAACTCGCGCAGCCCCGCCTCCCGGGTCAGTTCGTGCAGGTGCCAGGCGGCGTCCGCCTTGGCCCGCAGCACCTCGTCGAACCGGGCCGGGGTCAGTGCCTCGACCGTGCCGTCGTCCAGCACGCCCGCGGTGTGCACCACGCCGCTGAGCGGCCGGCCGGCGGGGATGCCGGCCAGCAGGGCGGCGAGCTGTTCCCGGTCGGCCACGTCGCACGCCTCGGCGCGCACCTCGGCTCCCGCCTCCCGCAGTTCGGCGAGGAGTTCCCGGGCGCCGGGCGCGGCGGCGCCGCGCCGCCCGGCCAGCACCAGGTGCCGTACGCCGTGCGCCGTGACGAGGTGGCGCGCCACGACGGCGCCGAGCGCGCCGGTGCCGCCGGTGACCAGGACGGTGCCCTCGGGGCCGAAGCCCGCCCCGCCTCGCGGTTCGGCGGTGTGGCGGGCCAGCCTGGGCACGCTGGCCGCTCCGGCGCGCAGCATCACCTGGGGCTCCCCGGTGGCCAGGACGGCGGGCAGCGCGCGGTAGGAGGCGTCGTCGTCGTCCATGTCGATCAGGACGATGCGTCCGGGGTGTTCGGACTGGGCCGCGCGCACCAGGCCCCACACCGGCGCCGCCGCGATGTCCTGGACCGGGCCGCCGTCCGGGGCGGGCACCGCGCCGCGGGTCAGCAGCAGCAGCCGGGAGCCGGCGAGCGGCGCGGCCGACAGCCAGTGCTGGAGGGTCTCCAGCACGCGGTGTACCAGGTCGTGCCCGGCCGCGAGGACGCCGCCCTGGTCGCCGCCGTGGCAGGACATCGCCACGACCTGCGGGGCGGGCGCCCCCGACGCCACGGTGTCGATCAGGGACTGCGGGTCGAGGTAGGGGGTGCCGACCAGGCCGGCGGCCACGAAGCGCGGCCGGATCTCCAGCGGGTCGAAGCCGAGCATGGCCCACTCCCCGCCGGCCGTGCGCGCGTCGGTGGCGAGCGGGGTCCAGGTCAGCGTGTGCAGCGGGCCGCTCTCCTCCCGCTCCCGCGCCGCCGGCCGGGCCTGGGCCTCGGCGGGTGCGAACTGCTCCAGCACCGGCTCGCGCAGGGTGAGGGAGCCGACGGAGGCGACGGGCAGTCCCTCGTCGTCCGTGACGAGGACCGACACCTCGGAGCGGCCCGCGGGGGCCAGGTGGACCCGGAGGACCGGGGCGTCGGTGGCGTGCAGCCGCACCCCGTTCCACGCGAACGGCATGCCGCTGGCCACGGCCTCCCGTCCGGGGGCGTGTCCGAGGATGCCCAGGGCCAGCGGCTGGAGCGCCGCGTCCAGCAGGGCGGGGTGGGCCGTGAAACCGGTGTCGTCGCCCGCCGCTTCCGGCAGGTGGACCTCCGCGAACAGTTCCCCGTCCTTGCGCCACAGCGCCCGCAGTCCCTGGAAGACCGGCCCGTAGGTGAAGCCCGCCGTGGCCAGGTTGTCGTAGAAGTCCTCCACCGGGTAGGTGTCCGCGCCGGCCGGCGGCCAGGGTGCCGTGGCCGGCCCGGTGGGTTCGGTGGCGTCGGCCGGTGCCAGCAGCCCGGTGGCGTGCCGTGTCCAGGGCCGGTCGTCCGGGTCGTCTTCGGTACCGCCGCCGGCGGCGAGGCCGCGGGAGTGCAGGCTGATGGGCCGCCGGCCGGTGTCGTCGGGGCCGCCGACCATGACCTGGACGGCCCGGCTCTCGTGTTCGCGCAGGATCAGCGGCGCTTCCAGGGTGAGTTCGTCGATCGTGTCGCAGCCGAGCTGGCCGCCGGCGTGCAGTGCCAGTTCGACGAACGCGGTGCCCGGCAGCAGGGCCGTGCCCAGCATGGCGTGGTCGGCGATCCAGGGCTGTTCGGTGAGGGACAGCCGCCCGGTGAACAGCACTCCGTCCGTGTCGGGCACCGTCACCGCGGCCCGCAGCAGCGGGTGTTCGGCGGCGGTGAGTCCGATCGAGGCGGGGTCGCCGCCGGCGGCGTTGCCGGAGCTGATCCAGTAGCGCTGGTGCTGGAAGGGGTAGGTCGGCAGGTCGATCCGCCGGGCGCCGCGGCCGGACCAGTAGGCCGCCCAGTCCACCGCCGTGCCCTGGGCGTGCAGCCGCCCCACCGCACGGGTCAGCGACTCCGCCTCACCCCGGCCGCCCGGCAACGCCGGCACACACACCACCGACGCCGCGCCCGCCTCGTCCACGACCTCCTCGGCCATGGCGATCAGGGCGCCGCCGGGCCCGACCTCCAGCACCTTGTCCACACCCCGCGACAGCACACACCCCACCGCGTCCGCGAACCGCACCGTCCCGCGCACATGCCGCACCCAGTACTCCGGCGACAACACCTCCTCCCCCGCCACCGCACCGGTGGCATCCGACACCAGCGCCAACCGCGGGGCACGGAACTCGACCCCCTCCAGCACCCTGCGGAACTCCGCCAGCATCGGCTCCATCCGCGCGGAGTGGAACGCGTGCGACACGGCCAGTCGTTTCGTCCGCCGCCCCCGCTCCGCCAGCCGCCCGGCCAGCTCCAGCACCGGCTCCTCGTCCCCGGACAGCACCAGCGACCGCGGCCCGTTCACCGCCGCCACCGACACCCCCTCCGGCAGCTCGCCCAGGTCCTCCTCCGTGGCCTGGACGGCGACCATCGCACCACCGGACGGCAACGCCTGCATCAACCGGCCACGCGCCGCCACGATCCGGCACGCGTCATCCAGCGACCACACCCCCGCCACATACGCCGCCGCCAGCCCCCCGATCGAATGCCCCACCACCACATCCGGCCGAACACCCCACGACGACAGCAACTCGAACAGCGCCACCTCCACCGCGAACAGCCCCGCCTGCGCGAACACCGTCCACCCCAGCGCCTCACCATCCCCGAACACCACGTCCTTCACCGGACGCTCCAGCAACCCGTCCAGACGCCCGCACACCTCGTCGAACGCGGCCGCGAACACCGGGAACGCCTCATACAACTCCCGGCCCATCCCCAGCCGCTGGGAACCCTGACCGGTGAACACGAACGCCGTCCCGCCCTCGGACACCGCCCGCACCGGAACACCGCCCCCGGCCAGCTCGCGCAACCCCTCCGCCAACGACCCCGGACCGTCCCCGACCAGCACCGCCCGGTACTCCAGAGCCGCCCGCGTCACCGCCAGCGAATAACCCACATCCACCGCACGCGCCCCGGCCACCGACCCGGCCAGACGGCCCGCCAGCTCCCGCAACGCCTCCGCCGACCGCGCCGACACCACCCACGGCACCACACCGGCCACCTCGACCACCTCGGCCGGAGCCTCTTGCGGCCCGTCCTCTGGCTCAGGCGCCTGCTCCAGGATCACGTGCGCGTTCGTACCGCTGATCCCGAAGGACGAGACACCGGCCCGGCGCGGGCGGTCCGTCTCGGGCCACTCCCGGTTCTCGGTGAGCAGTTCGACCGCGCCCGCCGTCCAGTCCACCTCCCCGGAGGGCACGTCGACGTGCAACGTCTTCGGCATCACCCCGTGCCGCAGCGCCAGCACCGACTTGATGAGGCCGGCGACACCCGCGGCGTACTGGGTGTGGCCGATGTTGGACTTGATGGAGCCGAGCCACAGCGGCCGGTCGGCGGGGCGGTCCTGGCCGTAGGTGGCCAGCAGCGCCTGCGCCTCGATCGGGTCGCCCAGCTTGGTGCCGGTGCCGTGCGCCTCGACCAGATCGACGTCCGACGCCTTCAGTCCGGCACCGGCGAGCGCCTGCCGGATCACCCGCTGCTGGGAGGGGCCGTTGGGGGCGGTGAGGCCGTTGGAGGCGCCGTCCTGGTTCACGGCCGAGCCCCGCACCACGGCCAGGACGCGGTTGCCGTCGCGCCGGGCGTCGGACAACCGCTGTACGGCCAGCATGCCGACGCCCTCGCCCCAGCCGGTGCCGTCCGCACCGTCGGCGAACGCCTTGCAGCGGCCGTCCCCGGCCAGCCCGTTCTGCCGGGAGAACTCGACGAACGCGCCCGGCGTCGCCATCACGGTGACACCGCCGGCCAGCGCCAGGTCGCACTCGCCGTTGCGCAGCGCCTGGGCGGCCAGGTGCAGGGTCACCAGGGAGGAGGAACAGGCGGTGTCCACGGTGACCGCGGGCCCTTCCAGGCCCAGGGCGTAGGCGACGCGGCCGGACATCACGCTGCCGGAGGCCCCGGTCAGGGCGTAGCCGTCGCCCGCCTCGGCGCTGTTCATCAGCACCGTGCTGTACTCCTGCGGGGTGGCGCCGATGAAGACGCCGGTGCGGCTGCCCCGCAGGGCGTGCGGGTCGATGCCGGACCGCTCCAGGGTCTCCCAGGCGGTCTCCAGCAGCAGCCGCTGCTGCGGGTCCATCGCCGTCGCCTCACGCGGGGAGATCCCGAAGAACCCCGCGTCGAAGTCGGCGGCCCCGGTCAGGAAGGCGCCTTGGCGGACCGAGCCGTTCGCCTCCAGGAGGGCGTTCATGGCGAGGTCCTGCCAACCGCGGTCGGCGGGGAAGTCCGTCATCTCGTCGCGGTTCTCGATCAGCAGCCGCCACAGGTCCTCGGGACCGCGCACCCCGCCGGGGAAGCGGCAGGCCATGCCGACGATCACGATCGGATCGTCGTCGGTGGTCCGCAGGACCGGCAGGGAGTCGTCCGTGGCGGTGTCGAACAGCTCGGCGTGCAGATGGGCGGCGACGCGCTGCGGGGTCGGGTGGTCGAAGACGAGGGTGGCGGGCAGCCGCAGCCCGGTCGCCCGGTTGAGGCGGTTGCGCAGCTCCATCGCGGTGAGCGAGTCGAAGCCCAGGTCCTTGAAGGGCCGGCCCGCGGTGATCTCGTCCGTCGTCTGGTGGGTCAGGACACCGGCGGCCTCCGTGCGCACGAGCTGGAGCAGCCGGTCGTGCTGCTCGGGCGCGCCGAGCCGGGCCAGTTCGGTGCGGAAGGCGGAACCCGCCGGGTCGTCCTCGCCCTCCGCCGGTGCGGCCTCCTCGCGCAGGACGCGGGCCACCTCGGGGATGTCCTCGATGAGCGGGCGGCGCCGCGCCAGCGTGTAGCCCGGCGTGAACTTCTCCCAGTCCATGTCGGTGACGGTCAACGCCGTCTCGTCGTGCTCCAGCGCCTGCCGCAGCGCCTCCAGGCACAGCTCCGGATCCATCGCCCGCACACCCCGGCGCGAGAGCTGCTCGGCCGTCCCGTCACCCGCCATGCCGGTGGCCTCCCAGCCGCCCCACGACACCGCCGTCGCCACCAGCCCCCGGGCCCGCCGCTCCCGCGCCAGGCCGTCGAGGAACGCGTTCGCGGCGCCGTACGCGCCGGTCCCCGCGCTGCCCCAGACGGCGGCACCGGAGGAGAACAGCACGAACGCGTCCAGTTCGAGTCCGGCCGTCAGCTCGTCCAGGTGCCGCGCGCCCAGTGTCTTGGCGGAGAGCACCCGGGTGAGGTGCTCCGGGGTCATGGCGGTCAGCTCGGCATGGCCGGAGACGCCCGCGGTGTGGAAGACGGCGGTGAGGGGGTGCTCGTCCGGGACCGCGCCGATGACCCCGGCGAGGGCGTCGCGGTCGGTGACGTCGCAGGCCACCAGCTCCACCGCCGTACCCAGCGCCTCGATCTCCCGCGCCAGCTCCGCGGCGCCCTCGGCGCGGTCACCACTGCGGCTCAGCAGCAGCAACCGCTCGGCACCCTCCTTCGCCAGCCACCGCGCCAGGTGCGCGCCGATACCCCCCGTACCGCCGGTGATCAGCACCGTGCCACGCGGCGACCAGGAACGGGACGGCGCGGTCCCGGCCAGCGGCGCGCGCACCAGACGGCGCCCGAAGACACCCGTGGAACGAACCGCCACCTGATCCTCGCCCGCACCGGCCGCCAGCACGTCCACCAGCCCGGCGGCGACCCGCTCGTCCCACTCCTCGGATACGTCGACCAGACCGCCCCAGGTGCCGGGCAGCTCCAGGCCGGCCACCTGGCCCAGCGCCCACACCTGCGCGGCCTCCGGACGCACCACGTCCGCACCGCCCACCGCCGCGGCACCCCGCGTCAGCACCCACAACGGCGCCTCCACACCCGCCCGCGCATGCGCCTGCACCACGGACACGGTCCCGGACA
>NZ_WYCT01000216.1 GCF_011008945.1 Streptomyces harenosi
CGCCACGTCCTGAGCGGGGGGCGGCCCGCGAAGTGTCCGGGGTCGTGTCGTCGTGCTGCGGCCGGCGCGCCCCCGGTGCCCCCGGCGTCCTTCAGGGCGGCGTCGCCCGGCCCCATTCGTCGGCCGCCACCACGAGGCAGGCCGCGACCAGGACGACGTTCTTGATGACGTACTGGCCCTCCAGCGTGGGGACCGGCGCACCCCCCTGCCACATCTCTCCGCGCAGCAGCAGCAGCGCGGAGAAGACGCCGGCCATGTGGGCGAAGAACCCCACCAGGGCCACCCGGAGCAGCACTCCCGTGACGAGGCCGAGGCCGATGGCCGTCTCGGCCGCCGCCAGCAGGCGCAGCACCACGTCCGGCGGCAGCAGGCCGAAGGTGACCTTGGTCGCGGCCTCGACGGCGACCTGCTCGGCGGGGCTGGCCGCGGGGAAGAACTTGAGGACGCCGAACCAGAGGAACACCGTGCCCACGCAGACCCTGAGGAGCCCCGGGCCGCTGCGCTGGACCCGGCCGGCCAGCGACCGGGCCGTCCGGGCGGCCCGTCCGCCGTCCCCGGGCCCTTCCGGGGCGGGCCCCGCAGGGGGGCACGGGCCTCGCTCACCGACTCTCTCCACCGCCGTACCCACCCTTTCGCACGTGCTCGTACGCGGTCGTCCGAAGGCTCCCGGCCGCCGGGCGGCCGGGAGTGGAGGAGGCACCCGGTGCCCGGAGCGGGCGGTGCGCCGCCCGCTCCGGGCACCGGGAGACCGGTCGGCCCCGGCAGGACCGTTCGTCCCGGCGGGGCCGGTCCGTTCCGGCAGAAGCCGGGTGGTGCGGCACCGCGTCAGCTCACGTTGACGTCCACGCAGGCGTAGAAGGCGTTGGCGGTGTCGGCGATGTTCCACACGGCCAGCACCTTCTGCTTGCCGGTCAGGCTGCCGAAGTTCACCTGGTGGGTGACGGTCTCGCCCGGCCGGGCGCCGCCGTCGTTGAACTCCGCGATCTTCCGGCCGCCCGCGTAGTACTGCCAGGTGCTGGTGGCGTGACGTGCCGTCAGCCGCCAGTTGAAGCTGGTCGTCCGGCTGACCGGGGTGACCCGCCAGCCCTTGCTGTCGTTGTCGAGCTCGGCGAAGGCGGCGTTCCCTCCGCTGCAGCTCATCAGTCCCTTGGGGCCCTCGACGCTCTGCGGCTCGTACTTGATCGAACCGCAGGAGACCAGGCCGGCGGCACACTGCGCCTGCCGGCTGGGCGGCGAGGAAATGTAGCCGTGCGCGCTCGCGTTGCCGGCCGGCAGGCTCACGGCCAGGAGCGGGGCGATCCCCGCGCCGAGGGCTGCGGCCAGCATCTTCTTGCTCTTCATGACGACTCCTGTGTGGGGGTTCACGCCATTTCAGGCGTGAGCATGACAAGCAACGGCTCCATGGCCGTGGGGTCGGCCAGGGGCAGTGACGGAAGCGTACCCTGCTTGGTCTAGACCAAACTAGTACCCGGACACGGCCACCTCGCCCGAGCGCCGACGGGGGCCCGGCCGGGGCCATGCGGGGCGTGCGGGGCCCGGCCTGGGCAGGCGGGGTCCTGCGGGGCCCGGTCAGGACAGGCGGATCACGGCGGGACGGGCGGTCCCGGCGGCACGACGGACGCGCGGAGGGACGCCGGACGGAGGGAGCCACGCCCGGCGGAGGGAGGGCGCGCCGGCCGGGACGGCGGAACACCGGGCGGACGGCAAAAGGGCTCGGGCACGCGGGCCAGGCACGGCGGAGCGCCGGGCCGACGGCGGAGCGCCGGGTGGGAGCCCCGCCTGCCGCATTTCTCACAGCTCTCGCAGGCGGCCGACAGGGCCGCACAGCGGAAACCCAGTTATAAGGTGCACACTGCACAGATGCCGAGGACCGTCACAGAAAGGCACGACGTGAGCACCCCCCACATACCCAGCCGGCCCGACCAGCAGCCCGGGAGGTGGTCCCGGCGCGGGGTGCTCACCATGCTCGGCGCGGTTCCGGCCGCCGCCGCCCTGACCGGCTGGAGCGGCTCGGCGGCGCGGGCCGCGGAGTCCCTCACCGCCACCGTCACCCCGCGGGCGGGCGCCCTGTACGGCGTCGGCATGCCCGTGTCGGTCGCCTTCTCGCACGCCGTGACGGACAAGGCCGCCGTCGAGCGGGCGATCACGGTGAGCGCCGACCCCGGTGTCGAGGTGGCCGGCCACTGGTTCGGCGACAAGCGACTGGACTTCCGGCCGGAGAAGTACTGGGCGTCCGGCACCACGGTCACCGTGCGGCTGCGGCTACGGGGCGTCGAGGCCGCGCGCGGCGTCTCCGGCGCCCAGTCCCAGGACATCGCCTTCCGCATCGGCCGCGAGCGGATCAGCACCGTCGACCTGGGCACCGGCCGGATGACGGTCGAGGAGGACGGCCGGGCCGTCGCCGGCTACGACGTCACCGGCGGCGACGCCGACCACACCACCTGGTCCGGGATCATGGTGATCAGCGAGCAGCTCGAGGAAACCCGCATGGAGTCCTCGACCGTCGGGCTCGGCCATGAGTACGACATCGCGGACGTCCCGCACGCACAGCGCCTGACCACCTCCGGCACCTTCATCCACGGCAACTACTGGAGCTCGCCGTCGGTGTTCGGCAGGCGGAACACCACCCACGGCTGCATCGGCCTGCGGGACGCCAAGGGCGGGGACGACCGCTCGACGGCCGGCTACGCGTTCTACCGGGACTCCCTGGTCGGCGACGTCGTGATCGTGAAGAACTCCGGCGAGCGGACCGTGGACCCCGCCAACGGGCTCAACGGCTGGAACCTGTCCTGGAAGAAGTGGAAGGCGGGCAGCGCGCTGTAGCGGACGACGCCCGAGACGGCCGGGCCGGCGCCGGACGGCCGCGCCCGGCCCGCCGCGCCCCCCGGACCGTGCGGGGCGCCCTCCCCGTCGCCCGCCCGCAGGGGGCTGGACCTGCGCCGCGCGCCCTCAGGTCCCCGGGGCGCCGCCACCGGACCGCACGGGGCGCCGCCCCGGGGGTCACCCCGAACGCCGCCGTCCGATCCGGCCCGCAGAGCCGGCCGGGCGGGCGCGTGCCGCGACCGTCAGCGCAGCTCCGCCCGGAAGGCCGCCGGCGTCATGTCGGTGTGCTGGTGGAAGAACTTGGAGAAGTTGGCCGCGTCGGGGAAGCCGATCGCGGCGCCGACCCGGCCGATCGGCATGTCGGTGTGGGCCAGCAGCCGCTTGGCCTCCAGGATCACCCGCTTGTCGATGAATCCCTTGGGCGTCTGGCCGGTGGCGGCGCGGACCGCGCGGACCAGGGTGCGGCGGGAGTAGCCGAGCGCGTCGGCGTACGCGCTGACGCTGTGGTTGGTGGCGAAGCCCCGCTCCACCGCGTCCCGGAAGAGGGTGAAGGTCGTGTCGGCCTGCCGCAGCCGCACCGCCTCCGCGGAGCTGGCCGCCAGGTGCGCCAGGCGCAGCAGGAACGCGGACAGGGAGTGCCGCAGCACCGCCGTGTGCAGGCTGAGCGGCAGCGTGGTGGTGTCCTCGTACTCCCGGCGGAGCTGGTCGAGGGCGGCGGTCAGCGCCGCGCGCTGCGCCGGATCGGGGTGGAGCAGGGGCGGCTGGTCGTAGCGGTAGAGCCCGGCGGCCTCCACGGTGGCGCGGGGCAGGAAGCCGGGCTGCATGATCAGCACCGTTCCGCGGTACTCGCTGTCCGGTGAGAAGCGGTGGACCTGGCCCGGACGGATCCACAGCACGTCTCCGGCGCTCGCCTCGTACTCGGCGAAGTCGATCATGTGCCGGACCGGGCCGCCGGTGAAGAGCATGACGACGTGGAAGTCGATGCGGTGCACCCGGTGCAGCGGCGCGTCAAAGTGCCAGGTGCGGCCGGTGCCCATCGGGCCGATCTGCATGCCGACACCGAGGACGCTCCGGTCGGCCGGGAAGGGGAAGGTTCTGATCCCGTCACCCGTCCCGTCGCCGTCGTCACCCTCGCCACCTGCGATGTTTTCGTCCGTCATGTCCTACTCATGCTGCTTCGACGGGCGCCGTCGCGCCCGGGGGTGTCCCACTTTCACCACAGGCTGGCACACCTCGACCTTCCCCTCAAAAAGTCTGACTTTTAAGTTTGAACACGTCAGACCAGCCATCCCGCTCCGATCGAGGACTTCTTGAAGATGAGCACGCAGACCCCGGACAGCTTCGAATGGACCGAACTCGACCGGCGTGCCGTCGACACGGCTCGGATTCTCGCGGCGGACGCCGTGCAGAAGGTCGGCAACGGCCACCCCGGCACGGCGATGAGCCTGGCCCCGGCCGCCTACACGATCTTTCAGAAGGTGATGCGTCACGACCCGGCCGACCCCGAGTGGACGGGCCGTGACCGCTTCGTCCTCTCCCCCGGCCACACCTCGCTGACCCTGTACACCCAGCTCTACCTCGCCGGCTACGAGCTGGAGCTGGAGGATCTGCGGGCGTTCCGCACGCAGGGGTCCAAAACGCCGGGCCACCCCGAGTACGGGCACACCGCCGGGGTGGAGACGACGACCGGGCCGCTGGGCCAGGGCGTCGCCAACGCCGTGGGCATGGCGATGGCCGCCCGCTACGAGCGGGGCCTGTTCGATCCGGACGCCCCCGCCGGGGAGTCCCCCTTCGACCACACCGTCTGGGCGATCGTCTCCGACGGCGACCTCCAGGAGGGTGTCTCGGCCGAGGCGTCCTCCCTCGCCGGCCACCAGAAGCTCGGCAACCTCGTCTTCCTCTACGACGACAACCACATCTCCATCGAGGGCGACACCGCGACCGCGTTCTCCGAGGACGTCCTCAAGCGGTACGAGGCGTACGGCTGGCACACCCAGCGCATCGAGCCCGCGGAGAACGGCGACATCGACGTGCACGCGCTGTACGCGGCGCTGAAGGCGGCGCAGGCCGAGACCGACCGTCCCTCGATCATCGCGATGCGCACCATCATCGCCTGGCCCGCCCCGAACGCGCAGAACACCGAGGCCGCGCACGGCTCGGCGCTGGGCGAGGACGAGGTCGCGGCCACCAAGCGCGTTCTCGGCTTCGACCCGGAGAAGACCTTCGAGGTCGCCGACGAGGTGCTCGCCCACACCCGCCAGGCCCTGGACCGGGGCGCCGAGGCGCACGCCGCCTGGGACAAGCGGATCGCCGCGTGGCGCGGTGCCCAGCCCGAGCGGGCGAAGCTGTTCGACCGGGTGGTCGCGGGCCGGCTCCCGGAGGGCTGGGAGGACGCCCTGCCGGTGTTCGAGCCCGGCAAGTCCGTCGCCACCCGCGCCGCGTCCGGCAAGGTCCTCCAGGCGCTCGGCCCGGTGCTGCCCGAACTGTGGGGCGGCTCCGCCGACCTGGCCGGCTCGAACAACACCACGATCGACAAGACGTCCTCGTTCCTCCCCGAGGGCAACCCGCTGCCCGAGGCGGACCCCTACGGCCGCACCGTCCACTTCGGCATCCGCGAGTTCTCCATGGCGGCGGAGATGAACGGCATCGCGCTGCACGGCAACACCCGGATCTACGGCGGCACCTTCCTGGTCTTCTCCGACTACATGCGCAACGCGGTGCGCATGTCCGCGCTGATGCAGCTCCCGGTGACGTACGTGTGGACGCACGACTCCATCGGCCTGGGCGAGGACGGCCCGACCCACCAGCCGGTCGAGCACCTGGCCGCGCTGCGCGCCATCCCGGGCCTGAACGTGGTCCGCCCGGCCGACGCCAACGAGACCGCCATCGCCTGGGCGGAGATCCTCAAGCGGCACTCCACCCGCCCGGCCCCGCACGGCCTGGCGCTGACCCGGCAGGGCGTGCCGACCTACGAGCCGAACCCGGACGCCGCCAGGGGCGGCTACGTGCTGGCGGACGCCTCCACCGGCACGCCGGACGTCGTGCTCATCGCCACCGGCTCCGAGGTGCAGCTCGCCGTGGCCGCGCGCGAGCTGCTGGAGGCGGAGGGGACCGGCACCCGGGTGGTGTCGATGCCGTCCGTGGAGTGGTTCGAGGAGCAGCCCCGCACGTACCGGGAGAGCGTCCTGCCGCCGTCCGTGCGGGCGCGGGTCGCCGTCGAGGCCGGGGTCGGCCTGACGTGGTACCGGTTCGTCGGCGATGCCGGGCGCATCGTCTCCCTGGAGCACTTCGGCGCCTCCGCCGACGCCAAGACCCTGTTCGCCGAGTACGGCTTCACCGCCGAGAACGTCGCCGCCGCGGCGCGGGAATCCCTCGCCGCCGCCCGCGGCTGATCCGATCGCCAGAAAGAAGATGATCACTTTGTCCGAAGCAACCGCGCCCGCGGGAGCCCTCAAGCGCCTGTCCGACCAGGGCGTCTCCATCTGGCTGGACGACCTGTCCCGCGAGCGGATCGAGTCCGGCAACCTGGCCGGGCTGATCGAGACGAAGAACGTCGTGGGCGTCACCACCAACCCCTCCATCTTCCAGGCGGCCATCGGCTCCGGCGAGGGGTACGAGGAGCAGCTCGCCGACCTGGCGGTCCGCGGCGTCACCGTCGACGAGGCGGTGCGCATGATGACCACCGCCGACGTCCGCGCCGCCGCCGACGTGCTCAAGCCGGTGTTCGAGGCCAGCGGCGGCCGGGACGGCCGGGTCTCCATCGAGGTGGACCCGCGCCTGGCCCATGACACCGCCGCCACCGTCGCCGAGGCCCGGCAGCTCGCCTGGCTGGTCGACCGGCCCAACGTGATGATCAAGATTCCGGCGACCGAGGCGGGCCTGCCGGCGATCACCGAGGTGATCGGCGCGGGCATCAGCGTGAACGTGACGCTGATCTTCTCGCTGGAGCGCTACCGCCAGGTCATGGACGCCTACCTGGCCGGCCTGGAGAAGGCGCAGGCGGCCGGGCACGACCTGTCGGCCATCCACTCCGTCGCCTCCTTCTTCGTCTCCCGCGTCGACAGCGAGATCGACAAGCGGCTGACCCTGCTGGGCACGGACGAGGCCCTCGCCCTGAAGGGCAGGGCGGCCCTGGCCAACGCGCGGCTCGCCTACGAGGCGTACGAGGAGGTCTTCTCCGGGGGCCGCTGGACCGCCCTGGCCGCGGCCCGCGCCAACAAGCAGCGCCCCCTGTGGGCCTCCACCGGTGTGAAGGACCCGGCATACCGGGACACTCTGTACGTGGAAGAGCTGGTCGCCCCCGGCACCGTGAACACGATGCCGGAGGCCACCTTGGACGCCACCGCCGATCACGGTGACATCCAGGGCGACACGGTCACCGGCGGCTACGCCCAGGCCCGCGCCGACCTGGCGGCCGTCGAGCGGCTCGGCATCTCCTACGACGAGGTGGTGCGGCAACTGGAGGCCGAGGGCGTCGCCAAGTTCGAGGTGGCCTGGCAGGACCTGCTCGACGCCGTGACGAAGTCCCTGAACAGCAAGGGAGTGGACGGGGAATGAGCGAGGAGCTTCCGGAAGCGGCGGCCGGCGAGGCCGCGGTGACCGACACGCCCGCGACCGGCGAGGCCAAGCCCGCCAAGCGGGCCCGCAAGACCGCCGGGACCAGCGGGCCGGACGCCCCGGACCAGGGCGCGCGGGAAGCGCAGGGCGCGACGAAGGGGAAGAAGGCGGCCGCCGGGGCCGCCCCGGCGGCGAAGCCGCAGTCCGCCGCCCCCGTCCCGGCCGCCGACTGGGCCAATCCGCTGCGCGACCCGCGCGACCGCCGGCTGCCCCGCATCGCGGGCCCCTCCGGCCTGGTCATCTTCGGCGTCACCGGCGACCTGTCCCGCAAGAAGCTGATGCCGGCCGTCTACGACCTGGCCAACCGCGGCCTGCTGCCGCCGGGCTTCTCCCTGGTGGGCTTCGCCCGCCGGGACTGGGAGGACCAGGACTTCGCGCAGGTCGTGCACGAGGCCGTCAAGGAGCACGCGCGCACGCCGTTCCGCGAGGAGGTGTGGCAGCAGCTCTCCGAGGGCATGCGGTTCATCCCCGGCGACTTCGACGACGACACCGCGTTCAAGCAGCTCAAGGACGCCGTGGACGAGCTGGACGCCTCCCGCGGCACCAGCGGCAACTACGCCTTCTACCTCTCCGTGCCGCCGAAGTTCTTCCCCAAGGTCGTCCAGCAGCTCAAGAAGCACGGGCTGGCCGACGCGCCGGAGGGCGCCTGGCGCCGCGCGGTGATCGAGAAGCCGTTCGGGCACGACCTGGCCAGCGCCTGCGACCTGAACGCGATCGTGCACGAGGTCTTCGAGCCGGACCAGGTCTTCCGCATCGACCACTACCTGGGCAAGGAGACCGTCCAGAACATCCTGGCGCTGCGCTTCGCCAACCAGATGTACGAGCCGATCTGGAACCGGTCCTACGTCGACCACGTGCAGATCACCATGGCCGAGGACATCGGCATCGGCGGCCGGGCCGGCTACTACGACGGCATCGGCGCCGCCCGCGACGTCATCCAGAACCACCTGCTCCAGCTGCTCGCGCTGACCGCGATGGAGGAGCCCGCCTCCTTCGACGCCGAGTCGCTGCTCACCGAGAAGCTGAAGGTGCTGCGGGCGGTCCGGCTGCCCGAGGACCTCGGCCGGCACACCGTGCGCGGGCAGTACGCGGGCGGCTGGCAGGGCGGCGCCCAGGTGCGCGGCTATCTGGAGGAGGACGGCATCGACCCGGCCTCCACCACCGACACCTACGCCGCGATCAAGCTGGAGATCGACAACCGCCGCTGGGCGGGCGTCCCCTTCTACCTGCGCACCGGCAAGCGGCTGGGCCGCCGGGTGACGGAGATCGCGGTCGTCTTCCAGCGGGCCCCGCACTCCCCCTTCGACTCCACCGCCACCGAGGAGCTGGGCGAGAACGCGATCGTCGTCCGCGTCCAGCCCGACGAGGGCATGACGGTCCGCTTCGGCTCCAAGGTGCCGGGCACCTCGATGGAGATCCGGGACGTGTCGATGGACTTCGCCTACGGCGAGTCGTTCACCGAGTCCAGCCCGGAGGCGTACGAGCGGCTCATCCTGGACGTCCTCCTCGGGGACGCCAACCTGTTCCCCCGTCACCAGGAAGTGGAAGAGTCCTGGAGGATCCTCGACCCGGTCGAGGAGTACTGGGCCACGCACGGCAGGCCCGCGCAGTACGCCTCGGGGAGCTGGGGACCCGAGGAAGCCGACGAGATGCTCGCACGAGACGGACGGAGCTGGCGCAGGCCATGAGGATCGACCTGACCGACACCACGGCAAGCAAGATCAACAAGGCGCTGGTGCAAGGTCGCCGCGCCATCGGCACCCCGGCCGTGGGCATGGTCCTGACGATGGTGATCGTCACGGACGAGGAGAACGCCTACGACTCGATGAAGGCCGCCGAGGAAGCCTCCCACGAGCACCCCTCGCGCACCCTGGTCGTCGTCAAGCGCCACGCCCGCACCTCCCGCGACCGCACCCGCTCCCACCTCGACGCCGAGGTGCGGGTGGGGTCCGAGGCCGGCACCGGCGAGACGGTGGTGCTGCGGATGTACGGCGAGGTGTCCGACCACGCCGACTCGGTGGTGCTGCCGCTGCTGCTGCCGGACGCCCCCGTGGTGGTGTGGTGGCCGGTGGACGCGCCGGAGAACCCGGCCAAGGACCCGCTCGGCGCGCTGGCCCAGCGCCGGATCACCGACATGTACGCCGTCGAGCACCCGCTCCAGGCCCTCGAGGACCGCGCCCGGTCCTACGCCCCCGGCGACACCGACCTGGCCTGGACCCGGCTGACCCCGTGGCGCTCCATGCTGGCCGCCGCCCTGGACCAGGCCCGGCTGGAGATCACCTCCGCGGTGGTGGAGAGCGAGCCGGAGAACCCCAGCGCGGAGCTGCTGGCCCGCTGGCTGGAAGCCCGGCTGCACGTGCCGGTCGAACGGGTGGACACCGCCGGACCGGTCGTCACGGGCGTGCGCCTGGGCACCGCGAGCGGCGAGATCGTCATCGACCGGCCCGAGGGCCCGCTCGCCACCCTGACCCTGCCGGACCAGCCGCCGCGCACCCTCGCGCTCAAGGTCCGCCCCACCTCCGAACTCATCGCCGAGGAGCTGCGGCGCCTCGACGCCGACGAGATGTACGCCATCGCCCTGCGCGGCGAGGCAACCGAGGAGACCCCCGCACATGTCTGACTCCCCCAAGCTCAGCAGGCGTCCGGAGTGGACGGCCCTGGAGGACCACCGCGCCGAGGCGATGCTCCACCCGAACCTGCGGGAGCTGTTCGCCGCGGACCCCTCCCGCGCGGAGCGGTACGTGGTGCACGTCGGTGATCTGCGGATCGACTACTCGAAGAACCTGGTCACCGACGAGACCCTCGCCCTGTTGCAGGAACTGGCCACCGCCACCGGCGTGTTCGGCCTGCGCGACGCCATGTTCCGCGGCGAGAAGATCAACGTCACCGAGCGGCGGGCGGTGCTGCACACCGCGCTGCGGGCGCCGCGGGACGCGGTGATCGAGGTCGACGGCGAGAACGTCGTCCCCAAGGTCCACGCGGTGCTGGACCGGATGACCGACTTCGCCGACCGGGTCCGCTCGGGTGAGTGGACCGGCCACACCGGCCGCCCCATCCGCAACATCGTCAACATCGGCATCGGCGGCTCCGACCTCGGCCCGGCGATGGCCTACGAGGCGCTGCGCGCCTACACCGACCGCTCCCTGACGTTCCGTTTCGTCTCCAACGTGGACGGCGCCGACCTGCACGAGGCCGTCCGCGACCTCGACCCGGAGGAGACGCTGTTCATCGTCGCCTCCAAGACCTTCACCACCATCGAGACGATCACGAACGCCACCTCGGCGCGGTCCTGGCTGCTGGCCGGGCTGGACGGCGACGAGAAGGCGGTCGCCAAGCACTTCGTCGCCCTGTCGACCAACGCCGGGAAGGTCGCCGACTTCGGCATCGACACGGCCAACATGTTCGAGTTCTGGGACTGGGTCGGCGGCCGGTACTCCTACGACTCGGCGATCGGCCTGTCCCTGATGATCGCCATCGGCCCGGACCGGTTCCGGGAGATGCTCGACGGTTTCCGCATCGTCGACGAGCACTTCCGCAACGCCGAGGCCGAGGTCAACGCCCCGCTCATCCTGGGCCTGCTCGGTGTCTGGTACGGCAACTTCTTCGGCGCCCAGTCGCACGCGGTGCTGCCCTACTCGCACTACCTGTCCAAGTTCACCGCCTACCTCCAGCAACTGGACATGGAGTCCAACGGCAAGTCGGTCGACCGCGACGGCCGGCCCGTCCAGTGGCAGACCGGCCCGGTCGTCTGGGGCACGCCCGGCACCAACGGGCAGCACGCCTACTACCAGCTCATCCACCAGGGCACCAAGCTGATCCCGGCCGACTTCATCGGCTTCGCCCGCCCGGTGGCCGAGCTGAGCGACGAGCTCAAGGCGCAGCACGACCTGCTGATGGCCAACTTCTTCGCCCAGACCCAGGCGCTCGCCTTCGGCAAGACGCCGCAGGAGGTACGCGAGGAGGGCGTGCCCGAGGAGCAGGTGCCGCACCGCACCTTCAAGGGCAACCACCCGACCACGACGATCCTGGCCACGGAGCTGACCCCGTCGGTGCTGGGCCAGTTGATCGCGCTGTACGAGCACAAGGTGTTCGTGCAGGGCGCGATCTGGAACATCGACTCCTTCGACCAGTGGGGCGTCGAGCTCGGCAAGGTCCTCGCCAAGCGGGTCGAGCCCGCCCTCACCGAGGGCACCGACGTGCCCGGTCTCGACCCGTCCACCGCCGCCCTCGTCGCGGCCTACCGCGATCTCAAGGAAGTGAAGTAACCATGCAGCTCGGTCTC
Source organism: Streptomyces harenosi (assembly GCF_011008945.1). Lineage (GTDB taxonomy): Bacteria > Actinomycetota > Actinomycetes > Streptomycetales > Streptomycetaceae > Streptomyces > Streptomyces harenosi. The sequence goes on from NZ_WYCT01000216.1 coordinate 11,723, forward strand.
ATCGGTCTCGGCAAGATGGGCGGCAACATGCGCGAGCGTCTGCGCCGCGCCGGCCACACGGTCGTCGGCTACGACCGCAACGCCGAGATCTCCGACGTCAGCAGCCTGACCGAACTCGTCGGCAAGCTCCAGGCGCCCCGCGCGGTCTGGGTGATGGTCCCGGCCGGCGCGGCCACCCAGTCCGTCATCGACGAGCTCGGCGAGCTGCTGCAGCCCGGCGACACGGTGATCGACGGCGGCAACTCCCGCTGGAGCGACGACGAGAAGCACGCCGCCGAGCTCGGCGCCAAGGGCATCGGCTTCGTCGACGCCGGTGTCTCCGGCGGTGTGTGGGGCCTGGAGAACGGCTACGCGCTGATGGTCGGCGGCGACAAGGAGCACGTCGACCGCCTCCAGCCCATCTTCCAGTCGCTCAAGCCGGAGGGCCCCTACGGGTACGTCCACGCGGGCAAGGTCGGTGCGGGCCACTTCGCCAAGATGGTCCACAACGGCATCGAGTACGCGATGATGCAGGCCTACGCCGAGGGCTGGGAGCTGCTGGAGAAGGTCGACTCCGTGGACAACGTCCGCGAGGTCTTCCGCTCCTGGCAGGAGGGCACCGTCATCCGCTCCTGGCTGCTCGACCTCGCCGTCAACGCCCTCGACGAGGACCAGCACCTGGAGAAGCTGCGCGGCTACGCCGAGGACTCCGGCGAAGGCCGGTGGACGGTGGAGGCGGCCATCGACAACGCGGTGCCGCTGCCCGCGATCACGGCCTCGCTGTTCGCCCGGTTCGCCTCCCGCCAGGAGGACTCGCCGCAGATGAAGATGATCGCGGCGCTGCGCAACCAGTTCGGCGGCCACGCGGTCGAGTCGGCCAAGAAGTAGGCGCCCGGAGGGGGGACCCGCCGCCGGTCCCCCCCCTCC
>NZ_WYCT01000217.1 GCF_011008945.1 Streptomyces harenosi
CGTGGGCTCGGAGATGTTTATAAGAGACAGGCCGAGGTCAGGGACCGGCGGGACCGGCGAAGGCGTCCAGGGACTCGGGGAGGGTCTGGCCGCCGTCGACGACGAGGGACTGGCCGGTGATGAAGGAGGCTTCGTCGGAGGCGAGGAAGAGCACGGCGTGTGCGACGTCGGCGGTCTCGCCGAGCCGTCCCAGCGGGATGGAGCCGGCCATCCGGCGCAGGTAGTCCGGCCCGAGGCCGGTCAGCCCTTCGGTGCGGACGTTGCCGGGCAGGACGGCATTGACCGTGATGCCGTACGGCGCCAGCTCCACAGCCGCCCCGCGCAGGAAACCCAGTTGGCCCGCCTTGCTGGCCCCGTAGTGGGACCACCCCGCGTAGCCCGTGACCGGGCCGGTGATCGAGGAGGTCAGAACGATCCGGCCGCGCCCGGCCCGTTCCATCGCGGGCAGGCACGCCCGCACCGACAGGATGGAACCCCGCAGGTTGACCTCCACGACCTCGTCCACGTCCTCTGCGGTCAGCTCGCGCAGCGGACGCTCCGGGAAGATCCCGGCGTTGGCGCACAGCACATCGATCCCGCCGTACAGCCGCTCGGCCTCGGCCGCCATCCTCCCGATCTCCCCGGGCCGCCGCACGTCCACGCCCAGACCCGTGACCCGCCCGCCCGTGACCCGGGCCAGATCGTCCGCCACTTGGCGGGCCCCCTCCTCGTTCCGGCCCGTGAGCAGCACGGCGGCACCCTGCCGGGCGAAGAGTTCGGCGATACCGCGCCCGATCCCCCGCGTCCCTCCGGTCACGATCACCGACCGGTCCTGCCAGCGTGTGAACGTCATGCCGCGCGCCCCTTCACTGCCGTTTCCCCACCGCCGGGAAAGCCCGGCCGCCGTCCCGGCCACGCTAGCGACAGACCCGGACGCGGGGGCGGGAGACCGGCCGGTACGTCCGCTGGGGGCGGGGTCAGGAGCCGGCGAGCTCGTCGAGCAGAGCGAAGACCAGCGCGTCGAACGTCTGGGCGGCATCGCTGTAGGTGTTCACCATCAGCACCACCGCCGTCCCGCTCTCGCGCTCGAAGGCCGCACAGGTGCTGAAGCCGTAGGTGCCGCCGTTGTGCCAGGTCATCGTCCGGCCGCCGGACAGCGTCCCGAAGTGCCAGCCCAGCCCCAGCCGCAGGCCGGTGGCGGGATCGGTGAAGTGATGGCGCTGCGTCAGCTCGATCGCGTCCCGCAGCGGCGAGCGCTCCGGGTGCAACTGGGCATCCAGGTACCGGAGCATGTCGTCGGCGGTGCTGTACATCGAGGTGCCCGCACCGCTGAGGACGCCGTCACGCCAGTCGGGAACCACCTCCCCGGCCATATGGCCGACGACCTTGCGGGAGGCCATGTCCGGCCGCAGGACCGTGGTCGTGTCCGACAGGCCCAGCGGCGCCGCCACCCGGCGCCGCAGCATCGCGTCCACGCCGTCGAAGGCCAGTGCCTGGCCGAGCAGCCCGAAACCCAGGTTGGAGTACGCGTACGCGGTGCCCGGCTCGTCCTCCAGCTCCGTCTGGCGCAGACCGGCGGCCAGGTCCTCCAGCGTGTAGTGCGCGTACGGGTTGTACGGGTCCGCCCCCGCCAGGAGGTTGACCGGCAGCCGGGGCAGGCCGGAGGAGTGCGTCGCCAGGTCGCCCAGGGTGATCGGCCGGGTCTTCCCGCGCGGGACGGTGAACCCGGGTGGCAGGCTGAGCGGCGTGGACAGGCGCACCCTGCCCGCACTCACCGCGCGCGCCAGCGCGGTGGCGGTGAGCGTCTTGCCGATCGAGCCGAGCTGGAACACCGTCCTGCCGTCGGGGGCCGGGCCATCCTGGCCGGCACCGGCCACATGCCGGCGCCCGCCGCGGATGACACCGAACACCGCGCTCGGCGCGCCGGCGGCCAGGGCACGCTCGAGGTAGGGCCGCACCCGCGCGGCCAGAGGGTCCCCGGACGCCATGGCCCTGCCCGGTATCAGTGCCACGCCGGCCGCGGCCGCCGCCGTACCCAGCAGCCTTCGTCGGTCCATTGCTCCACTCCTTCGCCCGATACGGAATGCGAATGCGCACACCGACGTCGAGTGAAGCGGTATCAGCCTCCAACATCAACAGTCACCTTGCGCACGACCACACGCGGCCGGCCCCGGGCCGCCGCACCGGCACCGCCGCTGACGGCAGCGCAGACGCGCACGGCCCAGGCCCGCTTCGCGCATCCGGTGCCGGCCGCCGCCGGTCCCCCTCGCGGGCAGGGCAGCCGGGCCGGCGGCCCGCGGCCCGCACGGCGCGACGGGCGCGCCGGTGGGGCAGCGGCTCCTGGAGGCCGGCGACGTTTTACCTGCCCGGTCGCCACCGACCACTCCCCACACCGCCCCGGCACCGCCATGATGGGAGCGCTCCCACATCGTCGCACGCGCAGAACTCCCGACCCCGGAAGGACCGCCCATGCGCACCGCTCCCCACCTCACCCGGCGGGCACTGCTCACGGCCGCCGCCGCAACCGTCACCACGGGCATCACCACCACGGCCGCCGCCGCCCAGGCGTCCGCCGCCCACCAGCCCTTGCCGGCCGCCGCCTCCGCCGGCTTCCGCACCGTGGGCCGGGTCAGGAGGGCGGCCGACGGCTGGGTGCAGTACACCTGGCCCGGCATCGCCTTCGAAGGCCGGTTCCGCGGCACCGGCGTCGGCATCGCCCTCGACGACTCCGTCAACGACTACGACATCCAGATCGACGGCACGACCGTCGGCACACTGGTGACCCCCGGACGCACCACCTCCTGGGTCAAGGGCCTCACCGACGCCGAGCACACCGTACGGCTGGTCAAGCGGACGGAGTGCCCCTGGGCCGCCGGCCGCTTCGGCGGGTTCCTCGCCGCTCCGGGCGGAAGGATCCTCGCCGCCCCCGCCGCACGGTCCAGGCAGATCGAGTTCATCGGCGACTCCTTCACCGCCGGATACGGCAACCTCTCGGCCACGCGCGACTGCACCGCCAACGGGGGAGTCGACCGCAACACCAACGCCGACCTCGCCTTCGGCCCCCTCACCGCCCGCAAGCTCGACGCCGACTACCAGCAGAACGCCTTCTCCGGCCGCGGCATGGTCCGCAACTACAACGGCGGGGAGCCCGGCACCAGTTACCGCACCTACTACGACCGGGCCCTGCTGAACGTCGACGGCGACGTCTGGCACAAACCGCGCCACTGGCACCCCCGGGTCGTCGTCATCGGCCTCGGCATCAACGACTTCTCGACCCCCCTCCATGCGGGCGAGCCCTGGGCCACGCAGAGCGAACTGATCACCGCCTACACGAGCGCCTACCACGGCTTCCTGGACAAGCTGCGAACCCGCTACGGGAACAGCACCTTCCTGGTGGCCAGCGCCACCCCGGTCGCCGGCACCGCCTTCGCCGACACCGTCCGCACCATCGTCGGCACCCGCAACGCGCGAGGGGACGACCGGATCAGCTACTGGTACTACGACGACCCCCGCCTGAACCGGCTCGGCTGCGACTGGCACCCCTCCCTCCAGGACCACCAGATCATCTCCGGCCTGCTCGACCAGCACCTCGCCGCGCTGCCACTGGACTGGTGACCGGCACGACGGCCCGGGCCCGGCAGGGCCCGGGCCGTCCCCCTCCCCCCGGCACATACAACGACACGACGGCGAGCGGGCCCGGCCCGAGTCCTGCCGGGCGATCGAAGCGCTGCCGGCCGTTGCCCGCCCGCAAGCGGAACCACCGCCCCCGACAGCGCCGCCACCGGCGACAGGCGCCGGGCGGGCTGCACGGGCGGAAGCCGGGCCGGGGCCGGCCCGCACCCTCGCCCGCGACCACCGGATCACCACCCGCGCAGGGCGGCATCCCGCGTCGGCACCCGCCATGAGCCAGGGCCCGCACCGCCGTCCGCCCACGCCGTCCCATCGATCCGAACGGGCTACACGGGAGGGATAAATCCAGCGCTAAACATTGCTAGGGTCTCCGGTGCGAGAGGAGACCGCATGGCTACCGAGGAAGAGCTGTTCGCGTCGGTCGACGCTCTGCTGGAGGAGGAGCCGCAGCTCCCGCCTCCCGCGGAGCGGGCCCGGCTGCGGGAGGCCGCCGGCATCACGCAGGCCCGTCTCGCGACCGCGCTGAAAACCACGACGCAGTCCGTGAAGAACTGGGAGAACGGCCGCTCCGAGCCTCGCCCGCCCCGGCTGGAGGCGTACCAGCGGCTGCTGAAGGGCTGGGCGGCGAAGTACCCCGCACCCGGTGCCCCCGCCGGGCCCGCCCCGGTCGCGCCACCGCGACCGCAGGCCCCGGCCACGTCCACCGGCCCGGCCGCTCCCGCGCCGCGGCAAGCTCCCCCCCTCGCGGCTGTGGCCGCACGTTCCGCCCGTCCGGCCACCCGCCCCACGCCGACGTCGCGGCGCCCGGCGGCGAAGAAGGCCGCCGGGCCCGCCCCGGACCCCCGATTCCCGCACGGTCCGCTGGCCGTGCTGGACGGCGACGGTTGCGCCTACGGTGTCGACGGCATCGTGCTGGACTGCCCGGCGTCGACGCTGGTGGAGCTGGTGGAGTGGACACTGCGCGAGTCCGGCCTCGGCGCGCCGAGGCTCCACCGTCACGGCAAGGACCAGGACCCGCTGGTCGTCCTCACGGCGGCCGCGGCCGCGCGGTTCGGGCTGCCCGGGCGCCTGGAGGACCGCCGGGGCCTGCGCCTGCCGGAGGACCACCCGGTCGTCCAGCAGGTACGGAAGGCGAAGTGGCAGCTCACCCGACGCGGCTTCGGCCCGTGGGCCCGCATCTACCGCACGGCGCAGGGCGGCGAGCGGCAGTGCGTGCAGCTCGCGATCCTGCCCTGGGACGCGCTGGACTCCCGCGCCTGGCCCGGCGTGAGCGAGATGGAGCCGGCCGACATCGCCCGCGTCCTGGGCACCTACGCCCGGCGGGTCATCACCCCGCGCGGGTCGACGGCCGTCTCGGGCCTGGAGCTGATGACCGCGCTGCGCCCGCCGACCCGGCCGGTGCGCGACGAGGAGACCGGCAACTGGATCTCCGGTCACAACCCCGGCTCGCTGGGCACGGAGCCGATGGACCCGGCGCCGCCGGAGGGGCAGCCCGAGCACCCCGCGATCCACCACTCCGGCTGGACGGGGGGCTTCCTGCGCGAGGAGGCGTACCAGTGGGTGCGGGACGTGGACCTGGTCACCGGTGAGGAGTGCGCGCTGCCCTACGCGGTGGGCCTGGACCTGAACACCGCCTTCCTCGCGGCCGCCGCCCGCCTCACGGTCGGCCTGTCCGGGCCGGAGCACTTCGTGAACCCGGCCTTCAACCCGAAGATCCCCGGCTCCTGGCTGGTCGACCTCTCCCACGTCGAGCTCGACCCGCGCCTGCCCTCGCCGTTCACCCCGACCGGCGAACGCCCGACCGGCCCGGCCTGGTACCAGACGCACACCGTCGCCTACGCCCAGGAGCTCGGCTACAACGTCCAGCCCCTGGAGGCGTACCTGCGCCGCGAGACCGGCGCCTACCTGGACCCGTGGCACGACCGGCTCAAGGCCGCCTACGTCGACACCCTCGCCGACCTCGGCGTCACCAAGGACCTGACCGACGCTCAGTTCCTGGCGGCGATGGAGCGGCACAAGGACGTCGACCCGGCGATGGCCGCCGTGCTCGCCGCGATCAAGGCCACGGTCAAGGGCGGCATCGGCAAGCTGTTCGAGAACCCGCAGGGCAAGGGGTACAAGGACGGCGACCCGTGGCCGGCCATGCAGCGCCCGACCTGGCGGCCGGACATCCGCGCCGCCGTCATCTCCAAGGCCCGGGTCAACATGCACCGCAAGATGCTCAACATGGCCAGGCTGACCGGCCTGTTCCCGCTGGCGGTGCTCTCCGACTGCGTCGTCTACCCCGCGCCCAGCCCGAGCCCGCTCGATTTCCTGCCCTACGCGGAGTCCGGCAAGCCCGTCCCCGGAGCCTTCCGCCTCGGGCTCTCACCCGGCCTGGCGAAACCGGAGGGCGTCCAGTCGATGATGTGGGCGGTCGACCTGATGGAGCAGGGCCTCAACCCCGCCCGCCACATCAAGGGCGGCGACGCCGTCCTGGACGAGGGCGAGTAGCAGTCGCCCCGGCACGGAGCGGGACTGCTGCCCGGGGCGGACCACCACGGGCGGCCCGCCGTCGCCGAGGACCGGCGCGGGCCGGAGCGGACGCCGGACCGGCCGGAGGCGCGCACGGAGGCCCTGCATCCCTCATGCGGGCCGCGCGCGTCGCCGCGGTCCGGGCCGTGGCGGCACGACCTGCGCGACGGACACGAGACCTGGTTCCGGCCGGCCGATCCCGACGGCCAGGACCCCACCCCCGAAAGGAGCTGAAGCCGTGGCGGGAGAGATCGAGGACGCCATCGAGCGGGCCGAGCAGGAGACCTTCACCCGGGAGCCGCCCAAGACCCTCAAGGGCCAGATCGGCTTCCTGCTCAAGAAGCTGGGCACGGCCAAGGCCGTGGCGGCCGAGATCGGCGTCACCGCCGACTCCGTCAACCGCTACCGGCGCGGCGCCCGGAAGAACCCGCCCGAGGACATCGCCGCCAAGATCGACAACGCCGTACGGCAGCGGTGGCAGCCCCGGGTCCGCGAGCGCCGCCGCCGCGAAGCCGCCCTCACCCGCGGGATCACCGTCGAGACCCGGGCCCGCTTCGGATACACCGCCCCGGTCGGCACGACCGACGACGGCCGGTTCCGGCGCCTCACCGTGCACCTGCCCCCTCAGTACGCCGGCCGCCTCTTCGACGCCCGCGACGCCGGGGCCGGCGACCAGCAGATGCGCCAGATCATCGCCGACGGGTTCAAGGACGTGTACTTCCAGGACGGCGGAGGACGCGCTCCGGGACTGTCGGACGTCGCCATCAACGACATCGACTACCTGGACCTCGAGTACTGAACCGGAGTCTTCGCATACCGCGCACGCACCGATGACTGAGCCGAAGCAGGACCGACACCGAGATGGCCGTGGCCGGGTTGCCGCAGATTCTCCTCGACCTGTCCACGCGACTGCCCGGGCGAAGCCGCGGGCAGCGCGGGGCACCTGGAACTCCCTGCAGCAGCTCGTCCCGTGCTGCGAGCCCGCACCAGCCCGCTGGCGTATCCGCAGGTCAGGACCGTCATGCACGTGATGCCGTGCTGTGACGGCCGCCAAGCCGGGCGTCAGTACCGCGCAGAACAGGCCGGCGGTGGCGGCGGTTCAGACGGCCGAAGCGATCGCTCGGGTGACGGCCGTGATCGCCGGGGCGGGGTGGCCGCCCAGGCGCGCCACGAGCACCCGGCGGATCTCGGGGGGTGCGCCCTCCACGCGCAGCAGGCTTACCCCCCGCGGCAGTACCGGTGAGAGCGGGGAGGGCACCGTGGTCACGCCGAAGCCGCCGGCGACCAGCTGGAGTTTGGTCAGCCAGTCGCGCGCGGAGTGGAGGACGCGCGGCCGTCCGGGCAGGCCGGGCCAGACACCGAGCAGCGGTTCGCCGCCTGACGACGGGGTGGCGATCCAAGCGGCGTCGGCCAGCTCGTCGACGTGCACCGTGGTGCGCCCGGCGAAGTCCCCGGCCGAAGCCACCGCCACGAGCAGTTCGGTGTCCGCGATGGTCTCCAGGTGCAGACGCGGCGAGTCGCCGTCGAAGGGCCGGTGGGGTGGGCGGGACGTCAGTACGGCGAGGTCGAGCGAGCCCGCGCGCAGCGCCCGGGTCAGGACGGGTGTGGTGCCCTCGCGGGTGGTGACCGTGATCTGCGGATCGGCCGCCGCGAGGTGTGCGAGTGCGGCGGGCAGGATCGCCGAACCCGCGCTCAGGACTGCCCCGAGCCGTACGACTTCGGTTTGCGCAACGGTGCCGGCGAGCTCACGTTCGGCCGCCGCGAGCGAGGCGAGGACCGTGTGGGCGTGCCGCAGCAGGGTCAGGCCGGACGGCGTGAGCCGTACCCCGTCCGGGCGGCGTTCGAACAGGGTGGTACCGACGCTGCGTTCGAGGGCGGCCGCCTGGCGGGAGACGGCCGACTGCGTGTATCCGAGCCGGGCGGCCGCCGCCGTGAAGCTGCCGGACTCGGCGATCTGCCGCAGGACCCGCAGTCCCGCGCTGGAGATGTCCATGCGCGATACGCATACCACCGATGCCGGATCCTCGCTTCCCGCATGCTCCTCCCGCTCCTAGTGTCGATCTCAGGAGCACGGACAACCCGGAGGTCATCACGTGCGAGCGGCAGTTCTGACGCGGTTCGGCGCCCCACTCGCGGTGCGGGAGGTACCGGACCCCGAGGCCGGGGGCGGTGAGGTGGTGGTCGAGGTCCTCGCCGCCGGCGTGGCCCCCTACGCGGCCGACGTCTTCAGCGGCAAGCGGAAATACCCCCTTGTCCCCCCTGTCGTACCTGGTGTCGGCGCGGTGGGGCGGATCGTCCACGTCGGCCCCGACGCCACCCGGCTGCGGGCCGGCGACCTGGTGTGGTGCGACTCGACGGTGCGCTCGCGCGACGATGCCCTGACGCCCGACATCACGCTCCAGGGCTGGAGTTCGCGTGGCGAAGGCGGTGCGCGGCTCGCCGAGTACCTGCACGACGGCGCGTTCGCCGAGCTCATGCGGGTCCCGACAGAGAACGTCTTCCCGCTGCCCGCCGCGGCCGGGGAGGATCCGGCCCGGTGGGCCGCACTCACCGTGCACACCATCTCCTACGGCGGGCTGCTGGCAGGCGGGCTCGCGGCCGGCGAGACGCTGCTCGTCAGCGGGGCCACCGGCAACCTCGGCAGCAGCGCGGTCGCGGTCGCGCTCGCGATGGGCGCCGGCCGCGTGGTCGCCCCCGGCCGCAACAAGGCCGCGCTCGACCTCCTCGCCGACCGGTTCGGTCCGCGTCTGCGCCCGGTCCCACTGACCGGGGACGAGACCACCGACCGCGCGGCGATGTCCGCGGCAGCCGACGGCCCGATCGACATGGTGATCGACCTGCTCCCGCCGAGCGCACCCAGCTCGGCCTCGCGCACGGCGGCCATGACCGTGCGCGAGTACGGCCGCGTCGTCCTCATGGGCGGCGTCGGCATGCTCGGTGGCGACGACCTCGCACTCCCGTACCCATGGATCATGCGCAACTCGATCACCGTGCGCGGGCAGTGGATGTACCCCCGCACAGCCAATGTCGGCATCATCCGGCTGCTCGCCTCGGGCACTCTGGATCTCGCCCCCGAACGGGTCCGGTCGTTCGGCCTCGATGCCGTCAACGACGCCATCGCGCACGCCGCCGCGCACGGTGGCCCGTTCGACCGCACCAGCCTCACCCCGTCAGCCGGCTGACACCGCCCGCTGACCCACACCACGCGCACGACCCGCCCCCCTCACGGGCGCAGGCAGCCCCGGCCCGTGCTGCTCGTCCGGCTCCAGCTGCCCACCGGCACGGACCCGACCGCCGTGCACTCCCGCGTACGCGCCCAGGTGCACTCTTGCGGGTATACGCCCATATCGCTGATGTCACTGATGCCGCAGAAGAGGTCGATGTACTAGCTTCCATACATCCGAGCCGAACCCTGTGGGGGCTGTGGTGACCGTCAGCAGTGCATCCGCGACGAGTGCGGCCGGCGGCGGCCCCGGCACGACGAACGCGGCCCCACCCGCGTCCCGGCAGACGCCCCCCTTCGCATCCGCCTCCAGATCCTCCTCCACCCCGCATCCGCCCCCCTCCGTGAGCCTCCCCAAGGGCGGCGGGGCCATCAAAGGCATCGGTGAGAAGTTCGCCGCCCACCCCGTGACCGGCGCCGGTGCCATGACGGTGCCCGTCGCGGCCACCCCCGGACGGTCGGGCTTCGGGCCGGACCCGGTGCTCGCCTACGACTCCGGCACCGGCAACGGCCCCTTCGGGCTCGGCTGGAGCCTCGGGCTCCCGGCGATCACCCGCAGGACCGACGAGGGCGTGCCCCGCTACGACGACGCCGCCGACTCCGACGTGTTCGTCCTCTCCGGTGCCGAGGACCTGGTACCGGTCCTGGTGCCCGAGGGCGGGGACTGGGTGCCCGAGGCGCTGCCGCCGCGCACGGTCGGCGACGCCCGCTACACCGTCCGGCGCTACCGGCCCCGCGTCGAAGGCCTCTTCGCGCGCGTCGAGCGGTGGACGAACACCGACGACCCGGCCGACGTCTTCTGGCGCTCGATCTCCCGTGACGACGTCACCACCTGGTACGGGCGCACTCCTCAGTCCCGGATCGCCGACCCGGCCGACGCCACCCGCGTCTTCAGCTGGCTGATCTGTGAGCGCCACGACGACCGCGGCAACCTCATTACCTACGGCTACAAACCCGAGGACGGCGAGGGCGTGGACACGGCCGCCGGCCACGAGCGGCACCGGCGACGCGCCGCCAACCGGCACCTCAAGCGCATCCGGTACGGCAACCGCACTCCCTGGCCGTCGTCGCTCGACCCCGCCACCGGCTGGCGTCCGCTGCCCGGCGACGACCAGTGGCACTTCGAACTCGTCCTCGACTACGGCGAGCACGACCCGGCCGCCCCCACCCCGCGTGAGTCCGGTCCCTGGAGCGCCCGCCCCGACCCCTTCTCGTCGTTCCGCTCCGGCTTCGAGGTGCGCACCCACCGGCTCTGCCGACGCCTGATGATGTTCCATCACTTCCCCGACGAGCCCGGGGTCGGCGCCGACTGTCTGGTCCGGTCGACGGAGCTCCGGCACGCGTACGGGGTGTACACGACCCTGGCGGCGGTCACCCACCGCGGTCACCAGCGCGACGGCGGCGGGTACCGGACCCGCTCCCTGCCCCCGGTCGAGTTCACCTACTCCGAGGCGGTCGTCGACACCACCCCGCGCCGGCTCGACGAGGAGAGCCTCGACGGCCTGCCCGCCGGCCTGGACGGCGCCCGCCACCAATGGGTCGACCTGGACGGGGAGGGCCTGCCGGGCATCCTGACCGAGCAGGGCGGGGGCTGGTTCTACAAGCGCAACCTCAGCCCGCTCGTCGGCACCGGGGCCCCGGTGGCCCGGTTCGCCCCCGCCGAGACCGTACCCTCCCGTCCGTCGCTCGCCCTGGCCTCCGGCGCGCAGTTCCTCGACCTCGCCGGCGACGGCCGTCCCGACCTGGTACGTCTGGGCGGACCCGACCCCGGGTTCCACGAGCGCGCGGCCGACGGGAGCTGGGAGCCGTACACGCTGTTCGGTTCGCTGCCCGACCTGGACTGGGCCGATCCCAACCTGCGGTTCGTCGACCTCGACGGCGACGGCCTCGCCGACGTCCTGGTCACCGAGGACGACGCCCTGGTCTGGTACCCCTCACTGGGCGAGGGCGGCTTCGGGCCCCAGCGGCGTGAGCGGCACGCCGCGGACGAGGAGCGCGGGCCGGTGCTGGTCCTCGCCGACGCCGAGCAGTCCGTCCACCTGGCCGACATGAGCGGGGACGGCCTCACCGACCTCGTCCGCATCCGCAACGGCGAGGTGTGCTACTGGCCGAACCTGGGCCACGGCCGCTTCGGCCCCAAGATCGTGATGGCCGGCGGCCCGTCCGACCACCCCGACCGCTTCGACCAGCGACGCGTCCTCCTCGCCGACGTCGACGGCTCCGGTACCACCGACCTGCTGCACCTCCACTCCGACGGCGCGCGCATCCACTTCAACCGCTCCGGCAACGACTTCGCGCCTCCCGTGCCGCTGCCGACGCTGCCCCCGGCGGACGCCGTCACCGACGTCCTCGCCCTCGACCTGCTCGGCACCGGCACCGCCTGCCTGGTGTGGTCCTCACCCCTCCCGGCGGACAGCCACCGCCCCCTGTGCTACCTCGACCTGATGGGAGGCGTGAAACCCCACCTCCTCACCCGGGTGCGCAACAACCTCGGCGCGGAGACCGAGATCGGATACGCGCCCTCCACCGCCTTCGCCCTGCAAGACCGGCGCGCGGGCAGGCCCTGGGCGACGAAACTGCCGTTCCCGGTCCATGTCGTCGAGCGGACGACCGCCCGTGACAAGTGGCGCGGCACCGCCTTCACCAGCCGCTACAGCTACCATCACGGCTGCTTCGACGGTGCCGAGCGCGAGTTCCGCGGCTTCGCCCGCGTGGAACGGACCGACGTCGAGGAGTACGGCACGTTCGCCGCGGCCCACGCCGACAGCCCCTACGTCACCACCGACCCCCGGCTCCAGCAGCCGCCCGTCCGCACGGTCACCTGGCACCACACGGGGGTGCCCGTGGCGGACCGGGACCCGCTCCACCCGTTCCGGCACGAGTACTTCGGTGCCGCGGACGAGTACGCGCCGCCCAGTCCCGACGTCGACGCCCTGCCGCTCGGACCCGGCGGGCAGCGGGAGGCGGTACGGGCGTTCCACGGGCTCCTCCTGCGCCAGGAGACGTACGAACTCGACCCCGACAACGCCGCCTGGTCAGAGGAGACACACCAACGCGGTCCCGCCGCGACCGCCGGGACCCGGCCCCCCGCCCCCTGTCCCTTATACACATCTGACGCTGCCGACGAAGCTAGAAACGTTGAAATCGAG
>NZ_WYCT01000218.1 GCF_011008945.1 Streptomyces harenosi
GTCGCACCCCCGGCCGGCCCCGCAGCGGCGGCTGCCCGGGGGCCGGGGGCGACGGATGGCGTCCGGGACGGCCGTGAGCGGCCGGCCGCGGCCGAAGGCGACCGGCCGGGGGTGGCCGAGGCGGCCGGGGGCGACCCCGGGTGGCCGAAGACGACTGGGGCCGGCCGAAGTGGCCGTAGGGCCGAGGCGACCGGCGGTCACCGGTCCCGGCCGGCGGTCGATGGCGGCCGGGGGCGAGGGATGGCGACCGGCGGCGGCCGGGGAGACGGCCGGAAGCGGCCGAGGGGCGACCAGCGGCGGCCGAGGGCAAGAGGCGACCGGGGACCAAGACGGCCGGAGGTGGCCGAAGGGCGGGGCCTGCGGGCGCGGGGAACCGCGACCGCGGTCGTCGCGCCCGCGGGTCACCCGAAGTTCAGCAGAAGTTCCCCCGATCCTTTTCCCGGCGGCTCTTCACCCTGCCGGACGGCTGCCTAGCCTGGCCCCACCGCCCTCCTCGCACCCCCCGTTCAACCTTTTTGACGGATTGAGGCCCTGGTTCCCATGAACAGCCGCTCACTGCTCCGCAGTTCGGTCTCCCGGCGTCTGCTGCGTCCGGTCGCCGACCTCATCGACCAGCGCATCGAGCGGCGGGTCCGCTCGGCGGTCGCGCGCACCGCCGCGCACCGGGACCGCCACGAGCGGGAGACGGAACGGCTCGTCCGGGACGTCGAGCTCCTCAGACGCCGCCAGCTCACCTTCGAGCTGCTGCTCGGACCGCGGGGCCGCGGCATCTCCCGGATGGTGGCCGAGGCACCGCTGAACCGCCTCCACGCCGAGGTGGCCGCGCTGGCCGGGGACCGCGAGGCCGCGGTGCGCAACGTCGCCGCCGCCTTCCGCCTGCTGGTCGCGCTGGAGTCGCTCGGGGTGGGCCGGGTCGCGGGCGGCACCATGAACATCTGCGGCAAGCTCGGCGCGATACCGCTGCTCGACCCGCCGAACGACGAGATCCTGGAGATCGGGACGCTGTACGGGATGTTCTCCGCCGGGCTGGTCCGCATGATGGAGCGCGACGGGCGCAGCCCGAGCCTGACCATCGTCGACCCCTTCGCCGGCGTCCAGCTCCAGCCCGGCACCACCCAGCGCCCGGACCCCACCGGCGCCCCGGTCGACGAGCACGCCGTACGCACCAATCTCGCCCTGGCCGGCCCGGCGGGCGCGGCCGCCCGCATCCAGCGCGGCTTCTCGGAGGACCCCGCCACCCGGGCCGCCGTCTCCGACCGCTCCTACGGCGTCATCGTCGTGGACGGGGACCACTCCGAGCAGGGCGTCGCCCGGGACCTGGAGTGGGCCGAGGAGATCGCGGCACCCGGCGCCGTCGTCGTCCTGGACGACTACGGCGACCCGAACTGGCCCGGCATCAAGGACGCCCTCGACACGCACCTGGCCGGCCCCACACGCTTCACCTACCTCGGCAAGGCGGCGCACTCGGCCTATCTGCGGGCGGCCTGACACCGCCCGCCGCCCGCACCGGGCGGACCTGCCCACCAGCACCAGCACCAGCAGTGACCGTGGACCGCGCACGGTCGAAGGAGTTGCACACGTGACCGAGACGGTCCTGACGGCGTCCGCGTCGCAGCCCGCCCCCGCCGCCGTCACCGAGACCCCGGGCCCGGCCGGCCCGGACCACCGGCGCAGGGCCGCCCCCGCCCGGCTGCGCGCGCTTGACGGGCTGCGCCTGGTGGCCGCGCTGATGGTGGCGCTCTACCACTACGGCGGGCGCGGCGGTCACGTCACCGAGGCGTGGGGCACCTCGCCCGAGCACCAGTTCCCGACGCTGCACAACCTCTTCGCCTACGGCTGCCTGGGCGTGCAGGTCTTCTTCGTGATCAGCGGGTTCGTGATCTGCATGAGCGGCTGGGGCCGGTCCCTGTCGTCGTTCTTCGCCTCCCGGGCCGCCCGGCTGCTGCCCGCCTACTGGGTGGCGGTGGTCCTGGTGACGGCGGTGTTCGCGCTGCCGGTGGTCGCCTACGAGGCGGTGTCGCCGAGCGACGCGCTGGTGAACCTGACCATGCTCCAGCAGCCGCTGGGCGCCGACCGGGTGCTCGGCGTGTGCTGGACGCTGTGGGCGGAGGTCCGGTTCTACGCGCTGTTCGCACTGTGCGTGGTCCTGCCGGGGGCGACCCGGCGGCGGGTGATCCTGTTCTGCGCCTGCTGGACGCTGGCGGCGGCGTTCGCCCAGGCCGCCGACGAGCCGCTGCTCGACGTGGTCCTCATGCCCGAGTACGCGCCGTTCTTCATCGGCGGCATCGGCCTGTACCTCGTCCACCGCGACCGGCGGGACGCCTGCGGCTGGGGCATCGCGGCGGTCGGCTTCCTCGTCGGGCAGCACTACGCGGTGCGCGAGCTGTGGAACGCGGCCGATCCCGACGCCTTCGCCCACCGCACCACGGCCGGCATCGTCCTCGTCGTCGCCTTCGGCTTCGCGGCGGTCGCCGCGATCGCGCTGGGCCTGCTGCGCCGGGCCGACTGGCGCTGGCTGACCGTGGCGGGCGCGCTGACGTACCCGTTCTACCTGGTCCACGAGCACCTCGGCTGGGTGGTGATCCAGGCCCTGCACCGCGGGGCGGGCCTGGACTCGGCGACGACCTTCGCGCTGACCCTGGCCGCGATGCTGCTGCTGGCCTGGCTGCTGCACCGGTACGTGGAGAAGCCGCTGACCCCCCGTTTGCGGGCGGCTCTGTCACGCGTCCGGTGAGTTCTTCAGACGATATGCGGCGTGGAGCTGGATCGGGGTGCACCCGGCAGGCACCCTCCCCCCATGGCCACTGCACACGCACCCGAGACGTACCCCGGTGAGCTGAACGACGTCCCCGGCTGGTTCTGGCCGCTCGACCAGCTCCTGTTCACCTGGTTCCTGGAACGGCAGACCGCGCGGGGCCTGCGGGGCGACCTGCTGGAACTGGGCGCCTACCTGGGCAAGAGCGCGATCCTGCTGGGGCACCACCGGCGCCCCGGCGAACGGTTCACCGTCTGCGACCTGTTCGGCAGCCAGGCCCCGGACCGGGCCAACCGCGCCGAGTCGGAGCAGTCCTACGCCTCGCTCACCCGCCAGGCGTTCGAGCGGAACTACCTCTCCTTCCACGACACCCTGCCGGAGATCGTCCACGCGCCGACCTCCGTGATCACCGAGGAGGTCGAGCCGGGCACCTGCCGGTTCGTCCACGTCGACGCCTCGCACCTGTACGAGCACGTCCGCGGCGACATCGCGGCCGCCCGCGAGCTGCTGCTCCCGGAGGGCGTCGTGGTCCTGGACGACTTCCGCTCCGAGCACACCCCCGGCGTCTCCGTCGCCGCCTGGGAGGCGGTGCTCAACCACGGGCTGCGGCCCCTCTGCCTCAGCTCCCAGAAGCTGTACGGCACCTGGGGCGACCCCGGGCCGGTCCAGGAGGAGCTGCTCGCCGCGCTGGGCCGGCGCGAGGACTGCTCGGTGAGCGTGCAGGAGGCCGCCGGGCACCGGCTGGTGCGGGTCCGGGCCAAGGGGATGCAGCCGCCGCCCTTCCCGCGCTCGCGGCACTACACCGCCCCCGTCCCGGCGCCCCGGCCGGTCCCGGCGGCCCGTCCCGCCGGCACCGCCCGGGCCCGCCGTCTCGCCGTGGACCTGCTGCCGCCGGTCGTCACCCGGGCCGTCCGCCGCCACCGCGCGGGCCGCGTCCGCCGCACCTCGGGCGCGCGGACCGCTTCCTAGCGCCGCGCCGCGGGGCGCCCGCGCCGGGCATCGGCGCGCGCATCGCCTCATGGCGCCGCACCGCGGGGCGCGTCCGCCGCCTGCCCGGCGCGCGGACGGCTCCCGGGCGCCTCCCGGGCGCCTCCCGCCGTGCGACGCGCCGGAGGAAGCGCCGGGGGCGGGGCGCCGGCCGGCCGCCATCGCCTCAGGCCCGGGCGCCCGCCGGCCGGCCGTGCCTCAGGCGATCCCGTAGCGCGCCGCGATGCCCGCGACCAGCAGCTCCAGCCCTTCCTCGAAGCGCCGGTCGTAGTCCCCGAACAGTTCCGGCCCCGCCGCGGCCGACAGCGGGAAGGCCGCCATCATCCGGGCCCGTTCCCCCACGTCGTAGCCCTCACGCCGCTCTCCGGGAACGGGCTGGACGCCCTGTTCCTCGGTGACGAAGCCGAGCGTGTACCCGTACGCCGTCGTGATCGCGGCCACCGCCTGGGGGAGGCTGAGCCCCGCGGCGGTGAGCCGGCTCAGGACGCCCTCCATCTGCTCGGCGTGCGCCACGCCGGTGAAGCGCGAGCCGCTGAAGACCTTCGCGCCGTCCCGGTAGCCCAGCAACGCCGCCCGCAGCCCCCGGCTGGTCTTCAGCAGCCGCTCCCGCCAGCCGTCACCGGGATCGAGGGACGTGCCGGCCACCATCCGGCGGTACATCTCGGTGGCCATCTCGTCGAGCAGCGCCTGCTTGTCCTTGAAGTGCCAGTACAGGGCGGGCGCCTTGACGTCCAGCTCCCTGGCGATGGTGCGCAGGGTCAGGCCGTCCAGCCCCACCTCGTTCAGCAGGTCCAGCGCCGTGTCCACGACCCGCCTGCGGTCGAGGGGCGCGCGTCGCTCGGTGCTCACCCTTGACAGCTTAACGGTGTTAAGTCCAGTCTCGTCACCACGGCGCACTTAACAGCGTTAAGGAGATGGGCATGGAAACGGACGTACTCGTCGTCGGCGCGGGCCCCACCGGCCTGACCCTCGGCATCGACCTGGCCCGGCGGGGGGTGGACGCGCTGGTGGTGGAGCGCGGGGAGCGGCTGTTCCCCGGCTCCCGGGGCAAGGGGCTCCAGCCGCGCACCCTGGAGCTCTTCGACGACCTCGGCGTCCTCGACGCGATCCGCGCGGCCGGCGGGAGCTACCCGGCCGCCATGATCTGGCGGGACGGCGAACGGGTCGGCGAGCGCCGGATGTCCGACCCGGCCGAGGCGAGCGAGGGCGCGCCGTACGCCGAGCCGTGGATGGTGCCCCAGTGGCGCACGCAGGAGATATTGCTGGCCCGGCTGGAGGAGCTGGGCGGGAAGGTCGCCTTCGGGCGGCACCTCACCGGCCTGACGTTCCGGGCCCGGGGCGTGCGCGCCGAGTTCGCGACCGGCGAGCCGGTCCACGCCCGCCACCTCGTCGCCGCCGACGGCGGCCGCTCGACCGTGCGCCGTGCCCTCGGCATCGGCATGACCGGGGAGACGGTCGACCCCGGCCCCCTGCTGGTGGCCGACGTCCGCCTCACCGGCCTGGACCGCGGCCACTGGCACATGTTCCCGCCGCACGGGGAGACGGGCGGCTTCCTCTCGCTCTGCCCCCTGGCGGGGACGGAGGAGTTCCAGATGGTCGCGCAGTTCCCGGCCGGGACGCGGGCGGACCTGAGCGCCGAGGGCATACGGGAACTGGTGGCCGCCCGCTCCCACCTCTCCCCCGGGGACGTGACCGAGGTGCGCTGGGCCTCGGAGTTCCGCCCCCGGGCGGCCCTGGCGGACCGCTTCCGCGAGGGCCCGGTCTTCCTCGCCGGGGACGCGGCGCACATCCACTCCCCGGCCGGCGGCCAGGGCCTCAACACCAGCGTGCAGGACGCCTGGAACCTCGGCTGGAAGCTCGGCGCGGTGCTGCGGGACGGGGCCCCGGCCGCGCTGCTGGACACCTACGAGGAGGAGCGGCGCCCGGTCGCGGCGGACGTGCTCGGCCTGTCCACGGGCGTCCACCGCGGCGAGGTCCGCCGCGGCGAGGCGACCCGCCAGCTCGGCGTGGGCTACCGCACGTCGTCCCTCAGCCGGGAGACCCGCCCGGACCCGGGCCCGGTGCGGGCCGGCGACCGCGCGCCCGACGGCACGGTGGGCGGCGTCCGCCTCTTCGACGCCTTCCGGGGGCCGCACTGGACGCTGCTGGCGCTGGGCGTCCCGGCGCCCGGGGTGCCGGTGCGCGTGGTGCGCGGGCCCGCCCACGCGGCCTACGGCACCGGCCTGTTCCTGGTCCGCCCGGACGGGTACGTCGGCTGGGCGGGCGAGACGGCGGCGGACGGCCTCGCGCAGTACCTCGCCCTCGTGGGCCTCGCCTGACCGGGCCCGGCGGTCAGGCGCTCGCCAGCGACAGCTTCACCGCGAAGCCCAGGAAGAGCGCCCCCGCCGCCGAGGTGGCCGTCGCCGACAGGCGCCTGCGGCGGCGGAAGGCGGCGGCCAGCCTGGTGCCGCTGAAGATCAGGGCGCTGAGGTAGAGGACGCTGGCGAGCTGGGCGAGGGTGCCCAGGACGACGAAGGAGAGCGCCGGGTAGGCGTAGGCCGGGTCGACGAACTGCACGAAGAAGGCGACGAAGAACAGGATCGCCTTGGGGTTGACGAGGCTGATGACCAGCGCCCGGCGGTAGGGGCGTTCGTCGGCGACCGCGCCGGCGGCCGGGGCACCGTCCCCGGCGCTCCGGTCGTGCCGGGTGCGCCACATCGCCCAGGCCGCCCGCAGCATGCCCACCGCCAGCCAGGTCAGATATCCGGCCCCGGCGTACTTCACGATCCCGAACAGCAGCGCGTTGGCCTGGAGCAGCGAGGCGACCCCGGCGGCCGACAGGGTCATCAGCACGGTGTCCCCGCACCAGACCCCGGCGGCGGCCCGGTACCCGGCGCGCACCCCGCGCCGGGCGGCGACGGAGAGGACGTACAGGGAGTTGGGGCCGGGGAGCAGAACGATCAGTATCAGGCCCGCGAGGTAGGTGGGGAGATCGATGACGCCGAACATGCGAAGGAGTGTCGCACGCGGATACGGCAACGCGCCCCGGCGTTCCGGCCGTCGGACACCGCGGCGGGCGCCGGGCCCTCGCTCGTCCCCGCGCGGCCCCCGGCCGGGCCCGGCCGGGTCTAGAAGGCGTCCGAGGGCACGTAGGTCCCCCACACCGCCCGCAGCGCGTTGCACACCTCGCCCACCGTCGCCCGTGCCCGCAGCGCGTCCTTCATCGGGTACAGGACGTTGTCGTCCCCCTCGGCGGCCTTGCGCAGGGCGGTCAGGGCCGCGTCCACGGCCTGCTGGTCGCGCTCCGCGCGCAGCTTGGCCAGCCGCTCGGCCTGCTGGGCCTCGATGGCGGGGTCGACGCGCAGCGGCTCGTAGGGCTCCTCCTCGTCGAGCTGGAAGCGGTTGACGCCGACGACCACCCGCTCGCCGCTGTCGGTCTCCTGGGCGATGCGGTAGGCGCTGCGCTCGATCTCGCTCTTCTGGAAGCCGTGCTCGATGGCGCTGACCGCGCCGCCGAGCTCCTCGACCTTCCGCATCAGCTCCAGCGTCGCCGCCTCGACGTCGTCGGTCATCTTCTCGACGACGTAGGACCCGGCGAAGGGGTCGACGGTCGCGGTCACGTCCGTCTCGTAGGCCAGGACCTGCTGGGTGCGCAGGGCGAGCCGGGCGGACTTGTCGGTCGGCAGCGCGATGGCCTCGTCGAAGGAGTTGGTGTGCAGCGACTGGGTGCCGCCGAGGACGGCCGCCAGGCCCTGGACGGCGACCCGGACGAGGTTGACCTCCGGCTGCTGCGCCGTGAGCTGCACCCCGGCCGTCTGGGTGTGGAAGCGCAGCATCATCGACTTGGGGTTCCTCGCGCCGAACTCCTCCTTCATCACCCGCGCCCAGATCCGGCGCGCGGCGCGGAACTTGGCGACCTCCTCCAGGATGGTCGTGCGGGCGACGAAGAAGAAGGACAGGCGCGGGGCGAAGTCGTCGACGTCCATGCCGGCCGCGACCGCGGTGCGGACGTACTCGATGCCGTCGGCGAGGGTGAAGGCGATCTCCTGCGCGGGGGAGGCGCCCGCCTCGGCCATGTGGTAGCCGGAGATCGAGATGGTGTTCCACTTCGGGATCTCGGCCTTGCAGTACTTGAAGATGTCCGCGATCAGGCGCAGGGAGGGCTTGGGCGGGAAGATGTACGTCCCGCGGGCGATGTACTCCTTGAGCACGTCGTTCTGGATGGTGCCGGTGAGCCGGTCGGCGCTGACGCCCTGTTCCTCGGCGACCAGTTGGTAGAGCAGGAGCAGCAGCGCGGCGGGGGCGTTGATCGTCATCGACGTCGACACCTTGTCCAGCGGGATGCCGTCGAAGAGCACCCGCATGTCGTCGATCGAGTCGATGGCGACGCCGACCTTGCCGACCTCGCCGTGCGCGATCGGCGCGTCGGAGTCGTGGCCCATCTGGGTGGGCAGGTCGAAGGCGACCGACAGGCCCATGGTGCCGTTGGCGATGAGCTGCTTGTAGCGGGCGTTGGACTCCACCGCCGTGCCGAAACCGGCGTACTGGCGCATGGTCCAGGGGCGGCCGGTGTACATCGTCGGGTACACGCCGCGGGTGAAGGGGTACGAACCGGGCTCGCCCAGCTTCTCGGCCGCGTCCCAGCCGGTCAGGGCGTCGGGTCCGTAGACCGGTTCGATGGGCAGTCCGGACTCAGACTCGCGCGCCATGGTGCGTTGCCTCCCGCTGAGCAAAGAATCGAGCTACTCGGTCTACTCGGTCTACTCGCCGGCTCACGCCGGTTACTCGCCAGTACAGCCCATCCCTTCGTCGGACTGTAGCGTCGGGCCGCCCGCCGGGTGCAGAGGCAAGTACTGGGACCTTGCTCACAACCGTGCCGCGTCCCCCGTCACACCACCATGCTGCCCCGTTCACGATCCGTCATCCGCGGGGAACATCTCAGGGTGAACGTCCGGCAGGGCGTCTGTCCGAGCGGATCGTCGAGACGGCGGGGGGCCGTGATGCGGGGAACGAGCACGGGTACGGGCACAGGCACGGGTACGGGTGCCGGTACCGGTACCGGTACGGGCAGGGTGGCCGTCGCCGCGGCGGCTCTGGTGGCGGTGTGCGGCTGCACCGTGCAGCCGCCGGGCGCGGAGGGGCAGCAGCGCGCGCCGGTGCGCGTCGACGTCTCCAGCGCCCCGCCGGTGCGGCAGCCGTCGCCACCGGCCCCGCCGTCCCCGTCGCGGCAGCCGTCCCGGTCCCAGCCACCGGTCCGGCCCCAGCCGCCGTCCCCGGTCCGGCCGCCGTCCGACGACCGGCCGGCCGCGTCCCCCGCCCAGCGGCCGAGCGCGCCGCCCGTCCGCCCGCCGGCCCCCGTCCTGTGGTCCCGGGGCGACACCGGGCGGGACGTGCGCGAGCTCCAGGCGCGCCTGCGCCAGCTCGAGTGGCTGTTCGAGGGGCCGACCGGGACGTACGGCGAACTCACCGAGCGCGCGGTCCGCGGCTTCCAGGCCAAACGCGGGCTTCCCCCCACCGGCCGGACGGACACCGTCACCTGGCAGCGGCTCCAGGGGATGACACGCGAACCGGGCTACTGGGACCTGTACCTGATGGGCGGCCAGCCGGCCGCCGCGCCCGACGCGCGCTGCCTGACCGGCCGGGTCCTGTGCATCAGCAAGACCAGCCGGACGCTGCGCTGGATGATCGACGGCCGGACGGTGACGACGCTGTCCGTCCGCTTCGGCTCGGAGGCGACCCCCACCCGGGACGGCGTCTTCCGGGTCTACTGGAAGTCCCGGCACCACTGGTCGACCCTGTACGACACGCCCATGCCGTACGCGATGTTCTTCAGCGGCGGCCAGGCCGTGCACTATTCGGCCGACTTCGCGGCCCGGGGCTACGCCGGTGCCTCGCACGGCTGCGTCAACGTCCGGGACGAGGCGGCGATCGCGGAGCTGTTCCGGCAGGTGCGCGAGGGCGACAAGGTCGTCGTGCACAAGTGAGGGCGGCCGGCGGGCCAGCGGGAAGAGGAGGGCGCGGACGGGACCGGGGGAACGTGTCCCGTCCGCGCCGGATGCGCGAGCCGCAGGTACGGGGGGAACCCCGGCTCGCGCGTCAGCCGATGACCAGTCGGCTCACTCGGTACTGCGTCACGGCGGCCGAAAATGTCACACCCCCGCGGCAACGAGATTCCGCGCACCAGAGAACGAGCCGGCGACCGGACCAGGGAAACGCACCGGCGACCGACCCGGAAGCGAACCCGAAGCGAACCCGAAGCGCATTAGGAAACCGCAGGTCGTGGCGGCTTTCTCAGGGACCGCCGGGTTACGGGCGGGGAGCGTGCGCCGCCGGGGCGGCCGCGCGGACCGGCCCGGCGAGGGCGGCGGTGGCCGGGCGGGGAACGCGCTCGGCGCGCGCGGCGTCACCGTTCCGGCCGCCGCCGTCCTTCTTCACCCCGGCGCCGCCCTTGCCGCCGGACGGGCCGCCGTCGCCCTTCCGCCCGCCCGCGCTCCCCTGGCCCGCGCCGTCCCGGCCCTTCCCCGCGGCGCCGTGGTCCCGGCCGCCGGAACCGGCCAGCACGGCCGCGCAGTACGCGGGCACGCGCGCGGCGCCCCCGGCCGCGTCCTCCAGCGCCCGCCGGCCGGCCGCGCCGAGGGCCTCGCCGGCGCGCAGGTCCCGGCAGGCCCGGGCCAGACCGGCCCGCTCACCGCCGCCGCTCCCGGCCCGCACGCCGCCCGCGCCGGAGCCGGACGCGGGACCCTTCTCGCCACCGTCGCCGTCGCCGGCGCCGCCGTCGCCGTTGCCGTCCTGCCGCCCCTGGCCGCTCTCCCGTTCCTCGCGCGCCTCGCCCGATGCCCCGTCCCGCTCCCGGCCGGTGTCCGCGCCCTCCCGCGCGGCGCCCAGCCCGGCCGGTCCGGTCGGGGTGCCGTCGGGCCGGGGCTCTCCCCAGGCCCTCTCCCGCGCGGAGGGCGACTCCGGCGGGCGGCCGGGGGTCGCGACGGCCGAGACGGAGGCGGCGGGGTCCGGCGCGCCACCGCCGAACGGTGTCGGCAGCGCCCCGGTCCCGGCCGCGACCGCCACTCCGCCGACCATGCCCCCGGCCAGTACGGCGGCGAGCGCCAGCCGCAGCGGGCGGACCCGGTGGCGGGTGCGGCCGCCGGGGGCGGCGGGGTCCGCGGCAGCCGTTCCGCTTCGGGCCGCCGAGCCGCCTTCCGCGCCGGCGTGCGCGCCCGCCCGGGCGTCGCGCGCCGCGCGGAAGGCGGCCAGCGCGGCGGCCTCGCCGGGCAGTTCCCCGGCGGGCGGCGAGGACGGCTCGGCGAGCGCCCCCAGGGCGGCGGCGAGCCGCTCGGCCCGCTCGCGGGCGCTGGGATCGACAGGGTCGAGCGGCTCTCGGCGCAGCAGGAGTTCCGCCGTTTCGCGGTCCAGCCACTTGTCCTGCTCGTCGGCCATCACATGTCCTTCTGCGTCCGCGCAGACGTATGCGTCACAGTCCCGGACGTCACCTTGCGGCCCAGTGGTTCTCGGGGCGCGGGCAGGGCACCGAGCACACCGGGCGATTCCGGATCGCCGCCGAGCAGCTCGGCCAGGCGCTTCAGCCCGCGGTGCGCCGCCGTGCGGACGGCGCCCGGCCGCTTGCCCAGCGTCTCGGCGGCGCTCTTGGCGTCCAGGCCCACCACCACGCGCAGCACCACGGCCTCCGCCTGGTCCTGCGGCAGCCGGGCGATGAGGGAGAGAGTGCTGTCGGTGGCGAGCGCCTCGATCGCCTCGCCCGCGGTGTCGGACTCGGCGGGCCGGCCGGTCAGCTCCGTCTCGTCACCGGCGATGGCGGGCCGGCGTCCGCGCATGCGGATGTGGTCCAGGGCGCGGTTGCGGGCGATACGGGCGGCCCAGCCCCGGAAGCGGTCCGCGTCCCCGCTGAAGCGTTCCAGGTCACGGGCGATCTGCAGCCACGCCTCGGACGCGACGTCCTCGGCGTCCGGATCGCCGACCAGTGTGCGTATGTACCCGAGCAGCCGCGGGTGCACCGCGCGGTACACAGTCCGGAACGCGTTCTCGTCCCCGTCCTGCGCCGCGCGCACCGCGGCGGTCAGCTCCGCGTCGTCCCCCAGCACCGCGCGCGCCTTTCTTGCGCCTGATCCGGCGCCGCTGTCGCGGACCGGGCTCTCGCCGTCGTGGTTCCTGACATGGTGGTTGCGGTGGTCTACCGCTTGTGTGACGCGGGGGCCCAGCCCTCCGCAGTCCGGCGCGAAAGGCACGTTACGTCGTCAAACACCGCTCGTCCATGTCCGGGTGAGATGTCGTGCAAGATGCAACTAAGCCGTGACGCGGCGGGCGCGGACCGGGTGTGACACAAACCGCAGTCCCGGCGCTGAAGGAAGTACGGGCCGCCCCGCGGCTCGGACCGCGTGACGGCCGGGGCCTCTCCTGTGGGGGGTGGCGGTCCCGGCCGTCTCGCTCCGAACCTACCCTCTGACCTGCGGCCGCGCCCATCCGCGCCCCGGCCGCCGTGCGCGGCGCCCCGGTCGGCCGCCGTCGCCCCGAACGCCCCGCGCGGCGCGCCCGGTCAGCCGCCGCCCTCGCCCCGGCCCGGCGCCCGTCCGCCACCCGCGGCGCCCCGATCAGCCGCCGTCGCCCCGGACACCCCGCGCGGCGCGCCCGGTCAGCCGCCGCCCTCGCCCCGGCCCGGCGCCCGTCCGCCGCTCGCGCCGCTTGCGCTCGCCGCACCGCTCGCGCCCGCCGCGCCGCCCCGGTCGCCGGAGTCCGCGGAGTTCCCGGCG
>NZ_WYCT01000219.1 GCF_011008945.1 Streptomyces harenosi
AGAGGTGTATAAGAGACAGGACCCGGGGTCCCGGGGACCGGGCCGTCCGGGTCCCGGGAGGCCGGGGACTCGACGGGCCCGGGCGGGCCCGGCAGGACCCGGCGGCCCCCGGGGAGGGGACCCGGCAGGGCCCCCGCTGCCCGGACTCCGTCCGGACACCGGCCGGGTGCGGCCCGGTCGGCGCCCGGACCCGCTCCCTCCGGTTCGCGTTCCGGCGGCTCAGCCCGTCCGCACCACGAGGGCCGTGGCCACCGCCATCAGTCCCTCGCCGCGGCCGGGGAAGCCGAGGCCGTCCGTGGTGGCCCCGGAGACGGAGACCGGGGCGCCGGCCGCCTCGGAGAGGACCTTCTGCGCCTCGTCCCGCCGCTTGCCGATCTTCGGGCGGGCCCCGACGACCTGCACGGCGACGTTGCCGATGCGGAAGCCGGCCTCGCGCACGATCCGTGCCGCCTCCGTCAGCAGGGTCACCCCGGAGGCGCCGGACCACTCGGGCCGTCCGGTGCCGAAGTGCTGCCCGAGGTCACCGAGCCCGGCGGCGGAGAACAGCGCGTTGCAGGCGGCGTGGGCGACGACGTCCGCGTCGGAGTGCCCGGCCAGGCCGGGGCCCTCCCCGTCCCACTTCAGGCCCGCGCACCATAGCTCGCGGCCCTCCTCGAAGGCGTGGATGTCGGTGCCGATGCCCACCTGGGGCAGGGGCGGCAGCGGCTGCGCCTCAGAAGCCATCGTTGAGCCTCCTGCGGGCCAGGACCGCCTCGGCGAGGACGAGGTCCAGGGGGCGGGTGACCTTGAACGCCTCCTCGTGGCCGGGCACCGCCACCACCCGCACGCCGATCTGCTCGACCATGCCGGCGTCGTCGGTCACCGCGTCGGTCACCGTCTCGTGGGCGCGGATCAGCGTGGCGCGGTCGAAGCCCTGCGGGGTCTGTACGGCGCGCAGCAGGGAGCGGTCCGGCGTCGCCACCACCGGTTCGGGGTCGTCCGGCGCGGCGGCGGGCTCGACCTGCTTGACGGTGTCGGCCAGCGGCACGGCGGGGACGACGGCGGGGGCGCCGTCGCGGACGGCCTCGATGACGGCGTCGACGGTGTCGACCGGCACCAGCGGGCGGGCCGCGTCGTGCACGAGGACGACGGCGTACTCGGGCGGCAGCGCGTCGAGGCCCAGCTTCACGGACTCCTGGCGGGTGGCACCGCCGGACACCACCAGGAAGTCGGTGCGCTCGGGCAGCGCGTACGCGTCCAGCAGGCTCTTGACCTCGGCGGTGCCGTCGGGCGGGGCCACGACGATCACCAGGGAGACGGCGCGGGAGGCGGCCATCGCGCGGACCGCGTGGATGAGCATCGGTGTTCCGCCCAGCGCGCGGAGCGCTTTGGGGGCGCCCGGACCGAGGCGTACGCCCCGGCCCGCGGCCGGAATCACGGCGGCGGTCAGCGCCGCGGCGGGTGAAGGACGCGAATCGTCAGACATCGGTTCCTGTCAGGTTTGTGTGCTCGGCCTGGGTGGGTATGGCCTGGGCGTGCGACCCTGCCCACCACGCGGGGGACGCGCCGGGCGCTCCGCCTCGACCAGCCCCTTCCGTGAACTGGTCGGGCCGGGGGCGTACCCGGGGGGTCGAGCGCGGGACGGCTCCGGGGTACGAACATGCCGCAGCGCCCGGCGACAGCGAAGGCGTCATCGGGCACCGCGGCATTTCGTGTGCTGAACCGGCGGGTCCGCCTCGGGTCAGGAGGCGAGGACCTCGTCGAGCAGGGCTTCGGCCTTGTCCTCGTTCGTGTTCTCCGCGAGGGCGAGCTCGCTCACCAGGATCTGGCGGGCCTTGGCGAGCATCCGCTTCTCTCCGGCGGAGAGACCGCGCTCGCGCTCACGGCGCCACAGGTCACGCACGACTTCCGCGACCTTGATGACGTCGCCGGAGGCGAGCTTCTCCAGATTTGCCTTGTAGCGACGCGACCAGTTCGTGGGCTCCTCGGCGTACGGCGCGCGCAGCACCTCGAAGACCCGGTCCAGTCCGTCCTGACCGACCACATCACGCACGCCGACGAACTCCGCATTGTCCGCTGGCACACGTACCGTCAGGTCACCCTGGGCGACCTTCAGCACCAAGTAGGTCTTGTCCACGCCTTTGATCTGGCGAGTTTCGATGGCCTCGATCAGCGCGGCCCCGTGATGGGGATAGACCACGGTGTCGCCAACCTTGAACGTCATGTGACAGGTACCCCTTCCGTGGCTATCCAGGGTAACACGGATACGGCGTCTTCTGAATGGCGTTTTCGCAGGTCAGGGCATATCTCGGGGCTTGACAACAGCGACAGGGACGTGCTGCGGCGGGACGGCCGGAGCAGGTATTCGCAGGTCGGAGCGGCTGTGCGGGGCGGGTGAAACACGCACGTCACACGCCCGCGGCGCCCCCCTCCGGGGGGCGAGCTGCCCCATATGTCCGGTTCCATGTGCTCGACTTCCGCTACTCCGTTCGGTGTCCGCGGTGACCTTCCGGACGAATCCGCGAATTGATCACCCGGCCTCCGGGGGCCTCCGGCGGGTGATCAATTTCCCGTCCGGCGATGCATTCCTTCACACGGAATTCGCATGCGGGCCGGCGGCGCGCGACGCGGCTATCGGAGCTTTGGCGCGGCTATCGGGGCTATCGGGCGGCCCGCCGGCGAGCTGCTTATGTGAATGCCGGACACGGGAGGGACGAATGTGACCGGAGAGTCAGTTGTGACGGCGCGCGGCACCCGGGCTACCGCCTGCCGAGCGAAGCCGACACCCCCTGGGGGAGGGTCGGGTGCGGCGGCCCGGGAACGGCTCGGTAACCTAAGGCCGCTGACAGTCACTTAGGGCGGCTTTATCACGTGGCCGCCGCCTCGCTCGAGTCAAGGAGTTGCCGCCGCCGTGAGCAGCAGCCTTCGACGCGGCGCCCTCGCCGCCGCCGCCATCGCGTTCTCCGTTCTCCCGCTCGCCGCGTGCGGCGCCGGCAACAACGCCCAGACGCTCCAGATCCAGCCGGACAACGCGGCGACGACCGTCGGTGACATCAAGATCCAGAACGCGGTCGTCATCACGCAGCCCGACCGGGAGTCGACGGGTCCCGCCGCGGTCTCCGCCACCGTGTTCAACACCGGCAACACCGACCAGAAGCTGGAGTCCGTCACCGTCGAGGGCGCCGGCGAGCCGGTCGAGCTCAAGCCCGCCAAGGGCGCGAAGGACCTGACCGTCCCGGCCGGCGGTTCGCTGATCATCGGCGGCAAGGACAACGCCGCCGCCGTGCTGTCCAAGGGCCGCGAGGCCGTGCGGGACGGCGACGCCCAGAAGGTCACCTTCAGCTTCAGCAAGGCCGGCGACGTGAGCCTGCGCGCCTTCGTCGTCCCGGCCTCGGGCCACTTCTCCGGGTGGGGCCCGAGCGAGGTCCCGGCCGCGCCGGGCGCCTCGGCGAGCACCTCGCAGGAGCCGTCGCACGGCGCCTCGGCCACCCCGAGCGGCAGCGCCTCCGCGCCGTCCGGCTCGGCCACCCCGAGCGCCGGTGCCTCCGCGAGCGCGTCGGAGTCGCACGAGGCGGCGGACGGTCACTGACCGCCGTACCCACGCACCGCAGGAAGGGCGGGGCCCTCGAAGGCCCCGCCCTTCCGCACGTCCCGGCCCGGCCGGACCGCCGTACGGCCCGCGTCACGACCGCCGTACGGCCCCCGTCACGGACCGCCGTACGGCCCGCCCCCCGGGGCCCGGCCGGCCCGATCCGCTCCGCCGGTCACCGCCTGCCGTCCACCGCCTGCCGCCCGCGGTCCACGGCCCGCGGCCTACGGCTCGAACTTGTAGCCGAGTCCGCGGACCGTCACCAGGTACCGCGGCGCGCCCGGGTCCGGCTCGATCTTGGCGCGCAGGCGCTTGACGTGGACGTCGAGGGTCTTGGTGTCACCGACGTAGTCGGCGCCCCAGACCCGGTCGATGAGCTGCATGCGGGTCAGCACCCGGCCGGCGTTGCGCAGCAACATCTCCAGCAGGTCGAACTCCTTCAGCGGCAGGTCGACCTTGGCGCCGCCGACGGTCACCACGTGCCGGTCGACGTCCATGCGGACCGGGCCGGCCTCCAGCGCGGCCGGGGCGACCTCCTCCGGCTCGCCGCGGCGGCGCAGCACGGCGCGGATGCGGGCGACCAGTTCCCGCGAGGAGAACGGCTTGGTGACGTAGTCGTCGGCCCCTATCTCCAGGCCGACCACCTTGTCGATCTCACTGTCCTTGGCGGTCACCATGATCACGGGAACGTTGGAGCGGCCGCGGAGCTGGCGGCACACCTCGGTGCCCGGCAGGCCGGGCAGCATCAGGTCGAGGAGGACGAGGTCGGCGCCGTTGCGCTCGAACTCGTCGAGTCCGTCGGGCCCGGTGGCCGCCACGGCGACCTCGAAGCCCTCCTTGCGGAGCATGTACGACAGTGCGTCGGAGAAGGACTCCTCGTCCTCGACGACGAGCACACGGGTCACGGAAGGACCTCCGGAGCGGGAAGCGTTGCGTAAGGGGATGAAGAGGTGTGGGGGGAGGCTGAGGGGGTGGACCGCCCGGTCGCGTCATCGGCGCGGGCGGAGTGCGGCTGGCCCCGGTCGCGGGACCGGCCCGCCTCCGGCAGCCGCAGGGTGAAGGTGGAGCCCTGGCCTTCGGCACTCCACACCGTGACCTCCCCGCCGTGCGAGGCGACCACGTGCTTGACGATGGCGAGTCCGAGGCCGGTGCCTCCGGTGGCCCGGGAGCGGGCCGGGTCGACCCGGTAGAAGCGCTCGAAGATGCGCTCCTTGTCCTTGTCGGAGATGCCGATGCCCTGGTCGGTCACCGCGATCTCGATCATGTCCCCGCCGGGGGCCGCCACCCTGCGGGCGGCGATGCCGACGCGGGTGCGGGCGGGCGAGTAGTTGACGGCGTTCTCGACGAGGTTGCCGAGGGCGGCGGCGAGCTGGCCGCGGTTGCCCCACACGTGCAGGTCGGCCGTGCCGCCCGCGCGTCGCCCGCCGGTGATCTGGTCGAGTCCTTCGGGCATCCCCACGTTCGTGGCCATGGTGATCTGCTTGGTGCCGGCCGCCTGCCGGCAGCGGTCGATGGCCTCGGCGACCAGCTCCTCCACCCGGACCGGCTCGGCGTCCTCCAGCGGATCGTCGTTCTGCACCCGGGAGAGGTCGATGAGCTCCTGCACCAGATTGGTCAGCCGGGTCGCCTCGATCTGCATCCGCCCGGCGAAGCGCTGCACGGCCTCGGGGTCGTC
This sequence comes from Streptomyces harenosi, assembly GCF_011008945.1. GTDB lineage: Bacteria > Actinomycetota > Actinomycetes > Streptomycetales > Streptomycetaceae > Streptomyces > Streptomyces harenosi. The sequence goes on from NZ_WYCT01000219.1 coordinate 5,244, forward strand.
GCAGGCGTCCATGACGGCCTCGGAGAGCAGGGAGAGCGCGCCGACCGGGGTCTTCAGCTCGTGGCTGACGTTGGCGACGAAGTCGCGCCGCACGGCCTCGATCCGGCGGGCCTCGGTGAGGTCCTCCACGAGCAGCAGCACCAGCCGCGAGCCCAGCGGCGCGACGCGCGCGGAGACGGCCAGGGCGTCGCCCCGTCCGGTCCCCCGCCTCGGCAGGTCCAGCTCGACCTGCCGTATCTCCCCGTCCCGCCGGGTGTCGCGGGCCATCTGGAGCATCGGCTCGACGGCCAGCTTGCCGCCGCGGACCAGGCCGAGGGCGTACGCCGCCGAGCTGGCCTTGACCACGGCGTCCTCCTCGTCGAGGACGACGGCGGAGGAGCGGAGCACCGACAGTACGGTGTCCACGCCGGGCGGCAGCATCGGGTCGGCGTGCAGGGAGGTCCGGGTGGGCCGCTTCTGGTCGCGCTCGCTCCAGCGGAACGCCAGCATGGCGATGACACCGGTGAGCACTCCGGCGATCGCAGCCGCTGCGGCGACCGCCGCGTTCACGTCCATGCCTCAAGGTTAGGCACGGGAAAGGTCCCGCCCACAGCCATCGGAGTGCGAGCTCGAACACTCGTCGCTCAGAGTTCACCTGGGGGCCAGGGATGGTTCATTCGGGATGCCGGAAACGGACGCGTCCGGGCCGGAACCTGGAAACGTGGGGGTGAAGCGAGGGGCGCGAGCCCCCTTTCAAGACGTACGAGAGGAACCCTGATGCGGGACGCGTACCACGAGGAACTGGACTCGATCGGCGACGGTCTGGTGGAGATGGCCCGGCTGGTCGGGTCGGCGATCGGGCGCGCCACGACCGCCATCCTCGACTCCGACCTGAAGCTGGCGGAGCACGTGATCGAGGGCGACGCCAAGGTCGACCAGCTCCAGCACGACCTGGAGGCGCGGGCCATAGCCCTGCTGGCCCGGCAGCAGCCGGTGGCGACCGACCTGCGGATCGTCGTCACCTCCCTGCGCATGTCCGCCGACCTGGAGCGCTCCGGCGACCTCGCCCAGCACGTGGCGAAGCTGGCCCGGCTGCGCTATCCCGAGCGGGCGGTCCCGCACGACCTGCACGCCACCATCCTGGAGATGGGCCAGCTCGCGCAGCGGCTGATGGCGAAGGCGGCCGAGGTGATCATCACCAAGGACGTCGACCTCGCCCTCCAGCTCGAGCAGGACGACGACGCGATGGACCTCCTGCACCGCACCCTCTTCCAGCACCTGATGGACGACCGCTGGAAGCACGGCATCGAGACCGCCGTCGACGTGACCCTGCTGGGCCGCTACTACGAGCGGTACGCCGACCACGCCGTCGCGGTCGCCAAGCGGGTGGTGTACCTGGTGACGGGCGAGCACGCGGACGAGCTCCAGGCGGACATCCAGCCGGACATCCAGGCGGTGGCGGGGAGCGAAGGCGCCTGAGCCCCCGGGATCGCGCCGCGGGGGCTTCCGCCGCCGCGGGGACCGCGCGAGGGTTCCGTCGCGGGGACCGCGCGAGGGTTCCGGCCCGGGCGTGGCCGGCTGCCCGGCAGCCACCCGGCACGCGTCCGGGGCGCGTACGAGCCACAGTGCGCCGTTGATGCGACCGCCGCCCGGGGCGTGCAATGGGCACAGGCACCAGCCTCGAGGAGGGACCCATGGCCGAATCCCCCAGCACGACCCCCGACCCCGCCCAGGAACGCCCGTCCGAGCAGCCCGCCGAGGTCAGGAAGCTGACCCTGGTAGCAGCCTGCGGCTGCGGCTCGGGGTGCGGCTGCGGCTGCCAGTCGGGCAACCCCTGTCAGTGCGGCTGACGGTACGCCGTTCCCGTACGTCTCCGAAGGGCTCCGGCGCGGCTTGCCGGGGCCCTTCGCCGTGGGCCGCGGTCCGTGCCGCGGGCCTGAGCGGTGAGCCGCGGGGCACGGTCCGCGCGGGGTGAGCCGCGGGGCACGGTCCGCGCGGGGTGCGGGCCGGGTCCCCGGGGCGCGGGCGGGCGGACTCGCCCGGGCCGGCGCGCGGGCGGAGCATGGAGGGAGGGAAGGCGAGGCACGGGTGAGGAGGTGCGACGCCATGGCCCACTTCATGGATGTCCACCACGGGATGCAGGGCATCACCGCCGATCAGCTCCACGAGGCGCACCAGGCCGACCTGGCCCTCGAGAAGGACGAGGGCGTCCACTTCGAGCGGGCGTGGGCGGACCCGCGGTCCGGCACGGTCTACTGCCTCTCCGAGGGCCCCTCCGCCGAAGCGGTGCAGCGCGTCCACGAGCGGGCGGGCCACCGGGCGGACGAGATCCACGAGGTGCCGCTGGCCGTCTGAGGGCGCCGGGGCGCGCGGGACGGCGACCCGCCGGGCGGGCCGTCGGCCGGGGACGCGCCGCGCCGGCCGTCAGCCGGAGGCGGGAGCGGAACCGTCGTCGGCGGCGGCCCGGCCGGCCGCCCGGCGGTACTCGGCGTTGATGCGCTGGGCCTCTTCGAGCTGGTCCTCGAGGATGACGATGCGGCAGGCGGCCTCGATGGGCGTTCCCTTGTCGACGAGTTCCCTGGCCCGGGCGGCGATCCGGAGCTGATAGCGGGAGTACCGGCGGTGTCCGCCCTCCGACCGGAGCGGGGTGATCAGACGGGCCTCGCCGATGGCGCGGAGGAAGCCCGGCGTGGTGCCGAGCATCTCGGCGGCCCGGCCGATCGTGTATGCCGGGTAGTCGTCGTCGTCCAGACGATCGCTGAGCGGACTATCAGCTGTCATGTCACCTCGTGTTGTGCAACGCGTCGAGGGGCCCTGGTGCCGCACGGCACCAGGGCCCCGAAGGGAAATTGAACACCATCGGCCGGCTCTACCGCTGTGCCGACCTTCTGTTGGCGTCTGCTCCTCCGTCCTTCGTGAGCTCCTACCCGGCAGTTCGTGTCTGCCGGGTCTCACTTGACCTTGTCTATGTCAGAAAGCTTAACCACGGCACAGCGCAATGTCTACTCTCCCGGGAGTAGATTTTCTGGGGCAGTCGCGGGATGCGCGGACCCAGAACGCGACGAGGGCCCTGCCGACGCGCGTCGGCAGGGCCCTCGGGCTGTGGGGGTGGAGCTGCGGCCTACTCCTGGTGCTCGTCCGCCGGGGCGGCGGCGGCACCGCCGAGCAGGGCGGACGCGGCCTGGACCGGCGAGGCGGCGGGCTCGGCCACGGGCACCGCGTCGGGGTGGGCGTGGCAGGTGAAGCCGAGCCGGGCCATGGCCCGGACGACCTCACCGCTGGTGAAGTCGCGGCGGTCCTGGCGGGTAATGACCGCGCCCACCTGCTTGGCAGGGTAGCGGCGGCGGCCGATGGTCACGGACTCACCCGTGATCGGCTCGGGCTTGACGCCCTCCATCGAGGCCAGCACTCCGCTCTTGGTCAGCTCGAACGGGTACCGGGCGATCACACAGCGCATGGTGCCTCACAGGGAGAAGGAGAAGGAACCGACCGGCCGGCCGGGGAGGACCCGCCGGACCGGATGCCGGGCGAGGGGAGCGGCCCGTGGGGGACGTCCCGCAGCCGGAGCCGGTCCGTGTACGCGGAACCGGACCGCAGGGCGGCCAGTGCGGACCGGGTGACCGTGCCCGTGCCCTGGTCGTCCCCGTCGCACAGCAGCAGGTACTCGACCCGGGCACCGGCCATCAGGGACAGGGCCACCTCGACGGTCATGTCGTCCCGCACCCGCGGGCCGGTCACGTCCATGTCGTCGGCCACGGTCATGCCGCCGAGCCGAAGTCGGACCGCCGCTGCGTCCGGCCGCGGGCCGCCCGCTCCGCGGACCGGGCCCGGCCGGGGCGGCCACGGCGTCCCCGGGACGAGGCGGACGCGGCGCGGCGGGGGCGTTCCACGGCCGGTGCGGCGATGACGACCGGGACACCGGAGGGCGCCTGGGCCCCGGTGATCCGGCTCAGCTCCGCCTCGCCCGAGCGCACCGCGGTGATCCGCGGGGTGATGCCGGCCGAGGCCATCAGCCGGCTCATGCCGCGGCGCTGGTCGGGGGTGACCAGGGTGACGACGCTGCCGGACTCGCCGGCCCGGGCCGTACGGCCGCCCCGGTGCAGGTAGTCCTTGTGGTCGGTGGGCGGATCGACGTTGACGACCAGATCGAGGTTGTCGACGTGGATGCCGCGCGCCGCGACGTTGGTCGCCACCAGCACGGTCACCTGGCCGTCCTTGAACTGGGCGAGGGTGCGGGTGCGCTGCGGCTGGGACTTGCCGCCGTGCAGGGCGGCGGCCCGCACACCGCTGTTCAGCAGGTGCTTGGTGAGCCGGTCCACGGCGTGCTTGGTGTCCAGGAACATGATCACCCGGCCGTCGCGGGCCGCGATCTCGGTGGTGGTCTGCCGCTTGTCCGCCTCGTCCACGTGCAGGACGTGGTGCTCCATCGTGGTGACCGCGCCCGCGGACGGGTCGACCGAGTGGACCACCGGGTCGTGCAGGTAGCGGCGCACGAGCCGGTCGACGTTGCGGTCCAGGGTCGCCGAGAAGAGCATCCGCTGCCCCTCCGGACGCACCTGGTCGAGCAGGGCGGTGACCTGCGGCATGAAGCCCATGTCGGTCATCTGGTCGGCCTCGTCCAGGACGGTGATGCCGACGTCGTCCAGCCGGCAGTCGCCACGGTCTATGAGGTCCTTCAGCCGCCCCGGCGTCGCGACGACCACCTCGGCACCGGTGCGCAGCGCACCGGCCTGCCGGCCGATCGACATCCCGCCGACCACGGTGGCCAGCCGCAGCTGCACGGCGCGGGCGTACGGGGTGAGCGCGTCGGTGACCTGCTGGGCGAGCTCACGGGTGGGGACGAGGACGAGGGCGAGCGGCTGCCGCGACTCGGCGCGCTGTCCGGCCGTGCGGGCCAGGACGGCGAGCCCGAAGGCGAGCGTCTTGCCCGAGCCGGTGCGGCCCCGGCCGAGGACGTCCCGTCCGGCCAGGGAGTTGGGCAGGGTCGCCGCCTGGATGGGGAACGGCACGGTCACGCCCTCGCGTCCGAGCGCGGCCAGCAGCGGAGCCGGCATCTCCAGGTCGGCGAACGACTCGACGGCGGGCAGGGCCGGCGTGATCGTCTTGGGCAGGGCGAAGTCGCCGCCCTGCGGGGCCGGACGGCCGCCCGAGCCCTGGGAGCGGCCGTTGCGGGAACGGCCCCCTCCCTGGAAGCGGCGGGGGGAGCCGGAGCGCTTGGCGTCAGCGCCCCCGGAGCGGTCGTTCGTGCGATTTGTACGGCTGCGATTCACGCGGAACCTTCCTTGATACGGCACGAAACAAGGAATTCCCGCAGCACTTGAGCGGCGCAGAGAATCGCGAGAACGAGCCGATGATGGGTGAGGGCGGACTGATCCGGCCCGGGCGACGGAATTACGTCACCGTGCGACGATGGGAAAGGCTTCGCCGCGAGCCTGAAAATACAGCGAGCCGGGGCCCGCACCCCGTGAGGTGCGGGCCCCAGCTGCGTAGTATGCGTCAGCGCCGATGATCAGGCGGGGACGATGTTCTCGGCCGTCGGGCCCTTCTGGCCCTGCGCGACGTCGAACGTCACCTTCTGGCCTTCCAGCAGCTCGCGGAAGCCCGAGGTGGCGATGTTGGAGTAGTGGGCGAAGACGTCGGGGCCGCCGCCGTCCTGCTCGATGAAGCCGAAGCCCTTTTCGGCGTTGAACCACTTCACGGTGCCACTGGCCATGTTATTTCTCCTTCAGGGGAAACGGTGCTCGGAGTTCGCCCTGTGCGGACTCCGCGTCGCCGTGTTGATTACCCCGACGGAAAAACCTTCTGGCAACCACACCTGCAACTGAGATCGACAGTAGCACGGCACCAACGGCCGTGCACGGACAGAATTTTGGCCATGGCGGCCGGCTGGGGAATACTCGCCGCGCGCCCCCGATATTTCTCACGTGGCAACCACAGATATTGCGCCCCACGGGGGTGCCTTTCCCACCGGCCCCTCCGGGCCGCAGCGCCCCCACCTCCCGCGATGGGCCGCACACCGCCGCCGCGGCCGTCGGCGGCGCGGCCGCCGCCCGGGGCCGGGACCGGCCCCGCCGCGACGAAGGTCACATCGGCGCGGAGCGGGAGGCGCGCCCTGCGTCGAACCGGCGCCCTCACCGGCTACGACCCGCTGCTCTCCAGCCAGGACCGGGCCGGTTCCGCGGCGCGCGAGGTGTCCACGGTGAGCTCCAGGCGCGTACCGCCGTCGGCGCCCGCGGGGTAGCTGCGCTGCTCGGTGGCGGCGAAGCAGTGCCGCAGGACCTCCGCGACCCGGCGGGCGACCTCGGGCGACGCGGCGGCGATGTGCACTTCCGCGCGTCCGTCCGGCGGCGCTTCCAGCGGCTCCATGGTGACCCCCTCGTGCCCTCGGGCGAAGATCGGCGGACCGCTTCTCACCCTACTCCGCCCGTGTCCGCGCGCCCCCGTCCCGCGGGCCGCGCCGCGCCGGCCTGCCCTTCCGCCCGGGGAGCGGGGAGTCCCGTGCGCCGAGGAGTACGTTGGAACCAGGACGCGACCCCGGTCAGGACCGTCCGCATCCCGGCAGACAGGCGAGTGCCCATGTCCCCATCCGACGCCCCGCACCTGCCCGGCCTCCTGCCGGACACCGGCACCGGCCACCGGGAGGTGAGGCCCGGGACGGCCGTCGTACGGCTGGAGACGACCCACGATCGCCGGGGGGTGCTCGACGGCGCCTGGTGGCCGCGTTCCCGCGACATCGAGGCGGAGCTGCCCGCCCTGATCAGGGCGCTGACCGGGCACATCGGCCCGGTCACCCGCGTCGGCCTGGACGCCGGCGCGTGGGAGCGCCTGCCCACGCGCATGGTCATCGACGACCGCGTCGTCCATCTCGACTCCTTCCCGGTCGGCGACGGCACGGTCCTGGTCACCAGGGGCGACCGGGACCACTTCTCCCTCCTGGTGATCCCGCCGGACGCGGCCCCCGACGCGGCCCGCGCCGCCATGGCCGCGGCCGTCCGCGCCGACGACGCCAGACCGGCCGAGCAGATCCTCCTCGACACGGGCGCGACACCACCGCCCGAGCCCGCCCCCGGCTCCGGCCCGGGCCCCGACCCCGGCTCCGGCACGGCCACGGCGACGGCCACGACCGAGGAAGCCGCGCGCTCGCGGAGCAACGCCGGGCCGGGCTCCGAGGAGGGCTGAGGGAACGCC
>NZ_WYCT01000021.1 GCF_011008945.1 Streptomyces harenosi
GTGGGAGGGACGACAGAGCGGTGTTGCTGGACCGGGGAGCGGCGGGGGCTCAGGCGCCGCGGTGGCGGCGGGCGAACTGCTTCTCGGGCTCCGCGAAGTAGCTCCAGGGCCATTCGGTGTAGGCGCCGTCGAGCGCCTCAAAGACGCGCCGGACCGTGTGGCGCTCATCGGCCAGCGACAGGGCCATGGCGAACATGTTGAAGTCGTGCTGCCAGCCCGGGCGGCGCACATAGGCGGGGTGGAGGACGCTGTGGTCGGCGGCCGCCCGCAACTCGGCCCGGATCTCGTCGCTTTGGAGGCAGTCCCCACGGTCCGACTCGACCCACTCCTCGATGTGCGCCATGGCGATCACGCACCCGAGGCGGTGCCCCTGCGGGGCGCGGGCGAGCGCGTCGCGGGCGAACGCCAGCGCCTGGCCGGGCTCGCCGCCCCAGCGGGGCTGCAACTGCGACACCCACTCGACGTGGGTCTCCAGGTCCAGCGGGTCGCGGCGCAGGGCGGCGTCGAGCCGGGCCTCGTTGACGTCCCGGCCCAGCGACATGCCGCGGCCGGAGGTGAGCAGGCGGCGCCACGGCGTGACCCACTCCGGCCGCAGCTCGGCGGCCTCGAGCAACTGCTCCTCGGCGATGCGGAGCCGCTCGTGGAAGACCCGCCACTGCTCCTGCGTGACGTTCACGGCACGCGCGGCGGTGCGCGCCTCCCAGCCCCAGCTGACGTGGCGGGTACCGGAGATCAGCAGCGCCGTCGCCCGGTGCTCCTTGTCCTCCTCGACGGCCCGGCCGATCCAGTCCTGCACGCCGTCCAGGTCGGCCAGCTCACCGAGGACCTGGTGGTCGCGGCCGAGGTCGAAGGGGGCCAGCGCCGCCTTCACCGCCGTCCAGTCGCCCGCGTCGGCCGCCTCCACCAGCGCCAGCACCCGCGCGTCCCCGAGCGCGCGCAGCGTGTACATCCCGTTCTTCTGCCTGCGCGGGACCGGAAGGGCGTGCGGATCCGCCACCGGTCTCCCCGCACCCCTGCCGAACAGCTTGCCGAACATGCCGCGCCCTCCCCTGGTCCCGCTTGAACGTCCGGTGCAGCATAAGGGGGACCACCGACACCGCTTCCACACGGTTTTCATCAGCGCTTCACACGCCGATGCCGGTTCCGCCCTCTCTGCCCTCTGCGCCCCGGTTCACCGGCTCCGGCAGGCGGGAGGGCGGCGGCGGGCGTCCCCCGGCTCGGCACCGCCCGCACCACCGGCGCACACGGACCGCGGTTCGCCCTGACCCCGGCGGCGGCGCGACGTCCGCGTCGTCACCGCGCCCGACACACCGGATCAGTTCGGCCGGCTCCCCGTGCGGCACGGGCCCGTCGCCCGGCGGGGGAGCGCGACGGCGGCCCACGCGCCGGCGACGGTCTCGACGCCCGGGCGGGCCGGGCGGCCGGCGGAGTAGCCGGTCCCGGGGGGCGGTTCGAGGGGCGGAGGGCACCCACGGGCGCCCCCGGGCCCCCTACCGTCGGAGCATGAACCTCACCTACCTCCTCGTCCACGGCGCCTGGCACGACGGGCAGTGCTGGAAACGCGTCGCCCCGCTGCTCGCCGCCGAGGGGCACCGCGTCCTCACCCCGTCCCTCACCGGCCACGGCGACAAGGCGCACCTGCTCGGCCCCGAGGTCGGGCTCACCACCCACGTCGACGACATCACCGGCCTCGTTCTGGACCAGGACCTGCGCGACGTCGTCCTCGTCGGGCACAGCTACGGGGGCATGGTCGTCTCCGGTGTGGCCAACCGGGTCCCCGAGCGCCTCGCGCGCCTGGTCTACCTCGACGCGATGGTGCCCGAACACGGCGAGACCGCCGTCGACGTCGTGCCGCCCACCCAGACCCTGATCGACCAGGCCGCCGGGGGACCCACTCCCTGGCGCATCCCGCCACTCCCCGAACTCCCGCCGCCCTTCGGCCTGTTCGGTGTCACCGATCCCGAGGACATCGCCTGGCTCAGGACCACGCTGGTGGACGAGTCGGTCCGCTGCTTCCAGCAGCCGGCCGAACTGGACGATCCGGCACAGGAGTCGATACCCCGCGTCCACATCCACTGCGTCGGCCACGGCCCCGACGGCATCACCCGGCGCCCCGTCCCGAAGACCCGGCCGGGCGGCGCACCGGTCCGCGTCCACGAACTGCAGGCCGGCCACGACGCCATGATCACCCACCCCGCGGAAGTCGCCGCCCTGCTCCTCGGCCACGCCTGACCGACGACACGACACGACACGACACGGCACGACACGGCTTCCCGGCGTCTCGTCCGCGGGTCCTCAGGGTCCCTGACGGTTCCCCGGCGGGCCCTCAGTGTCGGCGTCTCGTCGGCGGGTCCGCAACGGGCCCTCGGTGTCCCCTGGCGGCTCCTCGGCGGCTCCTCAGCGGCCGAGGGCCTCCAGCACGCGGCCGAGCTGCCGCACCGGCTCGGCCCCGGCGATCCGCAGGACGACCGTGTCCGCCCCGCCCGCCGCCAGCTCCCGGACCCGTTCGGCGGCCTCCCCGGCCCGGCCGGAGACGGTGAACACCTCCTCCGCCGGGCGCCCGAGCCAGGCCGCCTGGCCCTCGACCTGAGGCCGCAGCGTCTCCTCCACCTGCCGTGGATCGTCACCGACGCAGCAGAAGGCGAGCACCGTCAGGGTGTGGCCGGGACCGGCCCCGCCCTTCTCGGCCAGTGCCCGCGCCGCCGCCACCTCACGCGGCCCGTGCCCCTCGGCGATCACCGTGCCGTCCGCGACCCGTCCGGACAGCTCCAGGGAACGGGGCCGGACCACGCCCGCGACCACCGGCGGCGGCTCCACCGGCGGGTGCACCAGCTCCACGCCGTCCAGCCGCACTTCCCGGCCCTCCAGCTCGACCCGTTCCCCGCGCAACAGCGCACGGACCGAGCCGATCGTCTCCTCCAGCAGGGCGAGCGGCGAGCGCGGCGCGGCGCCGACCGCGACCATCCACTCCCGCACCCCGTGTCCGATCCCGGCCACCAGCCGGCCCGGGAACACCCGCGCCAGCGTGGCCAGTTCCATCGCCAGCAGCGCCGGACTGCGCAGCGGAGCGGGCGTGATCCCGATCCCGACCCGCACCCGCTCGGTCGCCCCGAGCGCCACGGCCGCGGCGGACACACCCCCGTTCCACCCGAGGTCCTCGACCACCCAGAGGTCGTCCACCCCGAGTGCCTCGGCCTCCCGCGCGAACCCGGGCAGCCCTTCCGGGGCCCAGTCGCGGTCGTACATCACGCCGATCCGTACGGTCGTCATGGACCGCAACCTAGGGTGCGCCCGGTGATTGATCAACACCGAGGCGGTGTTCCCGGACGCCGGACGTCACGCGCCCGTCCGCGGCGGCGGGCCCGGACGACGACCCGGACCCGGTCGCCGAGCCGGAGCCGGAGCCGGAGTCAGCGGTGAGCGCGCTCCGTGGCTCACGGTGTGCCGCGCGGTGCCGTGCGGGCCCGACCGCCGTGCCGCCGATTGGCCTGCGGGCCCCCTTGACGGTACCTGCTGTGGCGCTAAGGTCTAGACCTGCGTTCTTAGGTCTAGACCTGCGCGGGGTTGCCCGGAAGACCTCGGCGTCTGCTGACACAGCCGTGCCCTCCGGTCACGGCCGGGCCGGCGCGCCCCCCCGTGCCCTCACCGCACCTCCGCTCCACCGGCCGCTTCCTCCGTCCCCACCAGGAGCCTCGCCATGAGAGTCCGACACAGAATGCTCGCCTGCGCCGTCGCCGCTCTGCTCGGCGGCGCGGGCGCGCTGGCCACCCCGTCCGCCGCCCAGGCGGCCAACCTGCTGTCCAACCCCGGCTTCGAGTCCGGCAACCTGCAGGACTGGTCCTGCTCGGGCACGACCGGATCGGTCGTCGGCAGCCCCGTGCACGGCGGCACCAAGGCGCTGGCGGGTGCCGTGAGCGCCGCGGACAACGCCCGGTGCGCACAGACCGTCGCCGTCCAGCCGAACACCCAGTACACCCTGTCGGCCTGGGTGCGCGGCAGCTACGTGTACCTCGGTGTCACCGGTGGCACCTCCACATGGGCCGCGTCCGCCCCCGACTGGAAGCAACTGAAGGTCACCTTCACCACCGGCGCCTCCCAGCACACCGCCGAGGTCTACCTGCACGGCTGGTACGGCCAGGGCACCTACCACGCCGACGACGTCAGCCTGGAGGGCCCCGGCGGCACCGACGACCGCGAGGCCCCCTCCGTTCCGGGCTCCCCCCGGGTCACCGGGACGTCCGCCACCAGCGTCTCGCTCGCGTGGAACGCCTCCACCGACAACGTCGGCGTCACCGGCTACGACGTCTACCGCGACGGGGCCCTGGCCACTTCGGTGACGGGCACCACCGCGACCGTCTCCGGCCTGACGCCCAGCACCGAGTACCGCTTCACCGTGCGGGCCAGGGACCGCGCGGGCAACGTCTCGGCGGACTCGGCGGCCGTCACCGCGAGGACGGGGGAGAAGGGCGACGGCGGGGACCGCTTCATCCAGGCCGCGCCGTACCTCTACCTCGGCTGGGGCAACCCGCCCAGCGCGACCGAGGTCATGAGCGCCACCGGCATCAAGTGGTACACGATGGCCTTCATCCTCGCGCAGAACGGGTGCAACCCCGCCTGGGACAGCCAGCGCCCCCTCACCGGCGGCGTGGACGAGTCGACCATCCGGGCCATCCGGGCGGCCGGCGGCGACGTCGTCCCGTCCATCGGCGGCTGGAGCGGGAACAAGCTGGGCCCCAACTGCGCCACCCCCGAGGCGCTGGCCGGTGCCTACCAGAAGGTCATCGACGCCTACGGCCTCAAGGCGATCGACGTCGACATCGAGAACACCGACGAGTTCGAGAACCCGGCGGTCCAGGACCGCATCCTCGGCGCCCTGAAGATCGTCAAGCAGAACAACCCGGGGCTGCGGACGATCCTCACCTTCCCCACGCTCAACACCGGCCCCAACTCCTGGGGCAACCGCCTCATCGAGCGCTCCCACGCCCTCGGCGCGAACATCGACAACTTCACCATCATGCCGTTCAACTTCGGCGGCCAGGCGGACATGTACGGCAGTACGGTGCGCGCCACCGAGGGGCTGAAGACCAAGCTCATGTCGGTCTTCGGCTGGTCCGAGGCGGAGGCCTACGCCCACGTGGGCATCTCCGGCATGAACGACAGCAGTGACACGGGAGAGGTCACCACCACGCAGATCTGGACGCAGATCCGTGACTGGGCCAACTCCCACCACATCGGCAGGCTCTCCTTCTGGGCGGTCAACCGCGACCGTCCCGAGTGGAAGTTCACCGCCATCACCGCCGGCTTCACCGGCTGATCCGGAGCCGCGCGGCCGCCGAGCCCTCCACGGCCCGGCGGCCGCGCGTGCGTCGTGCCGTGGCCCCGCGACCGTGACCAGCCGGCCACCCCGCGGCCCGTGTCCTCGCCGGCCTCGGCACCGCCGAAGAGGTCGGGGCCCCCGACGAGGCCGACGAGCCCGGCGTCCGAGGGGGCATCTCATGCGGCTGTCGAACTGAACGTGCGCCGGTAGGTCTGCGGGGTGACGCCGGTGGTGCGTTTGAAGCGGTCCCGGAAGGTGGTGGGTGAGCCGAAGCCGACCTGGCTGCCGATGCGCTCCACGGAGTGCTCCGTGGTTTCCAGCAAGTGCTGTGCCTGGCGGATGCGGGCCCGGTGGAGCCACTGGAGCGGCGTGGTGCCGGTCTGGTCGCGGAAGCGCCGGATCAGGGTTCGGGTGCTGGTCCCGGCCCGCTCGGCGATGTCGGCAAGGGTGAGGTGGCGGGCCAGGTTTTCCTGCAGCCAGGTGAGCAGCGTCTCGAGCTCGGAGCCCTGCGGTGCGGGTGCGTGGTCGTGGACGATGAACTGCGCCTGTCCGCCCTCTCGTTCCAGAGGCATCACCGACAGGCGGGCGGCCTCGGCGGCGACGGCCGAGCCGTAGTCACGGCGGATCATGTGCAGACACAGGTCCATGCCCGCCGCGGCGCCGGCCGAGGTGAGCAACTGGCCGTTGTCGACGTAGAGGACGTCCGGGTCGACGTCGAGGTCCGGGTGGGCGGCGGCCAGCGGACCGGCCGCGCGCCAGTGGGTCGTGACGCGCAGTCCGTCGAGGAGCCCGGTGTCAGCCAGGGGGAAGGTGCCCACGCAGATGGAGGCGATCCGGGTGCCGTCGGCAGCGGCCGACCGCAGCGCATCGCGTACGGCGGGAGGGAGAGGGGCAGCGGGATCGGCGACGCCCGGCACGATGATCGTGTCCGCGCCCTCAAGGCCCTCCAGGCCCCAGGGGGCACGCAGGGTGAAGGCCCCGGCGTCGACCTCGTCGCGCTCGGCGCACACCCGTACCCGGTAGCCGGGCCGCCCGTCGGGCAGGCGGGTCCGGGAGAAGACCTCGATCGGGGTGGACAGGTCGAACGGGATCACCTGATCCAACGCGAGCACGGCAACCGTATGCATGGCCGGAACTTACCTCCCCACCAGCTTGACGGACCTGGACCGCCCTCCCGGAGGCCCACGTCATCGCACCCGCTTCAGGGAAGTGTTGGCACTATTCCGTTGCAACCTGTCACTGGTGCCACTGGGCGATCCCCCCGGAAGCCGGTTGACTTCGGAGCGTCCCGATGGAGATCGACGCCGCCGAAGGAACCCCACACCCCCTCGCCGACACCTGACAGATCGCCTCGACCCCGCTGACCGCGACGGCCGCGGGCGTACCGGCACTCCTGATCCTGCCCACCCGGGACCGCTCTGGCCGAGACGTCGGTGCCCGCGCTGCGACAGCTCGACCGCGGCGATCCGGCCCGCCCCAGGAGGAAGAAGTCATCCCTCATGAACCTTGTGTCACCAGTGATCGTCGGCATCGTCTACTGCCTGCTGATGTCCCTGATCGAAGAACCGCACCGACGCCACTTCAACGCGATCATGGTGGGCGGAGCCGGCGCCGCCTATCTGAGCGGGGGCGGCTTCGGTCCGTGGGAGCTCCCGTTCGTCGCCCTCACGGCCTACGTCGCCTACCGCGGCCTGGACTCCTGGGCCTTCATCGGCGTCGGCTGGCTGCTCCACACGGCCTGGGACCTGGCCCACCACCTCAAGGGCAATCCGATCCTGCCGTTCCACCACGACGCATCTCTGGCATGTGCCATCTGTGATCCGGTCATCGCCCTGTGGTGCTTCCGCGGAGGACCTTCCCTGATCGCGCTCGTCCGCCGCCGGTTCCGGCCCGGCCGGACAGCAGACCACGCGCACGATCACGTCCCCACCCCCTCCTGACCGGACCGCACCGGCACCGAACGGCCGGCCCGGGAGCCGGAAGACCGCCCCCGCCCCTTGACCAAGACGTCATATCGGTCGGCGTGATCTTGCGGCAGTCCAAGGGCCGACAGCCCTCTCCAGCGCCTGTCCCATGGCGCCACCCAGCTCCGAGAATTCCCCACTTCAGGCGATATGGGCGGGTAAATGCCTCGGCGGATGGCTCACGGGCAAGGCATCCCGCAGTAGTTCGAGGGGCTTGGCAGGCCCTGGTACGCGGTGCGAGTCGCCGTCCGGGCCGACAAGAGTGAGGGAGTCATTCGTGAACAACACCAGAACAGGCGCAGCCGTCATTCTGATCAGCGCCGGGCTTCTCGCTTCCAGTGTCCTGACGGGTCCGGCGGCGGCACAGTCGGGACAGGTGCTGGAGAACGTCGCCAACCCCGGGTACGTCCTCGACAACGACGCCGGCAGGGGAGAGGACTCCAGTGTCCTGGTCTACGACCGGAACGGTGGGCCGAACCAGGTCTGGGAGGTGAGCCCCGACGGCGGCGATACCGTCCAGATCACGCAGGAGGTCGGTGGGAGGGACCTGTGTGCCGCCGCCGTGTTCAACGGCATCGCCGATGTGTCCATGCAGAACTGCGACAATGGGGCGGTGACGCGGTGGACCCAGATCGCCGTGGGCAGTAACCGCTGGGTCTACCGGAACAACGCCCAGGACAAATGCCTCGCGGCTACCCGGCTGAACGGCCCGGCCGAGCTCGTTGAGTGCGCGTTCGGGGACCAGGAACAGCAGTGGATCAAACGCGCCGGGTAACGGGTGCGGCCCGGCAGCGGTTGACACCCTCCTGCCGTGACAGACCACTCGCCGTGAGCCCGGTGAGGGCATGAGCTCGTCCCCCGGGCCCCGCCCGGTGCGGGCCCGGGACAGTCGCCCCAGCGCGGCGGGCATGGGGGAAGACGCAGGAGCAGGCACGGACTCGCCAAGGGTTCACGGGACTTCGACCCTCACCTGAGCACCGAGACCGTGCCTGCACTGTGCTCGCCCGCCGTCCGCATCGGGACGTCCACCCCCGGCTCCGGGCCGGTCCGGCGTTCCGGACGGGCCGTGAGCCGGCAACAGCCGCCGGCTCCAGGGCGAGGACGGCTTCGGCGAGTGACGTCATGCGGTTCGCACCACAGCGGGCTCTGCCGGACAGCCGCGCCGGCCGAAGGCCACGGACCACCGCGCTGCCACCGCCTGGCGGCTCGACACGCCGGCTACATGTCCCAGATCCGAATGGTTCCGTCCGTGTCCCCTGTCACCAGCCGGCTGCCGTCTTCACTGAAGTCCATGGTGACGACGGGAGCGCCATGGCCGTGGAGGGTCCTGTGCAACGTGAGCTTGGCCCACGGGCCCACCCGATAGACCCGTACCGCACCCGATGTGTACTCCTCGTCGGAGGAGTAGGCCGGCGTCCGCCCGGCACCGTGGTATTCCGCCACGGCGATCACCGGCTGGTGCGGGTGAAAGCATCCGGTGCGCATGGCGGGTAGCGTCGAGGCTACGGCTCCCCAGCTGGTGCCGGACCGCAGCCGGAACTCGGTTCCCAGTGGTCCGAACAGGGCGAGTACCCCGTTGACGGGACTGATGGCCACCGAGTTTCCGAAATCGGTGTAATCCAGGTTGAGTTCGGGGTCGCTCACCCTTGTCCTGAACGAGTGGGCGGGGTCCACACTCTCCGGGAACTCGAGGTCCGGTACCTCTGTCCGGGGCGGTGCGAGGTCAGCCTGTGCGTAGTGGAAGAGTCTGTCGCCGACCAGGACTGCCAGGTCGCCGTTGTCCGCGAAGTCCATCCCGCTGCAGTAGTAACTCTGCCACTCGGATTCGGGGACACCCAGTTCGCGTACACGCCGGAACGACGGCATTCCCTTGTCGTCCGCGGCCAGAACGACCACGCCCGTAGCCAGGTAATTGGCGGCCAGGTAACCACGCTCGGTGTCGACGGCGAGATGGTCGAACGTCCCCCGGTCCGAATGGCCAATAATGATCTCGGGCTCATGGTCCTGCGTCCCGGAGTCCAGGCGGAAGGCATTCATGGCACCGTCCGCAGGCTTTCCGCCCCTCATGGCCTGCGTGACCAGAAGGTCACCGCCTCCGACGACGGCGAGTGCGGAGAGGCTGTAGTCGGGGGACGCGGCCTTCCGAAGGGCGGTCCACGTGCGGTCACCCTCTGCACCGCTCCAGACCCCCACGACCCCGCCGTCGAGCAGAAAGGCGACCTCCCCGCCGTTCGGCAGGAACCGCACGGCCTTCACCGTCCGCTTGTGGGGGTCGGTGAACTGGCTTCTGCTCGTGTCGCGGTACCGCCACGCGCTACCGGCGAAACCCGCTGCCAGCGCCCCCACGGCCACCCCGAGAACGATTCTGCGCCGGGTGCCAGAGGACTCCCGCCTCTCGTCACCGGAATCAGCCTGTGCCCCGGCCAACGTCTGCTGGAGACGGATGTGGCGGAACTGGTAGACCCCACCCGCCTGGCGGAGGATCTCGCGGCGCCGCGCGTCCGCCAGGAAGGCCATGAGCCGCCAGGGGAGCTCCCCCCGGATCGCCAGCCGGACCCGCACCATCTGGAACCGGGGCCAGGCCCGGCTCATGAGCAGGAGCAGGGCGAAGAACACGGCGGGCAGCAGGACGGCGAGTCCCACCACCCGCCACGAGGGCTCGGAAGCCCCGCTGCCGGACCAGGCTTCGTGGAAGAGCATCCCGATGTCCGCGTGTGCCGGCCAGCCCGCCCAGTTGGTCATGACGCGGACGACCAAGCCCCCGACGAACAGTCCCAACGCCATCGCCGGAACTCCGACGAGAGCTACCAGGGCTCCCGCCACACCGGCGCTGACGATCGACGAGCGCCGGTCCTGCGCGAGCAGGAGTGCGGGGCTGACCTCCGCCGCGTTCAAGGGCGGCGCGTCGAGCCACTTGTGGACGGCGAATGCCAGACCGACGGTCATGACCGCCGCGACCGCGACCCCACCCACCTCGGCGAAGGTCTCCAGCCCTTCCAGTCCTCGGCTCGACTCCCCGTCGATCATGATTCCTGTCAGGACGATCCCCAGAACCGGCGTCACCAACAAGGCGGCCACGCCCGTGCCGGTGCGGAAGCCCTGGGTCAGACGTCCTGCCGAAGCTCTGACCGACCAGGTGAGCCGCCCCGGCGGTGCCTCCCTGGACGCGAACCAGGCAATGGAGCACACCAGGGCGAAGCAGACACCGATGATCACTGCCACCAAGAACGTGTCAGAGAGGGAGGCCTGTTCCTCGCCCTTCATGGTGAGGGTCTCCCACAGCACGACCGCCAGTGCCAGCACTGCTCCCAGCACCAGCCCCGTCACCGGGCCCGTCCACCGTGTCAGATACCGGTCACTCAGATGCCACCAGGCCAGATCCCGCTCGTCGCGCTCGTGCAGGTACCGGGCCAGGAAGGCCAGCCAGCGGTCGGCCTGCTCGGCCGTCCAGCGCTCGGGCGGCCTGTCGGCTTCCGGCAGGCTCGCATCCGGGGCGTAGGCCGCTGCCACCATGGCCTTCATCAGATGGTTCTCGACCGCGTACCGGGAGTCGAGGCGGGGGTCCATCAGATCGGCGGGGTTGCCGCCCCCTCGTTGGTACACCAGTCGCGCCGAGCTCACCATCAAGGGCGTCGAGAGAGCCAAGGACAACGGGCTCTCCGGTGCTGCCCGTAGATGCGCGAAGACTTCGCTCCAGTCGGTCCCGGCCGGCCAGTTCACATCGCGCAGGTAGGTGATGACGTCGTCCGGTGCCACCGGCAGGACCCGCACCACCGTGGCGTCCTTCAGGGTGGGCGCGCCGTCCCGGATCAGCTCCTCGTACTCCGCGGCCCGGCAGGTGACGACGACGGGCCGCTCGGCACGGAGCCGGCTGAGTCTGTCCATGGCCATGCGCCGGGCGGAATCCGGCATCTCGTCCAGGCCGTCGAGGACGGGCACCAGCAGGCCCTCCCTCAGCAGCCGGCGGAGAACGTCCTGCCGGCCGTTGTAGTACGGCTCCGCGGTCGTGCGGACGAGCCAGGGCTCCAGGTCCTCCTTGGCCGGGTCCCAGGAGGACACCGGCAGCAGCACCGGAACCGGCCCGCCGTCCGCCCGCTCGTTCAACAGCCCGACGGTGAGCAGCAGGGCCAGCACCGTCTTCCCCGATCCCGGTTCGCCCACCACGACCAGGCGCCGGTTCGGTACCCGGGCGTACCCCTCGGCGAGCTGGGTGGTCGCGTCCTCGAACCGCCCTTCCGGGCGGCCGTTCAGGCGCATCCGGATCACCCGGGGCCGGCGAGTACCAATCGCCGGAAGAGTGTCCGAGACGTTCTGCTCCGTCGTCGTCCAGGACAGGGCCAGCACCTCGGGTCCCCGCAGCCCCCGCGCCTCGGCCTCGTCCAGCCACTGCTCACGGAGCCGGAGCGCGAAGTCGTCGGCGAGGTCCGCCGGGCTCGGTGGTGCGTCCGTCCTGCCGAAGACTTCGAAGGCGGTCAGCGACAGTGCGGCAAGCGCGACGAAGAAGCCACCGATGGTCGCCACCATCTCCGCGTATTGGTGCAGGATCAGCATCGCGCCGACGGTGACAGCAGCTACCACACCCAGTGCCAGCAGCCACACGGAACGAGCTTCTCGAAGGCGCGCACGCCGCGGGGTTCTCTCCAACACCCGCAGGAGTATGGCGACGGCGGTGTACACCTGTCAGGCGATCCCAGAAACGTGACCGGTCCAAGTGGATGGCCGGATCCGTGGTCCCTGGCCGGCCGGCTTGATCGCACACCTTCGAGGGGACCTGTTGAAACCGGTCGAGTGGACCTGTTGTGGGCCCACGCTCCCGACTACGCGACTCCTCTCGAAGAAATCGAGCGGTGTCTTCTGCGGGTGTGTGCCCTCGGTCACCCGCGCTTCCGGTCGCCGCACACCGCCCGGTCCAGCAGGCGGACCGCGGCCTCCGCCTGCTCGAGGAAGCGCTTCTCGTCACCGAAGCGCGTGGTGAAGACAGCGGCCGCGGCCGACACCCGGCCGTCGGGCGTGACGGCGGTCTCGGAGGCGGTGCCGAAGGACGTGCCGCCGTGGTACCAGATCCCGCCCCGGCAGCCCTCGGCCGGCCGCCAGGCGAGGCCGAGCCCGTAGCGGGTCCTGCCGTCGGTGGCGTAGCCGGGCGCCGGGACGGTGGTGCGCATCTGCTCCAGCTGCTCCGGCGGCAGCAGCCGGCCGCCCATCAGGGCGCGCAGGAAGGTGTTCATGTCGCGGGTGGTGCTGATGATGCCGCCGTCCGCGCCGCCGCCCACGGCCAGCGTGGTGTCGGTGAGATCGTCCCGGCCGGGGAACTGCGTGTACCCGGCGGCCGTCGGCATCGGCACGTACGGCGAGGTGTCCGGTATCAGCGTGCGGCGCAGCCCCAGCGGCTCGATGATCCGGTCGTGCACCTCCTGCGCCCAGGGGTTGCCAGTGGCCTTCTCGATGACCATCCCGAGCAGCACGTAGTTGGTGTTGGAGTACGCCCACTGCGTCTCGGCGCCCGGATCGTCCGCGTCCGGCAGCCAGCCGGGGGCGCGCTCCATCGCCGCGGCGACCTGCTCCTCGGGGGTCTGCGAGCGGAACCGCTGTGCGTGGAAGCGCTCGGGCGTCAGCTCCGCCGGGTCCTCGAAGGCGATGTCCGTGTAATCGGCCAGGCCGCTGGTGTGCTGGAGCAGGTTGCGCAGGGTGATGCGGCCGCCGTCGTTGCCGTTGCCGGCGACCACCCCGGGCAGCCACTGCTCGACGGTGTCGTCCAGGCTCAGCGTGCCCTCGCCGACGAGCTGGAGCGCGGCCACGGCCGTGAAGGTCTTGGTGTCGCTGCCGATGCGGTAGTAGGCGTCGAAGGGCACCCGGCCCCCGTCCTTCAGGCTCGCGGTGCCGGACCGGGCCTGCGTCTCGCGCCCGGCCGCGTCCCGGGCGAGCACCGTCAGCCCGGTGGCCCCCGTCTCCCGTACCGCGTCCGCGTGCCGCTGCAGCCGCGACCGTGCGTCCCCGCCGCCGGCGCCCATGGCCTCGGTCGTGGTGCCCGGCCCGAGAAGCGACGCGGTCCCGATTGCGGCGACCCCGGCCACGGCCAGCCCCGCACGCCACCGTCCGGACCGGCTCCACCGCGCACTCTTCGTGTTCTCCATGGCCGGAACGCTACGGAGGGCCGGCGCCGCGGACCATCCGGCTGGCTGCCCGGACGAGGGTGGTGCCGGCCCCCCACCCGGCGGCCACCGCCCACTCCGACGGGCACTCGGCCTGCCCAGCAGCAGGCGCAGAGCACGAAACGGTGCGCCAACTGCGTTGGCGGGCCGTCATGAAGGCCGAGGCCAGCCGGACACGGGTGTCAGCTGCTCATCCGCCCACTCGGCGAAGGTGGTGACCGGGATGCCCAACTCCCGGGCATACTCCGGCCGGGCGGGCTGGAGGACCGCGTTGTTCCACTCGTGTCCGGCTCCCCACGTCGGCATACCCGCGTCGAGGGCCTCTTCCAGGCTCATGGAGGGCGCGGTCACGGGCACGCCCCAGGCGGCGGACAAGGTCTGCGCGATCTGCTCCATCGTGCGCAGGTCACCCGCCAGTTCCAGTTCCGCCTGGTGGAACCGGTCAGGGTCTCGAAGGGCGTGCGCCGCAGCCGTGCCGATGTCCCGCACGGCCACCAGGGCCAGCTCGGTCTCCGGCTTCAGTACCGTCAGCAGTCCGCCGCGCGGCCCCTTGGGTGCCAGCAGGGGCAGGTTCTCCATGAAGAAAGCGGGCTTGATCACCGTCCAGCGGGCAAAGCCCGCACCCCGCACCGCCTCCATGATCGCCTGCTTGGTGTGGAAGTAGTCCGCCATCGCCGTCCAGCGGCCCTCGGCCCAGCCGGCGGCCCTGGTGTGCTCACCGACTCCACTGGTCGAGGACTGCACGAACTGCCGTACTCCCGCGGCCTTCGCCGCGTCCACCAGGTTGGTGGCCTGGGCGAGCTCGCCCGCGAAGTCCACGCTGGTCTCGGTCATGGGCGGCCTCTGTACCGAGAACACCGCGCGGACTCCCTCGACCGCTGGGCCGAGGGAGTCCCGGTCGGAGAGATCCGCCCGCACCAGCTCGGCGCCCAGCGCCTCGATCGCTCGGGCGGACTTCGACCGCGGATCGCGTACGAGTGCACGTACGGGCACCTCGGCGGCCAGGAGTGCGCGGGCCGTGGCCCCGCCTTGCCGGCCGGTGGCTCCGGTGACCAGGACGGTATCGCGGTTGATGGGCATGGTTGCTGCTCCTCACGGACCGGAGGGCAAAAACGGCGGGGCCCGCCGTTTAGCCTGCCGCTAAGATATGGCGGGGCCCGCCGTTTAGCAATGAGGGAAACATGACCGGTCAGCGCTCGGACGCCCGACGCAACTACCAGCGCATCCTCGCTGTCGCCGAAGCCGAGGTCGCCGCGCACGGCGCCGAGGCGTCCCTGGAGCAGATCGCCCGCACCGCAGGCGTCGGTTCGGCGACCGTGCGCCGTCACTTTCCCACCCGCCGTGCCCTGCTCGAAGCCGTCTTCCAGGAACGCATCGAGGGCCTGTGCGAGCGCGCCCACCGGCTTAGTGCGACCGAGGACGGCCGCACCGCCCTCCTGGAGTGGCTCCACGCCCTCGTCCGCTACGCCGTCTCAGCCCGCGGATTCGCCAGCACCCTCAGCTACGAGCCCCCCGCCGAGGAACCCTCCCCGCACTCCTGTGGCCACAGAATCGCAGCGGCCGGAACTCCCCTGCTCCAGCGCGCCATTGGCGACAAGGCGGTTGCACCGCACGTCACTTTCCACGACCTGCTGACCCTCGCCGTCGGCATCGCCCTGGCCACCGAGCACCACAAGGACCCCGAAATCCAGGCGGACCGCCTCTTCCGCCTCGCTGTGGAAGGACTCAGCCCGGAGCGCGGCAGCGCGGAGGTATCCGAGAGCTCAGGATCTTCGGTACCGGTGACAGACAGTCTGCCGAACGGGCGGCTGTGACACATGGGATGCCTGATCGGTGACGCGGTGACGACTCGGAGCCGCCCACCTGGCGGGCCCGGGCCGCTCCACCGAAAGTTGGCATTCCGGACTCCGTGCTGTGCCCGGAGCGCTAGTTTTTAGCTTCACGTCGTCGGCTGGCGGCTGGGTGGAGGTGTCGTGGACGCCAAAGCGGTTCGTGTACGAGATGTGGTCCGGGACGTGGTGACCGAGGTTGCACCAGAGGAACTGCCGCTGCTGGCAGGTCTCGCCGGGTTCGACGACGCCACGGCCGTGCAGCGGCTGGGCGGCGGGGTCCGGCGGCGGGAGCCTCTGGGCTTCGGGCTCGGTGAGGTCGCCGCGCTGGTGACCCCAGTGGTGTGGCTGGCGGTGGACCAGGCCACGCAGCAGATCGTGGGGACCTGGGTGCAGAACCGGGTCGCCAGGACCGGCGTCGCCCTGCGTAGAGTCTTCCGCAGGTCGGCCCCCCCGCCGGTCGTGATCCCGGCGTTGACGCGTGAGCAGCTCGCGCTCGTACGACGGTCGGTGCTGACGATGGCCGCGCAGCGCGGGCTGGAGCCGGAGCGCGCGGCGGTCATCGCCGACGCGGTGGTGACCCGGCTGGTGCTGGACGAGACCGAGCCCGAGACGGCGGCCGCAGCGGAGGCCGAGCCCGACGGCCCACCCGAACCGCTCGCCCCACCCACACCGGTCCGCCCGAACGGACCCGAGCCGCCGGACGCACCGGTACAACCGAACGAAGCCGCAGGGCGGGACGGCGGACCGGAGGGGCCGGAACAGCCGGACGAACCCACACGGCCGGCCGGGACCTGATGGTCGCTGGCGCGAGGGCCGCCGAGCAGCCCGCCGATGTCGCCCCGCTCGACGAGCGGGTCCTCGTGGCCGGCACCACCTTGCGTTTCGCCCTGCTCCTGGCCCTGCTGGTCGCGGCCAGCGTGAGCATGATCCCCCGGACCGTCTGGCACCTCTTCGCCTCACCGGAGAAGGCCGATCTGGAGGCGGCCTGTTTCCTGGCGGCAGGGATCGACCCGAGCGTGTCGGCGAACGCGAGCTTCGTCCAATCCCAGCGTCAGCCCGCCGCGCTGGAGGAGTGCACGGCTCGGTTCGCGCAGGACTTCACCACCGTGTCGGTCAGCGTAGGGCTCGTGGCGCTCGCCGCAGCATGCACAGTCCACCGGCTGCTGCCGCTGTGGCGGACCCGGCGCACCAAGGTCGTCCCCCTGGACGTCGTAGACGTACACGGCCGCCTCCGGCCACTGCTGGACGAGCTGGTAACCGTTGCCGGGCTCGACCGCACACCCCGCTTCGTTGTCGATCCGGCTTCGCAGGCGACCGGCGCCGTCGCATTCGGCCGCCCGCGCCGGCCCGTGATCCGCCTGGACGGCGGCCTGGTGGTCACCGCCGACAGTGAACAGGAGCGGTTCCGTGCTGTCGTGCTGCACGAGCTGGCGCACCTGCACCACAAGGACATCGACATCACCTATGCCACCGTAGCCCTGTGGCGGGTGTTCCTCGTGCTGGTGCTGCTGCCGTGGACGGCCGTCGGCCTGGACGTCCTCCTCCTGCGCGGCTCGGCGGAGGTCCGGGGCGTGTACGCCCCGTTCAACACGCACGCCCACGTGCTCGGCGGCCTGCTGGTCCTAGCGGTCTACCTCTCCCGGCTGGAGATCCTGCGCCACCGCGAGATCTACGCCGACCTCATGGCCGTCCGCTGGGGGGCGAGCGCGCAGCCGTGGCAGGACAGCCCCGTCCGACGGCACGCCGGGGAAGGGTGGCGGAGACCGTTCGTCCGGATCGCCGCGCTCTGGCACACACATCCGTCGCCGGCCCTGCGCCGCGCCTCCCTGACCGACCCGAAGGCGTTGTTCACACTGAGGGCGCTGCCTCTTCTCCTCACGGGGCTGGCGGCCGACATCCTGGTATGGCACCTGAACGCACTGCCGTCCGAGTTCCTGTGGCTAAGTGCCGTGCTCGTCGCGGGCCTGGTCATCGGCATCGGCGGCGTCGCGCTGTGGCGTGCCGTGCTGTACGCGCTCCGAGCGGGGGGGACGGTCCCCTCAGGATGGTCCGCGGGCCTGTGGCTCGGGCTCGGTGTGGTGGTGGGGGAACTGACCGGGCCACGCGCCGCGATGAACCAGTGGCTGCCCACCCACCCCGAGGCACTGCTGATCCTGGTGGCCGTACTGGTCCTGCTGATGACGTGGACCGCGCAGAACGCCGAGGGGTGGCTGCGGGCCCGGCGGGAACGTCCACCGGGGCCGGCCATGCTCGCGGGCCTGGCGGTGCCCGCGCTCGCGTACGCCTCGGTCCTGTACTGGTGGCGGTCCGTGGGCGAGGTCCTCACGGACGGCTGGCCGTTCACGACGGCCGGGGTGCTGGCCTCGTACGGACTCCCCGGACTGCCGCCCTCTGACGCCGGGCCGCTGTGGCACGTCGTCGCCGTGCTGGGCCTGCTCCCCGGAACGCTCACGGGCGCCGGGAGTCTGTGGTGGTCACAGGTACTGCTCTGGGTACTGCCCGTGCTCGCGCTGGTCGTCGCCTCCCGCCCGGGCCGCGAAGGGACTGGCGGAGGGGGACGGTCGCCCGTCGCCGGGCTGGTGGGCGGGCTGACAGGCGGAATCGTCTGCTCGGCCGGGCTGGCCGTGGCGCTGGCCCGGCTGCGGGACGCGGAGCTCGAAGCCTCAGGGGCGGTCGGGCCGCTCCGCCTCGCGCAGATGATGGTGCCAGTCCTGGTGATCTGCGCCGCGATGGCCCTGACCGCCGCCGTCGTCGCCGCGCTGACCGACTCCAGGTGGCTGACCACCGGATTGGCAGCGGCGGGTATCACCGCGCTGGTGGGCGTGGTGGCCGCGCACACCCTGGTCCGGGCGGACGCGGGCAGCGGGCCGTCGGCGGTGGCCTGGTCGCTCTCGCGGGAGGCTCACCTCCCTTACGCCGTGGCCCTGGGCACGCCGGTGGCGGGCCTGGTCGCGTTCGTGGGTCGCGGCGCCGGGCTCGCGGGCCGGGGCGCCGCCCTGCTCGTGCGTCAGGTGACCACCAGGCGCAGGGCCGGGCCGCATCCGGCCGCACGGCCCTCGCCAGTCGCACAGCGGCTGCTCCGTCCGAAGTGGCGGCGTGCCGTCCGCCTGGCTGCGGTCGGAGCCGTCGTGACCTGGGTCGGAGCGACAGCACTCGCCGTGGACGTGTCCGCATCGCCAGGACCGGCCTCCCTGCCGGCCCTGGTGCCGGACCGGGCAGCGCCCGAACCCTCGGCAACGGTGTCCCGGCTCCAGCACCAGGCGTGGGCGACGGCGGGCGGCCTGGAACGCATCGAGGCGCTGCGGACCGCGGAACTCCGGTACAGCGCCGCTGTCACAGCCGTGGGCGAGGCCACCGACGACACCGGATTTCTCCAGGCGATGGACCGGGTCACGAGCGCCTGCGGAGCGATGGACCGGGCGACGCGGCGGGCGGACGCCTACCTCAGCGTGCCCTCCACGGCGGGACAGCGAATGTGGACGCGTGTGCTGACCCGGCACCGGGAGATGACCGACACCTGCCGGGACCTGGCCACCCGGCCGGACCGCGCGACGGCCGAGGCGGCAGACACCGCCCGCAGGAACGCGATCGACTCGGTCGACGCGATGTCCTACTGGCTCGCCGAAAAGGGGGCGATCCGCCCGAAGTGACGCTGACGCCGCGAAGGCGCGAGTTGAGCCTGCCGACCCGACACCCCCCTCCACCGACCCACCTGACCTCACCGACCAGCACTCGACCCCACCGGAGGGCGCACACATGACGATCACCCCCACCACATCGCGGCGGCGGCGCACCACGGTCCTGCTGCTGAGCGGTGCACTGGCACTGACCGCGTGCGGCGGCGGCGACGACGGCGCGGACAAGGGCGCCACCGCCCCGGTCAAGAAACCGGGCGAACGCCACACCGTTGTCCTGGAGGTCACCTCCGATTACGGGCGGCCGGTCGCGATCAACTACTTCGGGCACATCACCGGCCCCGACGGCATGAAGGTGCTCGGGCAGAAGGACGGGGAACTGTCGGCCCGGTCACCGTGGAAGACCACGCTCACCGTGGAGGGCAAGAACCTGTGGGTCAGCCTGATGGCCAACGGCACCGGATGTCTCGGCCGCGCGACCGGCGGCGACTCCTGCGAGACCGGGGCCATTCCGGACCGTGAGGACTTCGAGGGAACCGGCACGACCACCTGCCGCATCACCGTCGACGGCAAGGTCGTCGTGGAGCAGTCGTACACCTGGCCCACCATCATCCCGGTCACCTGTCTCACTCCGCTCAAAGGCAAGGGCGGTGACGGACAGTGACCGATTCCGTGTCTTCCCTCCCACCCGGTCCGGCGCCGGATCCGGACGCGCGCCGCCGCTCCCGGCGGCGGACCGTGCTGCTCGCGCTGCTTCTTCTCCTCCTCGCCATCACCGGCCTGCTCCTGTGGATCTTCATCGGGCCGGACGGCGACGACGGGGCGGACGACGCCCGCGGCTCGTCACCACGCGCCGAGTTGACGCGCGCCGCCGGCCTCCTGCGTGAGCTCCCGGCGCTGCACTACACGGGCACCATGGGCATCACAGGAGCCCAGGGAGCTGCGGGCGGCAAGGACGCACAGGTGGACCTGATCGTGAGCAACCCCGCCGACGCGCTTGGTACGTTGGCGATGCCCAGCAGTCCGGCACTGGACTACATGGGCATCGGCGGCAGGTCGTTCCTGCGTGGGGAGATCGGGGCTTGGCGGGCGCTCGGCATGGCCGAGAAGTCGAAGGTGCTCGCGGAGCACCCTTCGATGGTGCAGCCGGGAATGTTCTTCTCCCAGGACCTCGCCACCACTCTGGCGCCCCCGGCGCTGGCGAAGACCGTGCGGGCGGAGGATGTCCCGGACGAGAAGATCACCGTCGGCGCGCCCGTCACTGTGGGCGACCACACCTGCACCCCGTTCCACGTCGGTGACACCACCATCTGTCTGAGCGACCAGAAGACGGACGGCGCGCGGTTCGTCGACCGGATCAGTTTCGGGGACACGGCCGTGCTCGACGTCGAGGTGCCGTCCAGGTCCGAGGTGGAGCGGTTCTCCGCCGACTTCCGCGCAGAACTGCCCGAGATCCGCGACGCGGTGGATCCCCGGATCGACGTGACCACCCAGATCCTGCGCGACTACAAGGGTGAGTGCGCCCCCACGGCGTGCGTCTTCACCGCCCGGGTGACCGTCACCTACCTGGGGTCCACCTCGGAACCGGACGCCTCCAAGGCTGTCCCGGTGACCTACTCGTGGGCTGTCGACCGGGACGGGACGCCGGTGGAGCTGGACCCGGAGTGCTCGGGCACCCTCACGATCCAGCCGGGCAAGTCGAAGGACCTGTCGTGCACCGCGACCGGGCCGTCCGTCGGAGAAGCGACCCGGGGGCAGTACCGCGGCGAGATCCACACCTCCGACCGCGCCCTCACCAAGGACGCGTACCAGCGCCTGGTACGCCTGGCTGCGGACAACAGCGAGAAGATCGCCGCGCTCCTCGATCCGCCGACGTCCCGCTGAAGGGCGGACAGGCGTCGCAGCTACGGGCCGGCCGCACCGCCCTGGCCGGCGGTGCGGCCGGAGCAGGGGGAACGGGTGATGGGGTCAGCGGTTGCCCCGCATCGCCAACTCCATCGGCAGCAGCTGGGCCGGGCAGGTGTGGCCGCCCCTTTTTCGATACTCGCGCACGGGTTCCGGCGACCTGGCGTCCAGGACTCCTGGAACCCGCATGCCTGCGTGCACGGGGGCAGCTATGGGCGGTGTGCGGGCCCCGATTGGCGGTCAACGGTGGCCTGAATGTTCACGAGAAACGACGTCACTGCCTTGGGCCGCCCGCAGTCCGTGACAGCGGGTGGCCCAGTTTCTGACCGGTCACGGATGCAGCGATGACTTCTCGCGGTTCGGAGAGTCTCACCACCGTTGTCGACAACACAGGAGGAGCACGTGGCTCAGCTGCTGAGAGTCCAGAACTTCAACGTCTCAAGCGACGGGATCGGTGCCGGTGAGGACCAGAGCCTTGAGAGGCCGTTCGGCCACGCCGTCGACCCGGCGCGGCTGTTCGCCTGGGCCGGTGCCACGGCGAGCTGGCCCATGCGCACCGATCCCGGGGGGAGCCGGGGCCTCGACGATTACTTCACCCGGGACTACGCGCGCAACATCGGTGCCGAGATCATGGGCCGCAACAAATTCGGGCCCCAGCGCGGGCCCTGGAATGACCATGAGTGGCGCGGCTGGTGGGGTGACGAGCCCCCGTTCCGCACCCCAGTGTTCGTCATGACTCACCACAAGCGTCCTTCGTTCACGCTCTCCGACACCACGTTCCACTTCGTCGACGGCGACCCGGCCACGGTCCTGGAGCAGGCGCGGCAGGCGGCACAGGGCAAGGACGTCCGGCTCGGCGGCGGGGTCACCACCATCCGGCAGTTCCTCGACGCCGACCTCGTCGACGCCATGCATGTGGCCGTCTCGCCGGTGAAGCTCGGGTCCGGACTACGGCTCTGGGAGTCCCCCGATGAGCTGCTCGACCGGTTCCACCTGGAGGTCGTGCCCAGCCCGAGTGGCGTGACGCACCACCTGTTCTGGCGAAAGTGACCGGACCTCAGGGCTGGCCCTGGCTGGCCGTTTTGCCTCCCGGGGCTGCCCTGAGGCGGGCCGTCGAGGCGTGACTCGGGCGGTCAGCCGACCTTGGCGGACTCCTCTGCCCGGGCCCCGGGTGGAGGCGGGCCGGAAGGAGCCGGTGCCGGTCTCGATGATCGCGCCGTTGAACGTCAGACGGTCGACGATGGCCGCGCAGAGGCGGGGATCGGTGAACGCCTTCGTCCACCCGCGGCCGAACGACTCGTCGGAGGCGATGGTGACGCTGTCCTTCTCCTCGCGCTCGGTCAGTACTCGGTGTCACCGCCGCCCGGCGCGACGGCGGCGGAGCAACTGGTCTATTTCACTACCGTCTTCACTCGGCTGTCGGTTATCGCCCTTTGCGAGAAGTGCATGAGCTGCATCTGTTCGTCTCGCCGACTCGTGACGAGCTGGAGTGGGCGGCCGGGGCGACGGACGGGGAAGAGTATCTGCTGACCTTGTTGCTGATGCTGAAGTCGCATCAGCGGGTCGCCCAGCTGATCAGACAGGCCGGCGAGGTGCCGCGAGTACGTCCCTGAGTACCTTCTCGAGCGTGACGCGGGCCAGTTCGTGTCTCAGGGTCTCCTCGATGTCCTGGTAGATGCCCCGCATTGCCGGCTGGATGCCGTGACCCACCACGCATCCCTGGTCCGGGGCGGTGCGGTGCATCGCGAACAGCGGGCCGGGTTCCACTGCCTCGTATACGTCGAGCAGGGTGATCGACTCCAGCTCGCGCGCCAGCGACCAGCCCGCGCCCGCGCCCCGCCGGGACTCCACGAGGCCGGCCCTGCGCAGCTCGCCGAGCAGCCGTCTGATCACCACGGGGTTGGTGTTCGCGCTGGCTGCGATCTGCTCGGAGGTGGCGACCTCGTGGCCCTGGCGCTGGTAGAGACCGATCCAGGCCAGCGCATGGGCGGCAATGGTCAGCCTGCTGTTGGCGCTCATGATCCCTCCTCCGGTCGCAACGCCCCATGTTACGACAGCCTGGTCGCAACAGCGAAGGTTGCGACCATCTGATGTAACAAGTATCGTTACGACAGTCGGGGGGCAGTCAAAGACAAGCGCGGACCGTGAGCGTGTTGCGAACTCGAAGGAGAACAGGAATGGAAAGTAACGAAAAGATCATTCGCGAGGCTTACCGGCTCGCGGAAGGGGACGTTCTCGACGGTGACGGTTTCCTGGCCTTGTTCGCCGAGGACGGGTCGTTCAACGACATGTCGACCTCGCAGAGTTTCCGCGGAGAGCAGATTCCTCAGGTGATCGCGGGCCTCGCCCGCTCGTTCCCTGATATACACCGTGAGCTGCTCGAGGTACATGCGTTCGGTGATGTCGTCGCCGTCGAGTTGCGAATCCAGGGCACGCATCTCGGAGGGTTTCCGACTCCGGTCGGCGAGATCCCGCCGACCGGGAACCGGATCGACGTGCCGGCGGCGGACCTCTGGTACCTCCGTGACGGAAAGATCGAGAGGTTCCATTGCTACAACTCGATGAGCGTGTGGCTTGATCAAATGGGGGTCCACCCTGACTTCAAGTCCGCAGTCGAAGCCACCGAGACAGCAGCCACGACGGCGTAACTGCGCCGGTCGGCGCCGAGTATGTGACAAGACGCTCCCTTCTTGGGGCCGTATACCCGGCGCTGCTTCTTGAACGCAATCGTGGTTCGCACCCAACCGCCGACCGCCAAGGCTTCCTCACTCAACCCGGACGAGACCGCTACCAGAAGCAAACTCAACGTTCACTGAGAGCCACCGGTCGGGTCTCAGCACTGCCCCGGTACCGACGTAACCGAGCCGTCGGCCGGATGTCAGTCAGCTGACGGAGGCTGTCGGCACGGCGGCCGAGCCACCCTCGTGGAGACGTCGAATCCGCCCGATACCCGGGCGAGACCACGAGGAGCGGACCATGAACACCATCGCGCAGCACTGGATCGACGGACAGTGGACCGGCTCCGGCTCGGTTCTGGAATCGATCAACCCGGCCGACGGTACCGTCGTCGGCTCGTTCCATGACGGTGGCGAGGCAGAGGCCTCGGCCGCCGTGGACGCCGCCGCCGCCGCGTTCGCGACCACCGAATGGGCGCGCACTCCCTCGCTCCGGGCGACCGCACTCAGCCGGCTGGCCGACGCCCTCGAGGCCCGGGTGCCCGAGGTCGCGGCCATGTTGTCCCGGGAGAACGGCAAGCTGCTGGGTGAGACCACGTGGGAGGTCAGCGGTGCGGTCGGGTGGCTGCGGTACGCGGCGGCCTCTGCGCGCACCCAGACCGCCGGGCGCGCCGCCGAGACGGCACCCGGCCAGTACACCCACTCGGTGCCCGAGCCGCTCGGTGTCGCCGGGATCATCTCTCCCTGGAACTCCCCCATCATGCTGACCGTGCGGGCACTGGGCCCGGCGCTGGCCGCCGGCTGCACCGTCGTGGTCAAGCTCCCGGCTCAGACCGCGCTGACCAACGAGCTTTTCGCGCAGGTCCTGGCCTCGGTCCCGGAGATCCCGGCGGGCGTGGTCAGCGTGTTCACCGAGTCCGGTAACACCGGGGCCCCGTTCCTGGTCTCCTCGGACAAGGTCGACGTGATCAACTACACCGGCAGTACGCCCGTCGGGCGCAGCATCGCGGCCGCGGCCTCCACCACCCTCAAGCGGCTCGGTCTGGAACTGGGCGGCAAGGCGCCCATGGTGATCCTTCCCGACGCCGATCTGGACATGGTGATCCCCACCGTGGTGCAGTCGCTGGTGCTGATGAACGGGCAGTTCTGCTGCACCGGCTCCCGCGTACTGGTGCACCGGGACATCGCCGACCAGGTGCGCACTCGGCTCACCGCCGCACTCGCGCAGGTGCGGCTCGGCTCGGGCGACGACGAGAAGGCCCAGCTCGGCCCGGTGATCGACCGGGCGTCCGCCCAGCGGGTGGACGCGATCGTCGAGGAAGCCGCCTCGTACGGCACGGTGCTGCTGCGCGGCGGTGTGGTCACCGACGGCCCGCTGGCCGACGGCGCGTTCTACCGGCCGAGC
This sequence comes from Streptomyces harenosi, assembly GCF_011008945.1. Taxonomy (GTDB): domain Bacteria; phylum Actinomycetota; class Actinomycetes; order Streptomycetales; family Streptomycetaceae; genus Streptomyces; species Streptomyces harenosi. The sequence continues at coordinate 24,883 of NZ_WYCT01000021.1, forward strand.
CTGATCGAGGTGGACCGCACCGACGTCCGGATCGTGCAGGAAGAGGTCTTCGGTCCGGTCCAGACGTTCGAGATCTTCGATGACGAGGACGACGCCGTGACCAAGGCGAACGCCACCATCTACGGCCTGGCCGCCTCGGTCTTCAGCTCGGACTCGATGAAGGCCCGCCGGATCGCCCGGCGCATCCGCACCGGCACGGTATGGATCAACACCTGGGGAGCCATCAGCGAGGACTTCGAGGAGGGCGGCGTCAAGGGAAGCGGTTACGGCTACCTGTGCGGCCCGCGCGCCATCGAGGAGTTCCAGACCCTCAAGGTGTACGTGGAGCAGGACCACACCCAGTCCGTTCACTGATCAGATCACGACCCGGCCGGCGCCCGCCTGGGCGCCGGGCAGCCCTCCTGCACAGGAAGGGTGCACCATGGCCTCGATTCTGCTCACCGGAGCGACGGACGCTTCTGGTCTCGCTCTGGCCGAGCAGCTTGCGGAAGCCAGGCACCATTTGCTTCTGCACGGTCGTAACCCGCAGCGACCGGTGCCGGTCGCGCAACGTTTCGGGGCCGGGCAATACATCGCCGACGTGCCGGGCACGGGTCACCCGCCGCTGGGGCACCCGTCCCCGACGCCTCCCATGACTCGTCACCAGGGCACGGGAGTTCCGCCCCAGGAGAAGAAGCCACCGGTGGGGCCGCCGTCCGGCAGCGCCGCGGTTCCGGCTCGCCCGCTCGCAGCGCCTTTCTCTGCTGGTGAAGCCACTCCCAAGCGGAGAAGCCTTCGTCGTCACGCCAACCCCGGTCCCGTGTCGTCGGACGTGGATCGTGCGCTGTCCGCTGGTGTGGGCGCGGGAGGCGAGCTGCTCGACGATTCTCATCATGACGGCGCAGGCCTCTGGAGGACGGCGACAAGGGGGCGGTAGCCGGCGGTGGCGACCGCGTCGGCCGGTCTTTGCCGGGCGGGAGGAAGACCGGCACGGTGATCCGCGCGCCCCTGCTGCTGTCGTTGCGGTGGGGCTGCAGCGCCCCACGGGTGTTCTGCATGATCTTCGTTGGGGAGCTGCGGCTGTCGGCGAAGCGGATGGCTTCGGGCTCCGTTTGCCGGTGGGTGCAATACTTCCTGGTCAGGCGCGTGGCTGGGTTTCGACTGCTTCGCGAGGCAGGACGAGGGACGCGGCGGATGTGGGCGAAGTCAGGGACAGGCGTGGGCGTCGGCCCGACCGGGCTGGTCGGCCGGGAGGGCGAGCTCGCCGAGCTTGCGGCGTTCCTGGACCTGGCCGGGACGGACGGAGCTGTCCTGCTGCTCACCGGTGATCCGGGCGTGGGGAAGACGGCACTCCTGGACGCGACCGCCGAGCTGGCGGTGGCGAAGGGAGTGCGGGTCGTCCGCGGCAGCGGTGTCGAGTACGAGACGGACATCAGCTTCGCGGGGCTCCATCAGCTCGTCGGCTCGCTGCCGGACGAGCTCGGTCGTCTGCCGCGTTCCATGCGGGAGGCCCTCGAGGTCGCCCTCGGTCTCGGCGTCGGTCCCGCGCCGAGCCGGATCGCCGTCCTGAACGCGGCACTGTCCCTGTTCGACGAGGCCGCGAAGGAACGGCCGTTGCTCCTCGTGGTCGATGACCTTCACGTCGTCGACCAGGCGAGCCGAGCTGCGATGGGTTTCGTCGCCAGAAGACTGGGGGGCCGCCGCATCGGGCTGCTCGGAGCGCAGCGGGCGGAGTCCGGCGAACCTTTCCGGTCCACCGGTCTGCCGGAGCTGGAGGTCGTGCCGCTGGGTGACGCGGACGCCCTGCGGCTGCTGTCCCGACGCTTTGCTCACCTTCCCCGCCGGGTTCTTTCGACCGTGGCCCGCGAGGCGCAGGGAAATCCTTTGGCGCTGCTCGAGTTCGCCGGGTCCACCGGGGTGTCCGGCGACCGACACGGCCAAGGGACGGGGTGGGCCAGCGGCCCGGGGCGGGATGTCCGCGCTCTGTACGGCGCCCGCGTCGGACGACTGCCGCGGGGAACACGTGAGGTGCTGCTGCTCGCGGCTCTTGAGGGCTCCGGCGACATCGGCGTCCTCGAGGCGGCCGGCGGGCCGGGCAGCCTTGAGGAACTCGCTCCCGCGGAACGTGACCACCTGGTCATGGTCACGGAGAACGGCCGCGCGGTGCGCTTCAGGCATCCGCTGGTCAGGTCCGCGGTAGTCGACGGTTCCACCGGTGAACAGCGGCGCGACGCCCACCGCCGGCTGGCCGACGCGCTCGCCGACCAGCCCGAGCGGCGCGGTGATCACCTCGCGAGAGCCACGACGGCGCCCGACGAGGCGGTCGCCGCCGTGGTGGAGTCGGCGGCCCGGAGCAGCCTGCGGCGCGGTGACGCCGACGGCGCGATCGCGAGATTGCGGCGCGCGGCCGAGCTGAGCACCGACCGAGCGGACCGCAGGCGCCGCCTGTCGCAGGCCGCCTATGCCGCCGCCTGGGTCACAGGCCATCTGGAGGTCAGCCACGAGATCATGCGTGAGGTCGAGGGCAATCCGGCGGCCCGGTCGCTCTCGGCGGCCGCGACGGCCGGCTTCCTGGTGCTCGTCACGGAAGGCGACGCCGATACGGCCCATGCACTCCTGATGGAGGCGGTCGAGCAGGCCCCGGTGATGTCCGGACCGCCGCACGAGGAGCTGGAGACCGCGCTGTTCACCCTCACCCTCGTCAGCCAGTACTCGGGCCGGCCCGAGCACTGGCAGCCTCTGGTCGACGTGCTCGCCCGGTTCCCCGAGGCGGCGCCCGCCGCCGCGGCGTCGCTGGGGCGCGTCCACCACGACCTCGGCTCCGTCACCGGCGGCATGCTGCGCCGCCTGGACGAGGAGATCGCGCGGCTGAGGGACCAGAGTGACGCCGACGTGGTCATCCGCACCGCCCTGACCGCCTCGTACCTCGACCGGCTGCCGGGCTGTCGTGAGGCCGTGTCCCGGGTCATACGCGACGGCGGCGCGGTGGGATCGAGCATGCCGGCCCTGATGTTCGTCGCCCTGGACGACCTGTACGCCGGCCGGTGGCAGGCGTCGGCCGGCGCCGCGGACGAGCTCATCGCACTGTCCGAGGAGACGGGCTACCACCTGTTCGTCCAGGTGGGGCATTACGTCGCTGCAATGGCCGCGGCCCAGCGCGGCGCCCTCGACGTGTGCCGGGAGCACTGCGAGGACATCTGGGGGTGGTCGGGCCCCAGGGGCCTGCGGCGACTGGAGAACTGCGCCCACCAGGCGGCGGCCCGGGCGGCCCTCGGCGCCGCCGACTTCGAGACGGCGTTTCGGCACGCCACGGCGATCTGCGACCCGGGTGTGCTGCCGGCGTTCAACCCCGAGGCCGTGTGGTCCGCGCCGGACCTCGTCGAGGCCGCTGTGCGCTCCGGGCGGCACGCGGAGGCGCGACGGCACGCGGACGCGCTGCGCGACGCCGGTGTCGGTCACCTCTCGTCGCGGTTCGCGCTGAGCGCGGCCACGGTCACGGCGATGACATCGGCTGCCGAGGACATGGTCCGGTGCTTCGAGGAGGCACTCGGGCTGCCGGGCGTCGAGCAGTGGCCCTTCGAAGTCGGCCGCGCTCAGCTGGCGTACGGTGAGAGGTTGCGTCGTCAGGGGCTCAACCGCGAGGCCCGGGTGCAGCTGGCCGCCGCCCGCGGCCGCTTCGAGGAGCTCGGGGCCCGTTCGTGGGAGGCCCGGGCCGCGGCGGAGCTCCGCGCCACCGGGATGACGCGGACCGGCCGGGGCAAGGCCGGCGATGCCCTCACCCCGCAGGAGCTGGAGGTCGCCAGGCTGGCGGCGACGGGGCTGTCGAACCCGCAGATCGCGTCGCGCCTGTTCCTTTCGCCGCGGACCGTGTCGTCGCATCTCTACCGTGTGTTCCCGAAGCTGGGGATCACGTCGCGGGCCGGGCTCCGCGACGCTCTGGAGGCGCTGCCTCCCGAGCCTCCGGCCACCGGGCTGTGAGAGCTACCGGTCGGGTCTCGGCACTGCCCCGGTACTGACGTAAGCGAGCCGTCGGCCGGATGTCAGTCAGCTGACGGAGGCTGTCGGCACGGTGGCCGAGCCATTCTCGTGGAGACATCGAATCCGCCCGGTACCCGGGCGAGACCACGAGGAGCGGACCATGCCGTTCGTCACCACCGGCGACGGAGTCGAGATCTTCTACAAGGACTGGGGTTCGGGCCGACCGGTGATGTTCCACCACGGCTGGCCGCTGAGTTCGGACGACTGGGACGCCCAGTTGTTGTTCCTCGTCCGGCGGGGCTACCGCGTCGTCGCCCACGACCGCCGCGGGCACGGGCGCTCCGCCCAGGTCGGCGACGGGCACGACATGGACCGCTACGCGGCGGACGCCGCCGCCGTGGTGGCGCATCTCGGCCTGCGCGACGTCGTCCACGTCGGCTACTGCGCCGGTGGCGGAGAGGTCGCCCGGTACGTCGCCAGGTACGGTGCCGGCCGGGTTGCCAAGGCCGTCCTCATCGCAGCGGTCCCGCCGCTCATGGTCCAAACGAAATCCAACCCCGCAGGGCTGCCGGTGGAGGTCTTCGACGGCTTCCGCGAGGGCGTGGCCACCGACCGTTCCCAGTTCTACCTCGACATCGCCTCCGGGCCGTTCTACGGATTCAACCGTCCGGGCGCGGACGTCTCCCAGGGCATCATCCAGAACTGGTGGCGCCAGGGGATGGCCGGCAGCGCGCAGGCGCACCACGAGGGGATCAGAGCGTTCTCGGAGACGGACTTCACCGACGACCTCCGGGCGATCGACGTGCCCACGCTCCTCCTGCACGGCGACGACGACCAGATCGTCCCGATCGCCAACTCCGCCCGGTCGGCGGTCACGTTGGCCGAGCACGTGACCCTGAAGACCTACCCGGGCCTGTCGCACGGCATGTGCACCGTCAACGCCGACACCGTCAACGCAGACCTCCTCGACTTCATCGAGAGCTGACCCGGCTCGGTACCGACACACAGCCCGTCGGCACGGAACACGACACGGAACAGAGAAGGAATCACCATGACCGCAACACCCACCGGTTACGTGACTGTCGTCTGGGACGCGAAGGCGAAGGCGGGCAGGGAGGACGACCTCAAGGCCTTCATCACCGCCGCCGTCACCCCCTCGCGCAACGACCCCGGCAACATCGACTACGAGTCTCACGAAGTCGAGGGCCGAGCCGGCGAGTTCGTCATCTACGAACGCTGGGAGACACGCGCCCACCTCGACGCACACCTCGCCGCGCCCCGGATGCGGGAACTCGTCCCGCAGATGCTCGAACTGATCGACGGATCCATCGAGGACGGCATCCGCCTGCTGCGCCCGTTCCGCCCCGCCCACTAGAGCAGGGCGCCCGCCGGCGCCGGGGTCGACGCCGACGGAGCACACCGCCGCGGAACCAATCCCTCGGGCTGGAGTCAGCCCCATCGAGTATTCGTCGGGCCGTCGGAGCACGCGCCGGCTCAACCACGGCGGCGACCGGCAGGCCAACGCCGCCTGCACCGCATCGTCTTCACCCGGCTGCGCCACGATCCGCACACCCATGCGTACTACGAACGCCGTACGCAGGAGGGCAAGACCCGCCGTGAGATCATCCGATGCCTCAAGCGGTATGCCGCCCGCGAGGTCTTCACCCTGATCAGACCGATTTCCCGCACCCCTGCGTTATAGGGGTCCGTGAGACGTGAGAGGGTCTGGGGCGTGAGTGAGACACCGTCGAACACCCTGCAATACCGCTTTGACGGGCCAGAAGAGGCCCCGGTCCTGATCCTCGGTCCCTCACTGGGCACCACGTGGCACATGTGGGACCGGCAGGTTCCCGAGCTGGCCAAGCAGTGGCGTGTGGTCCGCTTCGACCTGCCGGGGCACGGCGGTGCCCCGGCCCATCCCGCCGACTCCGTCGCCGAGCTGACCGGCCGTCTGCTCGCCACGCTCGACGGGTTCGGCGTGCAGCGTTTCGGGTACGCGGGGTGCGCGTTCGGCGGTGCGATCGGGGTGGAGCTGGCGCTGCGCCACCCCGAGCGCCTCGCCTCCCTGGCGCTGATCGCCGCCTCGCCGCGGTTCGGCACGGCCGACGAGTTCCGGCAGCGCGGCGTGGTCGTGCGCACCAACGGACTGGACCCCATCGCCCGTACCGCCCCCGACCGGTGGTTCACCGCCGGGTTCGCCGCGGCGCAGCCCGCCATCACCGAGTGGGCGGTGCAGATGGTCCGCACCACCGACCCCGGGTGCTACATCGCCGCCTGTGAGGCGCTCGCCGCGTTCGACGTACGGGCCGAGCTCGGCCGGGTCGGCGTGCCCACCCTCGTCCTCGTCGGCTCCGACGACCAGGTCACCGGCCCCGCCGAGGCGCGCACGCTGGTCGCCGGCATCCCCGACGCCCGCCTCGCGGTGGTCCCCGGCGCCTCGCACCTGGTCCCCGTCGAGCAGCCCGTCGCCGTCACCGACCTGCTGACGACGCACTTCAGCACCGCCTGGCAGCCCGTGCACGACTCCTCCACCGGGCAGACCGCGCTCCCCGCGGCGCCCGTCCGCCCGGTGCCTGCCGCGCCCGTGCCGCCGCAGGCCGTGCCGGTCGCGCCGGTCGCCGAGATCGCCCCGGCCGCGGCCCCGCCACAGACCGGCCAGCGCCCGGACCCCTACGACGCGGGGCTCAAGATGCGCCGCGACGTGCTCGGCGACGCGCACGTCGACGGGGCGCTGGCGGAGGCCGGCGACTTCGCCCGGGACTTCCAGGAGTTCCTCACCCGCTACACCTGGGGCGAGATCTGGAACCGGCCCGGTCTGGACCGCCGTACCCGCTCCTGCGTCGCCCTCACCGCCCTGGCCGCCGGCGGTCACCTGGAGGACCTCGCCGCCCACACCCGGGCCGCCCTGCGCAACGGGCTCACCCCCGACGAGATCAAGGAAGTGCTGTTGCAGACGGCGGTCTACTGCGGTGTGCCCGCCGCGAACCGGGCCTTCCGGGCGGCCCAGCAGGTGGTGCGGGAGGAGACCACCCCCCAGGAGTGACCCCGGGGCCGGCGCGGAGCCGGGGGCGGCCGGGCGCGCTCCGGCGGCGCCGCGGAGGCAGGATGGACCCATGACGAAGCTCATCAAGAAGTCGCACGCCTGCGTCCGCCTGGAGAAGGACGGGCAGACGCTCGTCCTGGACCCGGGCGGATTCAGCGAGGAGGACGCCGCGCTCGGCGCGGACGCGATCCTCGTCACCCACGAGCACCCCGACCACTTCGACGAGCTGCGGCTGCGCGCCGCGATGGAGATCAACCCGGCCGCGCAGATCTGGACGCTGAAGGCGGTCGCGGAGCGGATCTCCGCCGCCTTCCCGGGCCGGGTGCACACCGTCGGCCACGGTGACACCTTCACCGCCGCCGGTTTCGACGTCCAGGTCCACGGCGAGCTGCACGCGGTGATCCACCCGGACATCCCGCGGATCACCAACGTCGGCTTCCTCGTCGACGACGGCAAGGTCTTCCACCCCGGCGACGCCCTCACCGTCCCCGGCCGGCCGGTGGAGACCCTGATGCTGCCGGTGATGGCCCCCTGGAACAAGATCTCCGAGGTGATCGACTACGTCCGCGAGGTCCGGCCGCGGCGCGCCTACGACATCCACGACGCCCTCCTGACCGACCTCGCCCGCCCGATCTACGACCGGCAGATCGGGCAGCTCGGCGGCGCGGAGCACCTGCGGCTGGCGCCGGGGGACAGCGCCGAGGTGTGAGCCGGACCGCTGGGCGGGACCCGGCGGGGGAGGGCTATCGGTGCCGCCGGGTAGGTTGTGAGGCATGCGCATCGCGACCTGGAACGTGAACTCGATCACCGCCCGCCTGCCGAGGCTGCTGGCCTGGCTGGAGAGCAGCGGCACGGACGTGCTCTGCCTCCAGGAGGCCAAGGTCGCCGAGGAGCAGTTCCCGTTCGCCGAGCTGCGCGAGCTGGGCTACGAGGCGGCCGTGCACGCCACCGGCCGGTGGAACGGCGTCGCGGTGCTCTCCCGCGTCGGCATCGAGGACGTGGTCAAGGGCCTGCCCGGCGACCCCGGCTACGAGGGCGCGCAGGAGCCCCGGGCGATCTCCGCCACCTGCGGCCCGGTCCGCGTCTGGTCGGTGTACGTGCCCAACGGCCGCGAGGTGGAGCACCCGCACTACGCCTACAAGCTCCAGTGGTTCGAGGCGCTGCGCGCGGCGGTCGCCGGCGACGCGGCCGGCAGCCGTCCGTTCGCGGTGATGGGCGACTACAACGTGGCCCCGACCGACGACGACGTGTACGACCGCGCCGCCTTCGAGGGCGCCACCCACGTCACCCCGGCCGAGCGCGCCGCCCTGGCAGCGCTGCGCGAGACCGGCCTCACGGACGTGGTGCCGCGTCCGCTGAAGTACGAGCACCCGTTCACGTACTGGGACTACCGCCAGCTCTGCTTCCCCAAGAACCGCGGCATGCGGATCGACCTGGTCTACGGCAACGCCCCCTTCGCCAAGGCGGTCGCGGACGCCTACGTGGACCGTGAGGAGCGCAAGGGCAAGGGTGCCTCGGACCACGCCCCGGTCGTGGTGGACCTGGACGTCTGAGGCACCGCCCGGCGCGTCATCCGGCGAGCAGGGCGAGGTCCACGGAGCCGGCGATCGCCGCCAGCCCGGCGTCCCCGGGGTGCAGGTGGTCGCCGCTGTCGTAGGCCGGGAGCATCCGCGCCGGCTGCGCGGGGTCGCGGACGGCGGCGTCGAAGTCGAGCACGGCGTCGAAGGCGTCCGTGCCCCGCAGCCAGGCGTTCACCGCGGTGCGTTCGGCGTCGACGGCGGCCGAGCACCCCGCCCTGCCCCCGCAGGGCAGCACGGTCGCCCCCAGCATCCGCAGCCCCCGGGCGCGTCCCCGCTCGGCGAGTTCGCGCAGGCCGGTGATCACATGCTGCGCGTCCGTGCCCGCCAGCAGATCGTTCACGCCCTCGAAGACCACCGCCGTGCGCACGGAGGTCTGGGCGAGCACGTCCCGGTCGAACCGGTTCAGGGCGCTCACCCCGGCCGTGTCCGTGGACACCCCGTCGCCGGGGTAGCGGTCGCCGGTGACCCGGTTGCCGGAGATGCCGTGGTTGAGCACCCCGTAGCGGGGGACCGCGCTCTGCGCGAGCAGGCGCCGGGCCAGCACGTCCGGCCACCGGCGGTTGGCGTCCACCGTGGACCGGTCGCCGTCGGTGATCGAGTCGCCGAGCAGCACCACCGACCCGGGGCCGCCGCCGGTGTCCACGCCGGTCAGCAGCGGCCAGGTGGTCAGGACCGAGGTGTACGGCGCGGCGGTGGCGTCCGCCGTGTGGTCGCCCGGCTCGCTGAGGTAGGAGCGCTGGAGCGCCTGCCGGTGCACGGGCGCCGCCGCCACGGTGCCCGGCAGGTGGAAGCTCACCAGCAGGTCCCGGCCGGCGGGCACCGGGAAGGCGAGCGGATCGCTGTACGCCTGTGCCCCCGCGGGGATGTCGACGCCGCGGGCGCCGCCGAAGGACAGCGCAACCGGCGCCTCCCGGGCCGCCGCCCCCGCCCCGCGCACCGCCACGGTCGCGCCGCCGATCCGTACCGGTGCCGCGGCGAAGGTGTTGTCGAACCGCACCCGCACCCGTGGCCCGCCGGCCGAGGTGTGCACCACCAGGCGCAGCGTCCGGCCGGACCAGGGCCCCACCGCCGGGTGACCGGAGGTGGACGTCGCCCAGGCGCCGGTCCAGCCCCGCCCGGCGTCCCGTACCGACAGCGCGAACACATGCAGGCCGGCCGCGCGCGGCAGCCGCACCGAGGTGACCCGGCGGCCCGCGTCGAGCGGCGCGGTCACGACGTACAGCCGCGCCTTCTCGGCGAGCTGCCCGCCGGGCGTGTTCACGTGCGGCAGCGCCACCGCCTTGGTGGCGAGCGGGCCGGTGCGCCAGTCGGGCGCGGTCAGCCGGTAGGCGGAGCCGGTGCCGTCGGCGTACGTCACCGTCCCCGTCCCGGTCACGGCGGTGCCGGAGGTGCCCGCGACCAGGAAGGCGAGGGCGTCGCCGCGTCCGGTGACACGGACGCGCTGCCCGGCCGCCCGCACGTTGTCCGGCTCGCCCGCCGCCCGGTGCGGCCAGCGCAGCCGGGCGCCCTGCACGGTGAGCGTGCGGCCGGGCGTCCAGCCGGCCGCGGCCAGGTCCCGCGCCGACAGGGAGGCGCCCGAGCCGTCGAAGTCGGCCCGCCGCGGGTGGGCGTCGTCGCTGACGGCGGTGTTGTCGAAGAGCCGCTCCAGGGGCAGCGGTCCGGCGCCGGGCCCGGGCGCGGCCCGTGCGGCGGAGGCGGCCGGCGCCGCGGCGGCCAGCAGAGCCAGGACGACGGCGGTACTCCAGGCCCCTCGGCGCATGGGCGCTCCCTTCCCGGTGACGAGCGGACGACGCGTCCCCGCGCGGGGCGGATGTGGCGCCCGGGGTGACGGGCGGCACGACGCACGCACCGTGAAGGTAGGGAAGCGGCACCGGGCGGTCAACGCACCGCGCGCCGGCCCGCCGCCGGGGCGGCCGGAATCGGCCGTCCGCGTGCCTGTGGTGCGCCCGCCGGGGCCGATGCCAGTCTGGACGTATGCACATCCCCTTCCTGGGCAACCGGCGTGAGGCACCCGCGGCGGCTCTCGACCCCGAGGGCGTCGCCGGGCTGCTCGCCGAGTGCGAGCTGCTCCGCTCCCAGGCGTGGGGGGACGGCGTCCGGCTCGACGACACCGCCGCGTCCCTGGAGGCGCTCGACCAGATGGTGCCGCGCTGGCGCGACGACGAGGAGACGCTGGCCCGGCTCGGCAACGACGCCGGACTGTACCTGGGCACCGTGATCGTCCGCACCGTGGCCGGTGCCGTCTGGCGGCTCCGGCGGGACGGCCAGCCCGTGGTACGGCTCGCCTCGGGCCGGGAGTTCGACGTCGTGGCCGCCGGCCGGGAGTGGGCCGCGAGCGGGGCGCCCCAGTTGTCGCAGCTCTATGCGGAGGTCGCCGAGAACTGACGGGAGCCGGTCGGCGGCCCTGAGCCGCCCCGAGGGGCGCACACCGCCGGGCAGGCTCCAGCGCGGCGTCGGAGGCGGCGACGGGCCGCGTCCGGCAGGTCCATGACGCGGGCATGATGATGATTTAAGCTGCCCGGACGGCCTGTCACTGGAGGTGCGGATGCGTCGTCCCGTCGCACGGAATCTGGCGGTCCTGGCGGTCTCGGCCGCCGTGGTGTCGGTGGGGGCGGCGGCCCCGCCGACCGCGCGGCCCCAGCCCCCGGAGAAGTCACCGGTCGCCGTCGGGTACGGAGGCGCGGTCGCGAGCGTCGACCCGGACGCCTCCGCCGCCGGCATCGAGGTACTGAAGAAGGGCGGCAACGCGGTCGACGCGGCCGTCGCCACCGCCGCCGCGCTCGGCGTCACCGAGCCCTACTCGGCCGGCATCGGCGGGGGCGGCTACTTCGTCTACTACGACGCCGGCTCGCGCACCGTGCACACCGTGGACGGCCGTGAGACGGCGCCGCTCACCGCCGGCAAGGACCTTTTCACCGAGAACGGCAAGCCGATCCCGTTCGCCGAAGCGGTCAGCAGCGGCCTCGCGGTCGGCACCCCGGGCACGCCCGCGACCTGGCGGACGGCCCTGGACAAGTGGGGCAGCCGGAAGCTCGCCACCCTGCTGAAGCCCGCCGAGCGGCTGGCCCGCGACGGCTTCACGGTCGACGCCACCTTCCGCGAGCAGACCGCCGCCAACGAGGCCCGTTTCCGCTACTTCCCCGACACCGCCGAGCTGTTCCTGCCCGGCGGCAGCCTCCCGGCGATCGGCTCCACCTTCAAGAACCCCGACCTCGCCCGCACCTACCGCGAGCTGGGCAGCAAGGGCGTGGACGCCCTCTACCGGGGCGACATCGGCGAGGACGTCGTCGCCACCGTCAACAAACCGCCCGTCGACCCCGACTCCGGCTGGAACGCCCGCCCCGGCGATCTGTCCGCCCGGGACCTGGCGGTCTACCGCACCAGGCTCCAGGCGCCCACGAAGACCTCCTACCGGGGGCTCGACGTCTACTCCATGGCACCCTCGTCCTCCGGGGGCACCACCGTCGGCGAGGCCCTGAACATCCTGGAGCGCGGTGACCTCTCGCCGCAGCGGACGAGCCGGGCCCAGTACCTGCACCGCTTCATCGAGGCCAGCCGGATCGCCTTCGCCGACCGCGGCCGCTGGGTCGGCGACCCCGCCTTCGAGGACGTACCGACCCGGGAGCTGCTCTCCCAGCGGTACGCCGACTCCCGCGCGTGCCTGATCAAGGACGACGCGGTCCTCACCAGCCCCCTCGCGCCCGGCGACCCGCGCCACCCGGCCCGGTGCGGGGGCGGCGGCACGGCGGCCCCGACGACGTACGAGGGCGAGAACACCACGCACCTGACGACGGCCGACAAGTGGGGCAACGTCGTCGCCTACACCCTCACCATCGAGCAGACCGGCGGCAGCGGCATCACCGTGCCCGGCCGCGGCTTCCTGCTCAACAACGAGCTGACGGACTTCTCCTTCGCCCCGGCCAACCCGGCCGTGCACGACCCCAACCTGCCCGGTCCCGGCAAGCGCCCCCGGTCGTCCATCGCGCCGACGATCGTGCTCGACCGGCACGCCAGGCCCGTCGTCGCGCTCGGTTCGCCCGGCGGCGCCACCATCATCACCACCGTGCTCCAGACCCTGACCGGGTTCCTCGACCGCGGCCTGCCGCTCGTCGACGCGATCGCCGCGCCGCGGGTCAGCCAGCGCAACGCGGCCCAGACCGAGATGGAACCGGCCCTGCGGGGCACCGAGATCCAGCGGCGGCTGGAGGCCGTCGGGCACTCCTTCAAGCCCACCCCGGAGATCGGCGCGGCGACGGGCATCCAGCGGCTGCCGGACGGCAGGTGGCTGGCCGCCGCCGAGAAGGAACGGCGCGGCGGCGGCTCGGCGATGGTGGTCCGCCCGGCCCGCTGACCGTCAGCTCACAGTTCGGGGGCGGGCGTCTGCCGCGTACGGAAGGCCAGACGCCCGTCCTCGACGTCCACCGTCACCCGGCCGCCCCCGGCGACCCGGCCGTCCAGCAGCAGCCGGGAGAGCTGGTTGTCGACCTCGCGCTGGATGGTGCGGCGCAGCGGACGGGCGCCGTACTCCGGCTGGTAGCCGTGGTCGGCGAGCCAGTCCACGGCGGCGTCGGTGAAGTCGACGGTGACGTCCTGTGCGCGCAGCAGTCGCCGGGTCTCCTCCAGCAGCAGGCCGGTGATCCGCCGCAACTGCTCGGAGCTGAGCTGGCGGAAGACGACGATCTCGTCGATGCGGTTGAGGAACTCCGGCCGGAAGTGCTCGCGCAGCGGGCGCAGGACCTGCTCGCGCCGGGCCTCCTCGTCCGCGTCCGAGCCGCCCGGGCCGAAGCCGATGCCCGCGCCGCGGCGGGTGATCACCTCCGAGCCCAGATTGCTGGTCATCACGATGACGGTGTTGGTGAAGTCCACCGTCCGGCCCTGGGAGTCGGTCAGCCGGCCGTCGTCGAGGACCTGGAGCAGGATGTTGAAGACGTCGGGGTGCGCCTTCTCCACCTCGTCCAGGAGGAGCAGCGAGTAGGGGTGGCGGCGCACCACCTCGGTGAGCTGGCCGGCCTCCTCGTGACCGACGTAGCCGGGCGGGGCGCCCACCAGGCGGCTGACGGTGTGCCGCTCCTGGTACTCGCTCATGTCCAGGCGGACCATGCGGTCCTCGCTGCCGAACAGCGCCTCGGCCAGCGCCCGGGCGAGCTCGGTCTTGCCGACGCCGGTCGGGCCGAGGAAGAGGAAGCTGCCGATCGGCCGGTCGGGGCTGGCCAGCCCGGCGCGCGAGCGCAGCACGGCGTCGGCGACCACCCGGACGGCCTCGTCCTGGCCGACGACCCGCTCGTGCAGGTGCTCCTCCAGGCCGAGCAGCCGGTCCTTCTCCTCCTGGGTGAGGCTGCTGACCGGAATGCCGGTCTGCCGGGACACCACCTCGGCGATCGCCTCGGTGCCCACCACCAGGTTCTGCCCCTCGTCGGCCTCGCCGTCGCCGGCCGTCCGCGCGATGCGCTCCTTCAGCTCCACGATCCGGTCGCGCAGCCGGGTCGCCTCCTCGTACTGCTCGTCCGCGACCGCCTGGTCCTTGTCGCGGACCAGCTGCTCGACCTCGCGCTCCATGGCCCGCACGTCCGTGCCCTTGGTCCGGGCCCGCAGCCGTACCCGGGCGCCGGCCTGGTCGAGCAGGTCGATCGCCTTGTCCGGCAGCCGCCGGTCGGTGAGGTAGCGGTCGGACAGCTCCACCGCCGCCACCAGCGCCTCGTCGGTGTAGCGGACCTGGTGATGCGCCTCGTAGCGGTCGCGCAGGCCGCGCAGGATCTCGATCGCGTCGGCGGTGGTCGGCTCCGGCACCAGGATCGGCTGGAAGCGGCGGGCCAGGGCCGCGTCCTTCTCGATCCGCCGGTACTCCTCCAGCGTGGTCGCCCCCACGATGTGCAGCTCGCCGCGGGCGAGGGCCGGCTTGAGGATGTTGCCGGCGTCCATCGCCCCGCTCTCGCCGCCACCGCCCGCGCCGACGACCGTGTGCAGCTCGTCGATGAAGATGATCAGCCGGTCGGAGTGGGCGCGGATCTCGCCCACGATGTTGTTCATCCGCTCCTCGAAGTCGCCGCGGAAGCGGGTGCCGGCGACCACGCCCGTCAGGTCCAGGGCGATCACCCGCCGCCCGGCGAGCACGTCGGGCACGTCGTCGTCGGCGATGCGCTGCGCCAGCCCCTCCACGATCGCCGTCTTGCCGACGCCCGCGTCACCGATCAGCACCGGATTGTTCTTGCCGCGGCGGGAGAGCACCTCGACGGTCTGCTCGATCTCCTCGTCCCGCCCGATCACCGGGTCGATCCGCCCCTGCCGGGCCAGCTCGGTCAGGTCGCGGCCGTACTTGTCCAGGGTCGGCGTGTTCGTCGGCTGGGGCCGTTCCGCCCGGGCCCCCGCCGCGTCCGGCGTCTCGGGCGGCAGGGCGGAGGGCGCGAACCGGGCGGCGTTCAGGATGTGCCCGGCGGCCGAGTCCGGATTGGCGGCGAGCGCGCTGAGCACGTGCTCCGGCCCGATGTACCCGGCCCCGCTGGCCCGGGCCAGCTCGTGCGCGTCCAGCAGGGCGCGCTTGACGGCCGGTGTCAGGGAGAGCGAGGTGGGCGGTGGGGCCTCGCCCGGGTTGTGCTGGACCGGCCCGGACCGCTCGTCGATCTCCGAGGCCAGCGAGTCCGGATCCGCGCCGGCCCGGCTGAGCAGGCTCCGGGTGGGCTCCGCGGACAGCGCGGCCCGCAGCAGGTGCTCGGTGTCCAGGTCCCGGCTGCCGTGCTCGGCGGCGTACTGGGCGGCGCCGCGCACCAGCTCCCGGGCCGGCTGGCTCAGCAGCCGTCCGATGTCGATGTGCCGGGGCCGCGGTCCGCCGAAGAACCGGGCGAGGAATTCGGCGAAGGGGTCGCCCTCCGGGCTGATGAAGCCGCTGGTCATCGCTGTCCGTCCTCCGGTGTCCTCCGCTGGTCGACGTGCCGGGGCCGGGTAACCCGGTCGGGGCCCGCTCATGCCACGATGACACGTCGTCCCCCGGCGGGCACGTCCGGCGACGGCCGCCTCCGCCGCCCCTCGCGCGCCGCCGGGCGCCCGGTTCTCAGACCGCCTGCCGCGCGGTGAGCACGCGCGGCCCGGCCTCGGTGATCGCGACCGTGTGCTCCGTGTGGGCCGCGCGGGAGCCGTCGTCCGTACGCAGGGTCCAGCCGTCCGGCGCCGCGTGGAAGCCGTCCCCGCCACCCCCGATCAGCATCGGCTCGATCGCCAGGACCATGCCGGGGCGCAGGGGCAGCCCACGGCCCGGGCGGCCCTCGTTCGGCACGGGCGGGTCCTCGTGCATACGGCGGCCGACCCCGTGGCCGCCGAAACCGTCCGGGACGCCGTAGCCCGCCGCCCGGCACACCGAGCCGATCGCGTGGGCGATGTCCCCGATGCGGTTGCCGGGCACGGCCGCCCCGATGCCCGCCGCCAGGGCCCGCTCGGCGGTCTCGACCAGGCGGAGGTCCGCCGCGCGCGGGGTGCCGACGACGAAGCTGATCGCCGAGTCGCCGACCCAGCCGTCCACCTGGGCACCGCAGTCGATGGACACCAGATCCCCGTCGCGCAGCCGGTAGCCGTCCGGGATGCCGTGCACGATCGCGTCGTTCACCGACGCGCAGATCACCGCGGGGAAGGGGGTTGGCGCGAAGGCGGGCCGGTAGCCGAGGAACGGCGAGCCGGCGCCCGCCGCGCGCAGCACCTCCCGGGCCACCGCGTCCAGCTCCAGCAGGGAGACCCCCACGTCAGCGGCCTGCCGTACGGCGGTCAGCGCCCGCCCGACGACCTGCCCCGCCACGTACATCGCGTCGATCGACGCCTCCGTCTTCAGTTCCACCATGCCAATTACAATACCGGTATTACTATGGGTGTCATGGTGCGCACCCCCCTCACCCCCGAAGAGCGCGAACGCGGCGAGCGGCTCGGACGGCTGCTGCGCGAGGCGCGCGGAGCCCGGAGCATGGCGGACGTCGCGGCGAGCGCCGGCATCTCCGCCGAGACCCTCCGCAAGATCGAGACCGGTCGTGCCCCGACCCCGGCCTTCTTCACGGTGGCCGCCCTGGCCCACGCCCTCGGTCTGTCGATGGACGAACTGGCGGGACGCTGCGCGCTCGCCGGGGTCTGACACCGGCGGGTCCGCCGCCGGGTCCGCCGGGACGCCGGCCGGGACCGGCCGGGCGTGCACCCGTCACGCGCGTCGAGATGTCCGTCGAGGCGTTCGGCGGCTGTCGGCTGTCGGCTGTCGGCGGTGGGGTGCCGGTGTCGGCTGCCGCCCGCCGGTCGGCCGGTGCGTATGAGCGGTGGGCGCGTGAGCGGGGGCGCCGCCTTGCCCCTCCTCGGTGCGCACCGGAACGCGAGCCGCAGCCGAAAACCGGCCGTAGCCGCCCTGTAACACGGCTGGTGTTCACTCCGGACCGGAGTGCTCCGGTCTGGCGGGGGTGGGAGATGACGGTTGGGGTGAATCCCGCCGCGCCGCGGGAGTTCGCGCGCTGCCTCGCGGGTCTGCTGGCCCGCCTGGACCAGGGCGGCGGCTGGTGCGGTGTGTTCTGGCGGCGCGATCCCGACGGTATGCGGGCCTGTCTGGAGGGCCGGCAGGTGCCGCCCTGGGACGTGGTCGAGGCGTTGTTCCAGGACCTCGCCGCGCAGGGCGGTGCCGGTGCCGTGGCGGCGGAGGCGTCCCGCGCCCGCGCGCTGCACGCCGCCGCGCTCGCCGCGCACGACGCGCTGCCGGGTGCCCGGGAGTTACTCGGGGAGGGGCTGGAGGCCATGCTGCGCGAGCAGCGCCGGGCCGCCGAACGGCGGGCCGACCTGCGGCGGCGGCTCGCCTCGGCCGCCACCCGCGAGCAGGCCGACGCCCTCCGTGCCGACCTGGCCTGGGCCGATGACGATCACGCGCGCGCGACCGCCCGGTGCGCCGAACTCCGGGCGCGCATCACCGAGTGGGAACGCCGCGCGTACGGCGGCCACGGCCCCCGGGCGGCCGAAGCGCGGCCACCGGCCCCTGCCCCGGCGGAAGGGCACCCTGCCCCGACGGGAAGGCACTCCGCCCCGGCGGAAGGGCACCCTGCCCCGACGGAAGGGCACCCTGCCCCGACGGGAAGGTACTCCGCCCCGGCGGAAGGGCGCCCCGCCCCGGCGGA